>CANQKA010000034.1 GCA_947624395.1 uncultured Oscillospiraceae bacterium
CTGCAGAAGCTGACCGACGACAACATCAAGGACATCGACAAGCTCACCGAGGCCAAGGAAAAAGAGCTGTTCGCCATATGAGCCCCCTGAAACGCAACGCTGTGGCGGGAGAGTCTTCCAAACTCCCCCGCCATATCGCCGTTATTATGGACGGCAACGGCCGCTGGGCCAAGCGTCGGGGCCTGCCCCGCTCGGCGGGCCATTCCGCCGGGGCGGACAGCTTTCGCAAAGCTGCCCGGTACTGCCAGAAGCTGGGCGTGGAATATTTGACCGTGTACGCCTTCTCCACGGAAAACTGGAAGCGGCCCGCCGACGAGGTAGCGGGCATCATGAGCCTGTTGGAAAAATACCTGCGTCAGGCGCTGCGGGACCTGGAAAAGGAAAAGGTGCGCATTTGCATCTTCGGGGACCTGGCACCCTTCGCGCCGGAGCTGCAACGGCTCTGCCGGGAGTGTATGGACTGGTCCAGCGTCTACACCGGGGCCCAGGTGAACATATGCCTGAACTACGGCGGCCGGGATGAGATCGTCCGGGCGGCAAAGCGCTGGGCGGCGGACGGCTGCCCGGAGCTTAATGAACAGGTGTTCGGAAGCTATATGTGGGGCGGGAATATCCCTGACCCGGACCTGCTCATTCGCCCCGGCGGGGAAAAGCGTATCTCCAATTTTTTGCTGTGGGAGTGCGCCTACGCGGAATTTTATTTTTCCGACGTGCTCTGGCCGGACTTTGACGAGAAAGAATTTGACAATGCTATCGCCGCCTATCAAAATCGTGAGCGCCGTTACGGCGACGTGGGGGAAAACGAGGCATGATCCATTCGGTATCCATATTGGGCTCCACCGGGTCCATCGGGCGGCAAAGCCTGGCCGCGGCGGAGCGGCTGGGCGTGCGCGTCGCGGCCCTGACCGCGCAAAAGAGCGTGGGCCTGTTGGAAGAACAGATCAGAAAATTCAAGCCCGCCTACGCGGCCGTGTACGACAAAAAAGCCGCGGCGGACCTGCGGGTGGCCGTGGCGGACATGGATATAGACATTGGCGAGGGGATGGACGGCCTGCGCCACGCGGCGGCGCTGACGGACGCTGAGGCAGTGGTGACGGCGGTGTCCGGCTCCGTGGGGCTGCGGCCCACCCTGGACGCCATTTCCCAGAAAAAGCGCATATGTCTGGCGAATAAAGAGACGCTGGTCTGCGCCGGCAGCATCGTCATGAAGGCGGCGGCGGATAAGGGAGCCCAGATCGTGCCAGTGGACTCGGAGCACGCCGCCATTTTCCAATGTCTGGAAGGCCGGCGGGACCAGCTTCATAAAATCCTGCTCACCGGCTCGGGCGGGCCATTCCGGGGCTGGACAAGGGCGCAGACCGCCGCCGTCACGCCGGAACAGGCGGTGAAGCACCCCAACTGGCACATGGGGGCCAAGATATCCGTGGACAGTGCGACCATGATGAACAAGGGCCTGGAATTTATCGAGGCGATGCATTTGTTCGCCGTGACGCCGGACGACATTCAGGTGGTGGTCCACCCGCAAAGCGTGATACACTCCATGGTGGAGCTGGTGGACGGGACGGTGCTGGCCCAGCTGGCCGTGCCGGACATGGGACTGCCCATCCAGTACGCCATGACCTGGCCGGAGCGGGTACCGTCGCCCTATGAGCGGCTGGACTTTTGGCGCATGAGGGACATGACCTTTGAAGCGCCCGATCTGGAGAAAACGCCCTGTCTGGCCCTGGCGATGGACTGCGCCCGGCTTGGCGGGCTGGCGCCGGCGGTGATGAGCGCCGCCAACGAGGCGGCGGTGGCGCTGTTTCTGGGCGGCAAGATCGGCTATAACGAGATATACGACCGGGTGGCGGAGGCGGTGCAACGGGCGCCCAATGTGCCGGACCCGACCCTGAACGATATTCTGGCGGCGGACGACGAGGCAAGACGTTTGGTCCTGCAACGATAAGTTCGCTTAATTTCGCATAAACTGTTTCCAGCGCAACGGCGCGGGAAAGGGATAGTATGACAGCTCTTTATATACTCTTTGCCATATTGATCTTCGGCGTGCTCATCGGCATCCACGAGTTCGGCCACTTTGTGGCGGCGAAGCTCTGCGGGGTGCGGGTGCTGGAATTTTCCATGGGCATGGGGCCGCTGCTGTGGCACAAGGACACGAAAAGCGGCACCCAGGTGAGCCTGCGGCTGCTGCCCATCGGCGGGTTCTGCGCCATGGAGGGCGAGGACGGCGGCTCCGACGACCCGGCGGCCTTCTCCAACGCGGCGGCCTGGAAACGGCTCATTATTCTCGCGGCGGGGGCGTGCATGAACTTCCTGCTGGGGTTCGTGCTGGTGATCGTGTGCCTGTCCCAGTCGGCGGCCTTCATCCCGCCCACCATCACCGACTTCATGGAGGGCTGCCCCTATGAGTCCGCCGACGGGCTGATGGTGGGCGACACGTTTTATAAGATCAACGGCGAGCGCATTTATTTTTCCAGCGACGTGGCCACCTATCTGGCCCGTGGCAGAGGCGGCGGCGACGCCGACATCGTGCTGATACGGGACGGGCATAAGATACGGCTGAACGACTACCCCATGACCCTGCGGGAGTACACGGACCCGGACACCGGGGAAAAGGTCATGCGCTACGGGCTTTACTTCGCCGCACAGGAGGCGGGTCCGCTGGCGACGCTCAAATATTCCTGGTACAGCACGCTGGACTTTGTGCGCATGGTGCGCCTGGGGCTGACGGATCTGGTCACCGGCGCGGCCAGCGTCAAAGAGATGTCCGGCGTGGTGGGCGTGGTGGACATGATGGCCGAGGTGGGCACGTCCTCCCCCACGGTGGCGGACGGCATTTTGAACGTGGTGTATCTGGCGGCGTTCATCGCGGTGAACCTGGCGGTGATGAACCTGCTGCCCATCCCGGCGCTGGACGGCGGGCGTATCTTCTTCCTGCTGGTCACGTCCATAGCGGAAAAGCTGCTGGGGCACAAGATCGACCCCAAGTACGAGGGCTACGTCAACACGGCGGGGCTGGTGCTGCTCATGGGGCTGATGGTATACGTGATGTTCAACGACATAGCGAGGATCGTGCGGACGGGATGAAACGGGACGAGACAAGAAGAATATTCGTGGGCGGCGTGCCCGTGGGCGGCGGCGCGGCCGTGACGGTCCAGTCCATGTGCAACACGGACACGAGGGACGCCGAGGCCACGCTGGCGCAAATGCGGCAGCTGAAAGCCGCCGGGTGCGACATCATCCGAGTCGCGGTGCCCGACGAGGCGGCGGCGTTGGCGCTCAGGACCATCATGGCCCAGGCGCCTATGCCCGTGGTGGCGGACATCCACTTCGACCACCGGCTGGCCATACTGGCCGCTCAGGCCGGCGTGGACGCGGTGCGCATCAATCCGGGCAACATCGGCTCCAAAGACCGGGTCCGGGCCGTGGCCGACGCGTGCCGAGACCGGGGCATCCCCATTCGCATTGGCGTGAACACCGGGTCGCTGGAAAAGCGGCTGCTGGAAAAGTACGGCGGCCCCACGGCCCAGGCGCTGACAGACAGCGCGGAGGGGGAGCTGGAGGCGCTGTACAGCCTGGGCTTTGAAAACGTGGCCCTGTCCGTGAAGGCGTCGGACGTGTCCCTCACCGTGGCGGCGTACCGGCTGGCGGCGGAGCGGTTCGACTGCCCGCTGCACGTGGGCGTCACCGAGGCCGGGACAAGCTACGGCGGGCTGGTCAATTCCGCTGTGGGCATCGGAACGCTTCTCATGGAGGGCATCGGGGATACGATACGGGTCAGCCTGACAGCGGACCCGGCAGAGGAGGTCCGGGCGGGTCTGGCCATATTGCGGGCCTGCGGGCTTAAGAAAGGCGGGGTCCGGTTCGTATCCTGCCCCACCTGCGGGCGGACGCAAATTGACCTGATAAGCCTCGCCAAAAAGGTAGAGGAACGGCTGTCCGGGCTGGATAGGGACATCACCGTGGCGGTCATGGGCTGCGAGGTCAACGGCCCCGGCGAGGCACGGGAGGCAGACTTCGGCATCGCCGGCGGCAAGGGGTTCGGGAGCCTTTTCGTCAAGGGGCAGGTGGTCCGGACAAAGGTGCCGGAGAGCGAGCTTTTGGACGGGCTGCTGGAACTGATAGAAGGTACATAACGGAGAGCGAGCCTTGGACAAGATACCCATTTTAGACATGTTCCCCTGCTGCGCGGGGGTGGATAAGAGCTACGGCAACCTGGGCCAGGTGTTCGTCCAGGACGCCACGGTGAACAGGGAGCGGACGGGTATGACCGTGCGGGCCCTGTTTTCCGCCATGCCCGCCCCGGCGGAGATATCGGCTCTGGAATGGGCCATCGCGGGGGAGTTCGGCCTGCGGGAGGTAAAGATCGAGGCGTCCTGGCCCCAGGCGGAGGCGAAGCCAGCCGCCGCAAAAACCGGCGGCGGGTCCAATAGCGGCAGCGGCGGCAAGGTCCTGATGGGCAAGGCCATCAAGGGAAAACCCATCCCCATGTCCGAGGCTGGACCGGAGCAGAAGTCCGTGGTGGTCACGGGCCGGGTGTTCGCCGTGGACAGCCGCCCCGTCCAGCGGCTGGGGGCTACGGTGCTCCAATTCGACATGACCGACGGCACCGGCAGCATCCGGGCGTCCAAATTCATCGGCAAGGACGAAGACCAGTCCATTCTGGACAAGATATCCGAGGGCATGTGGCTGACCGTGTCCGGCGGCATGAAATTCAACAATTTCAGCAAGGAGCCGGAGCTGGAGCCCCGGCATATCCAGCTCGCCCCGGCCAAAGAGGCCCGGCCGGACAACGCCCCGCAAAAACGGGTGGAGCTGCATTTGCATACCCAGATGTCCGTCATGGACGGGTTGACTGACGTGGGCGCGGCCATCAAGCGGGCGGCCTATTGGGGCATGCCCGCCATCGCCATCACGGACCACGGGGTGGCCCAGGCTTTCCCGGCCGCCTCCAAAGCCGCCAAGGGCATCAAGGTCATTTATGGCATGGAGGGATATTATGTAAATGACCTGGACGAAAGCGCCGCCGTACACGGTCCCGGCGACGGGCCGCTGGACGGAGAGTATGTGGCCTTCGATCTGGAGACTACCGGGCTTTATGACCAGACAGACCGTATCACGGAGATCGGCGCGGTGGTATTCAAAAATGGACAACCGGGCGAGCGGTTTCAAACTTATGTTAACCCAGAACGACCCATTCCCGAGGACATTCAAAAGCTGACGGGCATCACGGACCGGGACGTGTTCGACGCGCCTTCGGAGGCCGAGGCGGTGGGGGCGTTTCTGGATTTCGTGGGCGACAGGCCGGTGTGCGCCCACAACGCGGAGTTCGACGTGGGCTTCGTGGAGGGCGCGGCAAGGCGTATGGGCCGGGACTTTGACCCGCTGTACATCGACACCATGCCCCTCTCCCTGGCGCTGCTGCCGGACCTGCGCAAGTACAAGCTGGACATGGTATCCGACCGGCTGGGTCTGCCCAGCTTCAACCATCACAGGGCCAGCGACGACGCGCTGGTGTGCGGGCGGATACTGGCCAAGTTCCTGCCCATGCTGGCCGAGAAGGGCGCAAAGCGCCTCGGCGACGTGAACGGCGTGTGCCGGAAGCTACGGTCGAGCTCTGGCCGGCGGCCACGCACCCGGCATATCTCCCTGCTGGTGAAGAACCGGACGGGGCTGAAAAACCTCTACAAGCTCATCTCCATCAGCCATTTGCAGCACTTCCACAAGGTCCCCATCATCCCCAAGAGCGTGCTCATGGAGCACCGGGAGGGGCTTCTGGTGGGTACGGCCTGCGAGGCGGGGGAGTTTTACCAGGCGGTGGCCCGACATCAGGGCATCAAGGCCCTGCGGCGTATCGGGGAATTTTACGACTATTTTGAGATCATGCCCCTGGCCAACAACGCCTTCATGGTGGAAAACGGCATGGTCAAAAACGAGGAGCAGCTTCGGGACCTGAACCGGAAGGTGCTGGCTGTGGCGGACGAGCTGGGCAAGCCCGTGTGCGCCACGGGTGACGCCCACTTCCTGGACCCGGAGGACGAGATATTCCGGCACGTGCTGCAAAACGCCCGGGGCTTCGCCGACGCGGACAAGCAGATGCCCCTTTACTTCCGCACCACGGAGGAGATGCTGGAGGAGTTCGCCTACCTGGGCGAGGACCGGGCCTTCGAGGTCGTGGTGACCAACACCAATAAAATCGCGGACAGCATAGACGACACGGTGGACCTGCTGCCGGAGCACCGGCTCTACCCGCCGGTCATCGAAAACTCCGCCGGACAGCTGAAGGATCTGGTGTACGGCAAGCTCCGGGAGCTTTACGGTCCCGAGCCGGACCCCATCGTCAAAGAGCGGGTGGAGACAGAGATGAACACCATCCTGGGCCGGCACTTCGATGTGATCTACATGTCCGCGCAGAAGCTGGTGGCGGACTCCCTGGCCCATGGGTACCTGGTGGGATCTCGTGGCAGCGTGGGGTCCAGCCTGGTGGCCTATCTGGCGGGCATCACGGAGGTGAACAGCCTGCCGGCCCACTATCTCTGCCCCGGCTGCTATTACACGGACTTTGCCTCCGGCAAGGGCTACGGCTGCGGCGCGGACATGCCGGACAAGCTCTGCCCCAAGTGCGGCCGGGAAATGCGCAAGGAGGGTTTCGACATCCCCTTCGCCACGTTCCTGGGCATCAAGGGCGACAAGGTCCCGGACATCGACCTGAACTTCTCCGGCGAGTACCAGGCCAACGCCCACGCGTACACCAAGACGCTCTTCGGCGCGGACCACGTGTTCAAGGCCGGCACCGTGGGCACCATCGCGGACAAGATCGCCTACGGCTACGTGAAAAAATACGCCGAGCAGCGGGGCCTGATCTTCAACCAGGCGGAGATGAACCGACTGGCCCAGGGCATCACCGGCGTGAAGCGCACCACCGGCCAGCACCCCGGCGGGCTGGTCATTATACCCCAGGACATGGACGTGACGGACTTCTGCCCGGTGCAGCACCCGGCGGACGACGCGGACACCGGCATCATCACGACGCACCTGGAATACCACTTCATGGAGGACTATTTGCTCAAGCTGGACGAGCTGGGCCACGATAACCCCACCATGATAAACATGCTGGAGCGGCTGACGAACACGGACGCGAAAAAAATACGCTTGGACGACGCGGAGACCATGAGCCTGTTCACGTCGCCCAAGGCGCTGGGTCTGCCCGAGGACGACCCCATCATCGGCCAGACCGGCTCCATCGGCATCCCCGAGTTCGGCACCAGCTTCACCCGGCAGATGCTGGTGGACACCAAGCCGGACAAGTTCGACATGCTGGTGCGCCTGTCGGGCTATTCCCACGGCACCGGCGTGTGGGTGGGCAACGCCCAGGACCTCATTAAATCCGGCACGGCCAAGGTATCGGAGACCATCGGCGCACGCGACGACATCATGATCTACCTCATGAGCGTCGGCATCGACGCCAACACGGCCTTCAAGAGCATGGAGAACGTGCGCAAGAAGAACAAGCAGCTGACCGAGGAACAGATCGGCGAGATGAAGAGCCACGGCGTGCCCCAGTGGTACATTGACTCCTGCAGCAAGATCGAGTACCTCTTCCCCAAGGCCCACGCGGTGGCGTATGTGCTGATGGCGTTTCGCATCGCGTGGTACAAGGTCCACGAACCCCTGGCGTTTTACTCCGCGCTCTTTTACCGCCGCAGCCGCAAGGACGGCTTCGATGCGGAGCTCATGACCGGCGGCGCGGGCCGGGTGAAGGCAAAGCTGAAAGAAATACGCTCCGACCCCAACGCCACCGCCAAGGAACAGGACCTGGCCACCACCATGGAAATGGTCTACGAGTTCTACATGCGGGGCTTCGACTTCGCGCCCATCGACCTGTACGCCTCGGACCCGTTTTTGTTCACCCCCGAGGGGGACAAGCGCCTGCGCCTGCCATTCGTGGCCATCTCCGGCCTGGGGGACACGGCGGCCCAGGACCTGGCCCGGGCACGGCAGGGCGGGCGGAAATTCGTCTCCATCGAGGAACTTTCCTCCCTCTGTCCCAAGGTCAGCTCCGCCCACATCGACGTGCTCAAGCGCATGGGCGCTTTCGGCGATCTGCCCGAGGAAAGCCAGATGACGCTGTTCGATTTTTGACTTGACAGCGGCTTGTGCTGGGCCTATAATAACTGCATAATTATTCATCTTCGGATGAAACACAGGAGAATACCATGGATAAAAGCAAGATCAAAAAAGTGGTCCTGGCCTACTCCGGCGGGCTGGACACGTCGGTCATCATCCCCTGGCTGAAGGAAAATTACAACGGCTGCGAGGTCGTGGCCGTGGCGGGGAACGTGGGTCAGGCGGACGAGCTGGAGGGCCTGGAGGAAAAGGCCCTCAAAACCGGCGCGTCCAAGCTCTACGTGCTGGACCTGACGGACGAGTACGTGAACGAGTACATCATCCCCACCATGAAGGCCGGGGCGGTGTACGAGGAATATTTGCTGGGCACCAGCCACGCCCGCCCCTGCATTGCCAAGGGGCTGGTGGAGGTCGCCAAGCGCGAGCACGCGGACGCCATCGTCCACGGCTGCACAGGCAAGGGCAACGACCAGGTGCGCTTCGAGCTGGCCATCAAGCACTTCGCGCCGGACATGCCCATCATCGCCCCCTGGCGGGAGTGGGAGCTGAAGAGCCGGGAGGAGGAGATCGACTACGCCGAGGCCCACCACGTGCCCCTGCGGATAAACCGGGAGACGAACTACTCCAAGGACAAGAACCTGTGGCACCTGAGCCACGAGGGGCTGGACCTGGAGGACGCCGGCAACGAGCCGCAGTACGAAAAACCGGGCTTTCTGGAAATGGGCGTCAGCCCGATCAACGCCCCGGACAAGCCCACGTACGTCACGCTGGAATTTGAGCAGGGCGTACCCGTGGCGCTGGACGGGCAAAAAATGAGCGCGAAAGAGATAATCCTGAAACTGAACGAGCTGGGCGGGGCCAACGGCGTGGGGCTCTTAGACATCGTGGAGAACCGGCTGGTGGGCATGAAGTGCCGGGGCGTGTACGAGACCCCGGGCGGGACCATCCTGTACAAGGCCCACAGCGTGCTGGAAAGCGTGTGCCTGGACAAAATGACGGCCCACGAAAAGCAGCGGCTGGCGATAACGTTCGCGGAGCTGGTGTACAACGGCCAGTGGTTCACCCCCCTGCGGGAGGCGCTGAGCGCGTTTGTGGACAAGACCCAGGAGCGGGTCACGGGCAAGGTCCGGCTGAAGCTCTACAAGGGGAACATGATAAACGCCGGGGTCTGGAGCCCCTACAGCCTCTACTCCGAATCCCTCGCTACCTTTGGCGAGAGCGATTACGACCAGAAGGATTCCCAGGGCTTCATCAACCTTTACGGTTTGCCCATCAAGGTCCAGGCAAAAGTAGACGGGAAATAAGTGGTGTCGCCGCTGACGGCGACTGAGGGAGAGATATTTAAATCCTCTACCTTATTCAGAGGCCCCCTCTGACGAGGGGGCTGTCAGCGCCATCGGCGCTGACTGAGGGAGAGATATTTAAATCACCCTACCTTATTCAGAGGCCCCCTCTGACGAGGGGGCTGTCAGCGCTCCGCGCTGACTGAGGGAGAGACAGATAAGTGAAACCCTACAACAAATCAAACATCCCTTTCGCCAGAAAACTTCGCAGTAACATGACGCCGTGGGAGCGAAAGCTCTGGTACGACTTCCTGCGCGGCTACCCCTTGCGCTTCCAGCGCCAAAAGCCCCTGGGCAACTACGTTGCGGATTTCTATTGCGCCAGAGGACGCCTTGTTGTCGAACTGGATGGCGGCGGGCACTATACACCGGAACAGCGCAGGCATGACACAGCCCGCACCCGTGCGCTGGAAATGCAGGGGTTGCGTGTGCTGCGTTTCTCAAACCTGGACATAGACCGGGATTTTTACAGCGTGTGCGAGTGTATCGACCGAGCGGTGAAAAGCAGCGTCTCCGGCTATAGTGGTGTCGCCGCTGGCAGCGGCGACGCGTGAGATTTTAACATTTCTCTCCCTCCGTCGCGGCTCACGCCGCGCCACCTCCCTCGTCAGAGGGAGGCTTTTTTTAATGAATTTCCCTTTATAAAAGGCCCCCTCTGACGAGGGGGCTGTCAGCGCTTTGGCGCTGACTGGGGTAGAGACGATTCATATCCTCTTCCTTATTTCTAAGGCCCCCTCTGACGAGGGGGCTGTCGCCGTCTCTGACGGCGACTGAGGGAGAGATATTTAAATCCCCTACCTTATTCAGAGGCCCCCTCTGACGAGGGGGCTGTCAGCGCAATCATCCGGGGTCCCCACGCGGCACGCTTGTCGCGTGGGGAAAGGAGGCGCCGCTGGCTATCCGGGATTTGCCGCTTGCGGCGAATCCCGGCCTAGCCGTGCGAGCGCCGACGAGACTGGGGGAGAGACACCAAAAAAATCCCCCGGTCTTTCGACCGGGGGATTCCGTTATTGGTTTCTTACTTCGCGTACTTGATGGTCTTGCTGGTGTTGTAGCCAGTGCCGAACACAGTCTTGGTGGTACCCTTGACAGTGCACGGACGGACCGTGAACTGGTAGCTGGTGCCGACCGTGCCGTGCTTCCAGGTGTAGGTCAGGTTCTTGTTGTGGCCGATGGCCTTCCAGGCGCCGCCCGCAGTCTTGTAGTACACGCGGTAGGTGTCAGCACCCGCGACTTTCGTCCAGCTGATGGTGATGCCCTTGGCGGCCTGCTTGACCGTCACGGTGGGGGTCTTCACGAACTGGACCGCGCTGCTGGCCTTGTAGGTCGCAGTTTCGATCAGGCTGTTCTTGCCATTCTCCGTCTTGCAGCCACGGACCGCGAACTCGAACTTCTTGCCGTCCGGGTTTGTGGCCTTGTAGCCCTTCCAGGTGTAGGTCAGGTTCTTGTTGTGGCCGATAGCCGTCCACTTGCTGGTGCCGGCGATGCGGTAGTACACGCGATAGGTGTCCGCGCCGTCCAGCTTGGTCCAGCTGATCTGGATGCCGTTCGCGACCTGCTTCGCCGTAGCCGTCACGACAGCCTTGGTAGGCGTAGTGGGCTGATCGCTGGGGCTGGTCGTCGGGCTGGTCGTCGGGCTGGTCGTGGGGCTCGTCGTCGGGCTGGTCGTCGGGCTGGTGGGAGGCGTGGTGCTGCTGGTGCTCTCATAGTAGCCGCACACGGAGCACACGCCGTTCACAAAGGTGTGCTTGGCCTGCTCAACGATCACATAGCCGCACACGGTGCAGGTCTTGGTGTGGCCGTCAGCCGTACGGGTCCAGGCCTCGGAGTGCTCAGCGAACTGGCCAACAGACACGTCGCACACGCCGCACTTCTCCTGGTGGCCGGCAGCGGACTTCTCGTAATAGAAGTCCTTGTGGCCGGTGGCCTTCGTCACAAGCTCCGCATCGGGGAGGACTTCCTTGCCTTCGCGGTCACGGAAGTGCATCTCGCAGGTCGGGCAGGTCCAGTAAGCCGGGTTGCCGTCCTCGGTGCAGGTGGCAGCCTTGGCGGGCGTGGGATCCAGGGTGACCTTCACGTGGGTCATGTCGCCGTGCTTGACCATGGTCTGGCCGGGCTTGGCCTGCTCGCCGTCAACCGTGACGCTGCTATCCGCGTTGTTATTGCCCTTCTCGACCTCGACGTTCGCGTTCACGTCCTCGGGGGTCTCCAGAGGCAGACTTTGCGCATTACCACTGCCATCCGTAGGAGTTTGGGTAACGGTCAGGGTGTCGCCCTCTTTCAGCTCCGCGGCGGCGTCCTTAACGGTATCGTTGCCCACATAGTAGGTTTTGTTGCCGTCCTTGTCCGTCTTAGTCGCGGAAGCAGGACGGTTATCACCCGTGCTCTGCACGAAGTCGCTCACGTCGCCGTTGAAGGTGCCTTCGGTGACAGTGGGGATACCGCCATATTGGCCGCTGCTCCCGCTAGAGCCGTACTTGTTGTTAAATTCCTTGGCCGTCGTCTTTTCGCCCTTGTCGCTGACAACGACCACGTCCGCGCCGCCGGTGGCCTGGATATTGGCGTCTTCACTGACGGTGACCGCGCCATTACCATTCGTATAGCTACCATAGGGGGCATCCTTCACGATGCCGCCGCAGGGGACAGTGTAACGCTCGCCGGTCCCGCTATCCTTCGCATCGCCAACGGTGATCTTATCCTCGGCGGTGCCGGTGGCCGTGATGGTGCCGCCGGTGACGGCAGTATCAGCACTGCCGCGGACGACCACGCCGGCCTTACCGGTCATAGTGCCACCCTGGAAGTTCAGCTTTCCGGCCGCGATGTACGCGCCGCAGTCGCCGCCCTCAAGGGTGGGAGTGGTGCCGTCGGCGGCAGCCTTAACAGTGATCGAACTGGTGTTATCGTTCTTGCCGTTGATGGTCAGCGCGCCAGCGCCGGCCTTGATCGTGCCGCCGGTGATAGTGATCGTGCCGTGCTGAGGATTAGCAGCAGTCTCCTCCTCACCGAACGTAACAGAGGGGATGGACACACCCCAGCTGGGGCTGGTGATGGTGCCGCCGCTGATCACGCATATGCCGCTGGCGCCAACGCTGACGGCAGCGCTGCTGGTCCCGTCGTCAGTACCAGTGCAGCTGATATCGCCGCCCTCGATGTTGAGCGTATAGCCACTCGCGATATTGCTCACGCCGTCGTCCACGCCGGTGATCTTGACGCCGTCCTTGATGGTCATCTTGCCCTCAAACTTGGTGGTAGCCGCAGCTTCGCCAGTGATAGCTATACCGCTCCCACCGGTGAAGGTGCCGCCGCTGATGGTGACATCCGCCGCGGACTCCTGGACCCTCAGGCCGATTTTACTGTCACTATTGCCGAATGTGCCGCCAGCGATCGTGACGAGCGGCGTCCCGTTATCATTAGATTCGTCATCGCCATTCATGATGAGCAGACCTTCCTCGCCGACAAACTCACCACCGCTAACGGTGAGAGTGGCCGACGTGTTCTGGAGCCGTACGCCTTCACCCGTCTCACCGCCATTGAACTTACCGTTCTTAATCGTGACGTCTGCATCGGTCGCGACCATCAGGCCAGCCACCTTAGCTTTAAATTCGCCGCCCTCGGCCAAATCGATGGTTACTTCGGGGGCTCCCTCGGAGAGGGAAACACCGGAGCACAGCGTACCTGTTACCTTCGGGGTCCCGCTGAAAGTAAGTTTACCCTCGGACGAACTGACAATACCAAACCGACCGCCAGTGACCTCACCGCCGGTGAGTTCCAGCGTAGAGCTGCCAGAAAGGTTAATGCCCTGCGCGTTCTTATCAGCGTCATCCGTGTCCTTTGTTGCAACGACCTTGCCGCCGCTCATCTTCACCGCTGTAGTCCCGGCGGTTTTCACGCCCTGGCTGAAGCCGGTGACGGAGCCACCCTCGATGGTGAGGTTGCCGTTGGTGGCGTTCACGCCAATGCCCTTGTCCTTCTCTTCTACCTTGCTGCTGACCTGACCTTTAACAATGGTCACGTTGCCGCCCGCCATGTTGATGCCGGTCTCATTGCCTTCGACGGTGCCGCTGTTCACGGTCACGCCACCGTTGGTCACATTAATGCCGGTCTTGCCAGAGACTTTCGCGCCGTCAAGGGTAACGTCAGCTGTCAGGGAATCAACCGCGATGCCGGTTCCTTCAGTTCCATCGCCAGCACTCACGGTGCCGCCGATGGTGACCACGGCAGCGCCCTTCACTTCAACGGCAGAAAATGCTTTACCGGTGTTCTCAGTCGCGGCCGTCGCGGTGATCGTAGCACCAGTGGGAACGGACAGCGTGCCGCCTTCGACAGCGACAGCAACCCCGTCAGCAGCGAGCTCCGCCGTGACTGCGCCGTTGATCGTCACGCCACTGTCATTCGCGTCCACGGCGCCGACGGTGCCGTCCACAGTGAGGGTGGACTTCTGGTCAACCTTTATGTCCTTGGCAGTCGCGTTCTTGGCGACAGAGACGACCGCGCCGGAGCCCTTGATAGCGCTCTCGATCTTGCCGTTCACAGTCAGGGCACCGGCGGAAACAATCACTTTTCCACTCTCGCCAGCCTGGACAGTGCAGTCCTTGTTGACGGTCATGGTCGCGCCGCTCTTGACCTCGAAATTAGCGCTCCCTGTAGAACCGCCCACATTGGCGGCAATGATCGCCGTGCCCGTGGTGACGGTCAGGCCGGTGACGCCGGTCTGCGTGCCGGAAATGGTGACCTCCTCGCCGCTGACAGTCAGCCCGCCGGTGACGCCAGCGCTCAGGGTGCCGGTGCCGACGACGGTCAGGGCCTTATTGCTGGTGTCAACCGTTCCGGAGAAGGTATGGCCGCCCAGGTCCACATTGAGGTTCTTGGAAATTTTGTTAAGGGCCTCGGTCGTCGCATCGGTATCCTTTTCCAGCTTAACATAGACGGTGGTTTCACTCTCAGACTTCGCCAGCGCATCTTTGATGGACGCGACTTCCATCGTGCCCACAGCGGGGTTGTCCTTCACGATATAGGGGTCCGTCGCCTTGCTGTTAGCCACGGTCTCCGCCTCGGCCTCGGGCTCCTCAGCAGGAGCTTCCTCCGCGGGAGCTTCCTCAGCGGGAGCCTCGGGAGCTTCCTCAGCGGGAGCTTCGGGCTCGGCCGGGACTTCCTCAGCGGGAGTCTCAGGAGCGGGAGCTTCCTCGGCAGGAGCTTTCTCAGTGGGCTCCGCGGGGACCTCGGGCTCAGCCGGGGTCTCGGGAGCGGGCTCCACAGGCGTCTCGGGAGCCACCTCTGCAGGCTCCTCGACAGGGGCCTCGGTCTCGGCCGGGGCCTCCGTGACGACGGGCTCTTCGACCTGCTCGCCTTCGTCCGCGTAAACGGGCAAAGCGAGGCTCAGGACCATGAGTACCGCCAGGAGCATGGATAAAGTGCGTTTTGCCATGATCTTTTACCTTCCCTTTCCATGTTTTTGATTTCTGGCAAATCAGCCCCGGGGCCAGGATATTACTATCCCATCCTCGCGACCACTCCGCCAAGATAACACCAGCGGCGCAGGGTCATAGCCCCTACACCGCCGCCCCACGCGCCCCGGCATGCATGTTTATGTACTACAAAACCGGTGCGCAGAGACTCCGCCGTGTCAGGAGGACCGCTCCTGCATTGCGACTTGCAACGGCTTTGACCCGCCGCAAGTCATGCCTCTGCTATCTTGTCTTCTTGATTTTAATACGTTCTTCCGCGAAATGCAAGGGTTTTTTTAAAAATTCCGGGACAAATGTTGGTAATATGGGCGTCGCGGCATTATGGCCCCCTTGTGAAAGGGGGCCGGATTCTATACCCCGGCAGAGAATATGCCTCCCTCTGACGAGGGAGGTGGCTCGCCCGCGAGGGCGAGACGGAGGGAGAGAAACATCAAAATCCAACGCAGTCCACGGCGTAAGCCGGGGACACCTTTTTCGACAGCGGCGGTCATCTGTCTCTCCCCCAGTCAGCGCCTTTGGCGCTGACAGCCCCCTCGTCAGAGGGGGCCGGATTCTATACCCCGGCAGAGAATATGCCTCCCTCTGACGAGGGAGGTGGCGCGGCATCAGCCGCGACGGAGGGAGAGAAACATTATCCGCGCTTTGCGTTGACGAAAAACCCCCGAGGGGATATAATACTATAAAAAGGAGGCGAGCCAAAAGACAATGCAGGAGGCGTCCCGGTTGATCCTGGGGCTTCGCTCCGCCGGATGGGATGAAAAGAGGATCAATGACTTCATCCTTTGGATCGAAACCGGGGAAGAAAAGTACAAACCAAAAGATTTGGCAGAATAACCGTCGAACCGGAAACTGGGCCGGGAAACCGGCCCCGTCAAAACACAAGAGCGCGAGGTGGTCAGCATACCGAAGCAAGGTGTTACGGACATGTATATTATAGATGGAGTTGCTTACGCCGGAGCACCATCGCATGCTGTCAGTGTTTCCGGCGTCCGGCCAATGGACGATCACCGGCTGTGGGTGCGGTTCAGCACCGGCGAGGCGAAAGTGTTCGACTTTAAGCCGCTGCTGAAAATGCCCGCCTTTGCACCGCTGGCGGATATGGACGTGTTCAGAGGCGTCTATATCGACTATGGCACGGCGGTGTGGTGCGGCGGGGATATCGACATCGCGCCTGAGGCCCTGTATGAAGCGGGCGTTCTGGCGGAAAATGTGGGCTGAGAAACAACGACAGGACATGCGCCTCCGGCTGCGCCGGAGGCGCGTTTTTATCGCGTGTATTTCAAGCTGCCGCTGGCTTTGTACGGGCCCAGCAGCGTCTTTTTGTCCGCGGAGCAGCAGCGGACGGTGAATTGGTAGGTCGCGCCGGGTGTTAGATTCGCGGCCTTGCGGGTGTAGGCCGTGGCGGTGGTGGTGCCAATGCGGGTCCAGGGACCGCCGTTTTCCTTATAATAGACCATATAGCGGGGCGCGCCGGGGACCTGGTTCCAGGTCACTTTGATGCCGTTGGCGACCTTCGCGATCCGCACCGTGGGGGCCGCCAGCCGGAGGGTGTATTCCAGGGCGTTACTGGCCTCGTAGGGTCCGAGCAGCGTCTTTTTGTCCGCGGAGCAGCAGCGGACCGTGAATTGGTAGGTCGCGCCGGGTTTCAGGTTCGCGGCCTTGCGGGTGTAGGCCGTGGCGGTGGTGGTGCCGATGCGGGTCCAGGGGCCGTTGTTCTCTTTATAATAGACCATGTATCGCGGCGCGCCGGGGACCTGGGGCCACATGACGCGGATACCGTCGGATGATTGGGTGATGGTGACGCTGGGGGCGGGCAGCTGGGGCACGGGGGTAGCCGTGGGCACGGGAGTGGGCTCCGGCTCCATGCCGGGGGTATAGTCGCCGGCGCCCATGGGGTATTGGGCGTAGAAGGCGGCGGTGTTCCAGGGGTATTCGCGCATGTGGTCATAGCTGTCGGCAAAGGTCCCGTCGCTCAGAAGAAACCAACGGCGGCGGGATTCGGGATACTCGCTGTCCCAGGTGGCGTCCACATTGTAATAGCGCCCGGACAGACGCACGATGTTCCAGGCGTGGCGGTAGCTGGTGATGACGCGGCAGTCCACACCGGCCGTCAGGGCCATGCGGTAGAGCAGGTTCGCGTAGCCCTGGCACACCGCCGTGCGGTCGTGCAGGGCCGCGTAGGCGGTGAATTGGAGCTCGTAGGTCTGGTCGGCGACGTGGGCATAGTCGTAGCGCACGGTGTCACATATATAATTGTATATGGCCCGGACCTTCTCATAGTCGCTTTTGCCGCCGAGCGACAGGCTGCCCAGGGCGTTGGCCACCGCGCCGGATACCCAGGCCTCCTGGGCGGCGTCGGTGTAATAATAGACGGTGTAGGTGAGGCTGTAGCCCCCATAGGCGGGCCGGCCGGTGGCGTACCAGCCGCCGATCTGCCAGCGGAGATAGTCGCCCTCCGTGGGCACGCCCGTGTGGGCCAGAGCGGTCTCGAACATGGCGCCCAGGTCGGCCTGGGTGAGGGCGGCGGTGAGGTCAAAGACGATGGTCCCCTGCCGGGCCGTCATGCACTGGCGCAGATAGACGCCGGCCTGGGCCGTGGTGGAAACCGTCGCCGCCGCTGTCACGGGCTCCGCCTCGGCGGCGGTCGCGGGCTCGTCGGGGACAAGGCTGAGGATGTCCGCCTCCGTGACTACGCCGGCGTACATGGGGTTGATGTACAGCGCGTGGAGCGCTTCGGGCTCTGACGCCTCCGTGGGCTCGGGCTCGGCGTATGCCGTGGTGCATAGAGAGAATACAGTCAGCAGCGCCAGAAGCAGGCTCATGAGCCGTCTTTTCATTTCATGCACGTGTATTCACCCCCCCTTTGCAAAATTATACTATGAATTTTCCCGCGGCGCAAGCATATCTGCGCGTTGCGACGGGTGGCGGGGTATGCTATACTAAGTTTAATAAATGAACAAGGAGACGGACATGCATAAAATCTTATTCGTCTGCTATGGGAACATATGCCGCAGTCCCATGGCAGAGTTCGTGATGAAAGACCTGGCAGCGCGGCTGGACATGACCGGGGAGTTCTTCATCGCCTCGGCCGCCACAAGCAGCGAGGAGATCGGCAACCCGGTCTATCCCCCCGCAAGGCGGATGCTCATGAAGCACGGGATAAACTGCGCGGGCAAGACCGCAAGGCAGATGAACCGGCGGGATTACGACCAGTTCGACCTGCTGGTGGGCATGGATGGGCAAAATTTAAGGGCCATGCGCCGGATATGCGGCGGCGACCCGGAGGAAAAGCTGCGGATGCTGATGGAGTACACCGACCGGCCCGGGGACGTGGCCGACCCCTGGTATACGGGGGATTTCGAGGCCACCTGGCGGGACGTGTCCGAGGGGTGCCGGGGGCTTATCAAGGCCCTGACGGGCGTGACTATCCTAAATTGACAACGACAGTCGGGTATGCTAAAATCGCTATACTATTAAAATTACAAAGGAGGAAAACACCCATGAGCAAATACGCAGGCACCCAGACCGAGAAGAACCTGGAAGCCGCCTTCGCCGGCGAGAGTCAGGCCCGCAATAAGTACACCTATTTCGCCTCCAAGGCCAAGAAGGAGGGCTTCGAGCAGATCGCAGCCCTGTTTTTGAAGACCGCCGACAACGAGAAGGAGCACGCCAAGCTCTGGTTCAAGGAACTGGATGGTATCGGCGACACCGCCCAGAACCTGGCCGCGGCCGCCGACGGGGAAAACTACGAGTGGACGGACATGTACGAAGGCTTCGCCAAGACCGCCGACGAGGAGGGCTTCCACGCCCTGGCGGCGAAGTTCCGGTTGGTGGCCGCCATCGAGAAGACCCACGAGGAGCGCTACCGCGCCCTGCTGCAAAACGTCCAGGCCCAGCAGGTGTTCGCCAAGAGCGAGGTCAAGGTCTGGGAGTGCCGCAACTGCGGCCACATCGTGGTGGGCACCAAGGCCCCCGAAATTTGCCCCACCTGCGCCCATCCCCAGGCGTATTTCGAGGTCCACGCGGAAAACTACTGAGTTTTTCACAATTTAATCCCCCTGAGCCGCCCGCTCAGGGGGATTTTTTGTGGAATTTCCCCGCATTTTTGTGATTGCAAATCCGCCGCCGGATGTTTATACTGTATGGGAGCCATTTTGATTAGGAAAGGTTATGACCATGAAAAGATATACTGATATGACCAAAGAGGAACTGGCGGCAGAACTGGCGGCGGTGCGGGCGGAGTATCAGGAGTTGGCGGCGATGCCCCGGAAGCTGGACATGAGCCGTGGCAAGCCCAATCCGGTGCAGCTGGACCTGTCCATGGGCCTTCTTGGCCAGGACCCGGCGGGGCTGATCGTGACCCGCAAGGGCACGGATGTGCGCAATTACGGGGAGCTGGCCGGCGTGGACGAGTGCAAGCAGCTATTCGCGGACCTGCTGGGTCTGGAGCAGAAAAACATCATCATGGGCGGCCAGTCCAGCCTGAACCTGATGTACGACACGGTGGTGTGGGCGCTGCTGCTGGGGGTGTACAAGGGTTCTCAGCCCTGGGGCAAGCAGGGACAGGTGAAATTTCTCTGCCCGGTACCGGGCTATGACCGCCACTTCGCCATCTGCCAGGAATTTGGCATCGAGATGATAAACGTGCCCATGCTGGCCACCGGCCCGGACATGGACATGGTGCGAGAGTATGTGGAGTCCGACCCGCTGGTCAAGGGCATCTGGTGTGTGCCCAAGTACTCCAACCCTACCGGTGTCACCTACTCGGACGAGACGGTCCGGGCCTTCGCGGCGTTAAAGCCCGCGGCGGACGATTTTCGCATCTTCTGGGACAACGCCTACGCCGTCCACGGCTTCGAGGATGAGGACGACCAGCTTTTGAACATCTTCGACGCCTGCCGGGAGTTTAGCTCTGAAGATATGGTGTACGAGTTCACGTCCACCAGCAAGGTGACGTTTTCCGGGGCAGGCCTGGCCGTGCTGGCCGCCAGCGAGGGGAACATCAAGTTCCTGCTGCGGCAAATGGGCGTACAGACCATCGGCTATGATAAGATCAATCAGCTGCGGCACGTGCACTTTTTCAAGAACGCGGACGGGCTCAAGGCCCACATGCGCAAGCACGCGGCACTGGTCAAGCCCAAGTTCGACTGCGTGCTGCATACCCTGGACAAAGAGATCGCGCCGCTGGGCATCGGCCATTGGAACCGGCCCCGTGGCGGGTATTTCGTGGCCTACGAGGGCTTACCCGGTACAGCGACGCGCTGCGTGGCGCTGTGCAAAGACGCGGGACTGGTGCTGACCCCGGCGGGCGCGCCGTTCCCCTATGGCAAGGACCCCCAGGACAGCGTCATACGCATCGCCCCCACGTTCCCGGACCTGCCGAGTTTGGCGGCGGCCATCCAGCTTTTCACCGTGGCGGCGCGGCTGGCAGCGCTGGAAGTGCTGGGCGCAAAATAAACCCTCTTTTCATTTTTGTTGTGTCATGTTATAATGTTTTGTCAAAATATAATGTACACCGAGGATAGACTATGCCCAACCCGTACAAGACCCGCGAGGGCGGCGCGACCGTGACCGTTTTCGTGCCATATGACTGCCGGAACCACTGCCCGTTTTGCATCAACAAGCAGGAATACGCCGACATGACCGGCTTCAGCCTGGAGAAGATATGCGCCAGTATCCGGCGCATGGACGCCATCACCCCCCGGTGCGACTTCGTCTTCACCGGCGGCGAGCCCATGGCGGACCTGGACAGTTTGCAGACCATGCTGGACTGCGTGCCCAGGACCCACCGGCTGTTCATCAACACGACCCTGCCGGTGTTCGAGGGGCAAAGTCCGGAGGATGTGCTGGCCTTTTTCGAGCACAACCGGGACAAGATCACATGCGTCAACATCTCCCGCCACATGCGCAAGTATGTGGAGGAATCGCCGGACGAGCTGATCGGGCGGCTGCCGGTGCC
>CANQKA010000035.1 GCA_947624395.1 uncultured Oscillospiraceae bacterium
ATCCAGCGTCTACCACGGTCTGCACGCCGGGACGGGCAAGCGGGTATTGCAGGTGCTGGACCACTGCACCATCTATTTCCTCATCGCCGGGACCTATACGCCGCTGCTCTTAAGCGCCATGCGGCCCATCGACCCGGTGGCCAGCTGGGTGCTGTTCGGCGTGGTGTGGGGGCTGACTGTCCTGGCCACGGTGCTGACGGCCATCGACCTTCACAAATACCGGGTCTTTTCCATGGTCTGCTACATCGGCATCGGCTGGGCCATCATCTTCAAGGCCCCCCTGCTGGTCCGGGCGATCGGCTGGCCGGGGTTCTGGCTCGTTTTATCCGGCGGCATATCCTACACGGTGGGCGCGGTGCTGTACGGCGTGGGGAAAAAGCGCCGGTATATGCACAGCGTGTTCCACCTGTTCGTGGTGGCGGGAAGCGTGCTGCACCTGCTGGCCATATTGCTGTACGCCCTGTGACCGGTAACATAATATCTTGCCATATGGGGAAAAATGTGGTATTCTGAATTGACATAAAACAGAGAAAAGGCCGGGAGGACGTCATGGAATCCGTTTTAACGCCAAACGAAAACAAGTCCCTGCGCATCGAGACAAGTTTCGGCCCCTACGACAGAGGCGCCATCAAGACCCACTTCGTCGAGATCGGCGAGGATTACGTGGATCTGGTGCGCAAATACGTATTGCCCCTTTATCAGGAGGGGGACATTTTGTCCATCGCGGAGAAGATCATCTCCCTGTGCCAAAAAAACATCATCTACAAAAAGGACATGAAGCTGACGGCGCTGGCCCGGTTCCTGTCCAAGTTCGCCTCCCACAGCCCCTACGGCATCGGGGTGGACAACCCCTGGAAGATGCAGTTCGCCATCGACCACTGCGGCAGGCTGAAGATCATCTGGGCGTCCATTGCCGCCGGTATCGGCAAGCTCTTCGGCAAGCACGGCGTGTTTTATGACATCGCAGGGCCGGAGGTCGCGGGTCTGGACGGGTTTTACACAGCGTCCTTTCAGGTCTACGGGGACTTTTGCATGATGCTGCCCAAGGACCCTGACGGGGTTTGCAAGCGCATCAAGGACGAGACCGGCGTCACCTGCATGCTGGTGGACGCCAACGACTTTGAGCGGGATATATTGGGCAAGAGCCCGGACCTGACGCTGACGGACGAACAGTGCGCGGAGCTCATCGAGGACAACCCCACCGGCAACTCCACCCAGCTCACCCCGTTCATACTGATCCGAAAGGCGCAGTAAAATGGGTTACGGCGGGTATATCGTGCGCGTGCTCAGCGGCATGCGCCTTTCCAAATTCAAAGAGGTCCTGGATAGGACCGCCAAATTCTCCGGCAAAAATAAGCTCTGGCTCACCTTGGACATGGTGCGCTCGGCGGTCAAGTTCGGCTCCGGGTACTACGATTATCTGACTTTCGGCTTCTGGGACCTGACGGACGCGCAGCGGGCCACATACGTGACACGGGTGGTGTCCAAAAAACTGGTGGACATGCTCAACGACCCGGCCTATGAGCACACCTTCAACGACAAGGAGGAGTTCGACCACGTGTTCGCCGAGTTCGTGGGCCGGGAGTGCGTCAATTACCGCACCGCCTCCAAAGAGGACGTGCGGGCCTTCACCCAGCGGCATCCCACCGTGTTCGCCAAGCCGGCCCACGGCTCCTGCGGCCACGACTGCCAGCGCATCGACAGCCGGGATTATCCCGACTTCGACGCGTTTTACGAGGACCTGGGCAAGCGGGAGGCGTGGCTCTTGGAAACGCCTCTGGTGAACCACCCGCAAAACGCGGAGGTCTACCCCAACGCCCTGAACTGCATACGCCTCATCACCCTCATCGACAAACAGGGCGAGCCTCACGTGATATTCGCCACGCAGAAATTCGGCCTGAACGGCCGGGTGGTGGACAATTACGGCTTCGGCTGCCGGGTGGACCTGGAAACGGGCTGCATCTGCTCCCCCGGCGTCAGCGGCGACGGGTCGCTGGGCATCGTGTACGAGGAGCACCCCCTGACACACGTGAAGCTCCAGGGCCGGCCTGTCCCCTGCTTTGACCAGGCGGTGGAGATGGTGAAGAAGGCGGCGCTGAAAATTCCCCAAATGCGCTACATCGGCTGGGACGTGGGCATCACCCCCGACGGCCCCGCCATCGTGGAGGGCAACAACTACTGCGCCCACGACTTCTGGCAGCTGCCCGCCCAGACACCGGAAAAAACCGGCATGCTGCCGGTGTTCATGAAGTATTATCCGGAGTTTAAGAGATAAAAGGGACAATCCCCCAGTCAGCGCCAAAGGCGCTGACTGCCCCTTTACACAAAGGGGCAGTCCATAATGTGCGCCTGCGGCGCGAATTTGGCCCCCTCGTCAGAGGGGGCCTTTTTATAAGGAAAAAGATTTAATTACCAGCCAGCTTTCGTTCCATGTCCCGCAGGGCTTTGCGCAGGAAGAACACGCTGGCCAGAAGGCTCATGAGCTCGGCGATAGGGAAGCACCACCACACGTTGTCCACGTTCCCGGTCAAACTTAAGAGCCACGCGGCGGGTATCAGCACCACGATCTGGCGCAGCACGGACACGAAAAAGGAGAACATACTCTTGTCCAGGGCCTGACAGGCGGACCCGGCCACGATGCAAAAGCCCGCCAATATAAAGCTCAGGCTTATCCGCCGCAGGGCCGGTACGCCGATGGCCAGCATATTGTCCGACGGGCTGAAAATGCGCAGGAAAACGTCGGGGAAGAACTGGAAGCACACCACGCCCAACAGCATGAAGCAGGACGCGTATATCACGCCATAGCGGATGGTGCGGTATATGCGCTCTTTTTTGCGGGCGCCGTAATTGTAGCCGATGATGGGGATGATGCCGTTGTTGAGGCCGAACACGGGCATGAAGAAGAAGCTCTGGATCTTGAAGTACGCCCCGTAGACCGCCACGGCGGTAGACGTGAACGCGCCCAGGATGATGTTCATGAGATAGTTGGTCACGGAGCCGATGGCCACCATCAAAATGGACGGGAAGCCAATGCGGTAGATGTCCCGCACGATAGGCCAGGGCAGGCGCACGTCGGACATGCGGATGGGCAGTTCCTTGTTCTTCCTGAAGTGGAAGAAGAAGCCCAGGGCCGTGCCCGCCGCCTGACCTATCACCGTGGCGATGGCCGCGCCGGCGGTGCCCATGGCGGGCAGACCGCACCAGCCGTAGATGAAGAAGGGGTCCAGGATGATGTTCGTCACCGCGCCGGCCATTTGCGTCCACATGGAAAGGGTGGTCAGACCGGTGGATTGCAAAAGCCGCTCGGCGTTTATCTCCTGATAGACGAAAAACGACCCGATGGTGACGATGCGTAAGTACGAGTCGGTGTAGGCCCGGATGCTCTCCACGCTGGTCTGGGAGCGGATGAACCAGTCCGCGCCGAAAATGCCGAACAGGGCCATGATCGCCCAGCAGCACACGCCCAGGGCGATGGCCGTGCCGGCGGTGCGGCTGGCAAGCTTTTGGTCTTTCGCGCCAAGGGCTCGGCTCACCAGGGTGCTCACGCCCACGCCCGTACCGGTGCCCAGGCCGATCATGATGTTCTGGGCAGGAAACGCCAA
The DNA here is from genome assembly GCA_947624395.1 of uncultured Oscillospiraceae bacterium. Lineage (GTDB taxonomy): Bacteria > Bacillota > Clostridia > Oscillospirales > Oscillospiraceae > CAJOIG01. The sequence continues at coordinate 3,603 of CANQKA010000035.1, forward strand.
GCTCAGCGCCGACAGGCAGTCCTCCGACACCCGGGAGACATACACGCTGTCCACGATGTTGTACAGCGCCTGCACCAGCATGGACAGCATCATGGGCACGGCCAGGGTCAGCAGCAGCTTCCCCTCCGGCATCTGGCCCATGCGGCTGGAATCAAGAGTCTTTTGTGTCTTTGCCATAAGTCTTTTTTACCTCGTATGTATCTGTTACCTGTTATTATGAAGAAATATAAAATTTTGCACAAGAGACAAAATAGCCAAACCGTGTCCTCCTTGGGGGGACACGGTTTGGTATTCGTGTGGGCTTGCTCAGGCCCGGTGCCACTTGACGCCCTGGGGGGTGTCCTCCAAAATGATACCGGCGGCTTTCAGCTCGTCACGTATCCGGTCGGCCTCGGCCCAGTTTTTCGCCTTGCGGGCGGCCTGACGGGCGGCGATCTTTTCCTCGATGTCCCGGTCCAGGTCGTCCGCCTGGGCGAATGGCACGCCCAGCACGCCGCACAGCTCCAAGAGCACGTCCCGGCAAGCGCTCGCCAGGGCCTTTGTGGGGTCGGTAGACGGGCTCACGGCCGCGTTCACGTCCCGGACCAGCTCGAATATCACGCTCACCGCGTCGGCGGTGTTGAAGTCGTCGTCCATCACATCGATGAACCGCTGGCGGTACTTATCCAGCCCCGCCACATAGGCGGCGTCCGCCTCGGAGAGCTGGCCGTCCCTGCCGTTTTGGACAAAGAAGTCCAAATTATCTTTCGCGGTCTGCAGCCGCTCCAGGCCGGCCTGGGCCTGGGTGAGCACGTCCACGGAGTAGTTCAGCGGGGAGCGGTAGTGGCTCATGAGCATGAACATCCGAATGCAGTCATAGCCATAGACACCGGCGGCGTCCCGGACGGTGAAGAAGTTGCCCAGGGACTTACTCATCTTCTGGTTGTCCACGTTGATGAAGCCGTTGTGCAGCCAGTAGTGGACGAATGGCACGCCGTTGGCGGCCTCGGACTGGGCGATCTCGTTTTCATGGTGGGGGAACACCAGGTCCTTGCCGCCGGTGTGGATATCGATGGTTTTGCCCAGGTACCGGTTCGACATGGCGGAGCACTCGATGTGCCAGCCGGGACGGCCCTTGCCCCAGGGGGAGTCCCAGGCCGGCTCTCCGGGCTTGGCGGCCTTCCACAGGGCAAAGTCCATGGGGTTTTCCTTGCCGTCGTTGACCTCCACCCGGGCGCCGTGCATCAGGTCGTCCAGGTTCTGGTGGCTCAGCTTGCCGTAGTCCTTGAATTTCCCCGTGCGGTAGTACACGTCCCCGTTGGCCTCATAGGCGTAGCCCTTGTCTACAAGCGTCTGGACCAGTTCGATGATCTGGGGGATGTTCTCGGTGGCCTTGGGGTGGACCGTCGCCGGTTTGACGCCCAGGGCGTTCACGTCCTTCCAGTACTCGGCGATGTATTTCTCGGCGATGTCCGCGGAGGACACGCCCTCCTCGTTGGCCCGCTTGATGATCTTATCGTCCACGTCGGTGAAGTTCTGCACGAACGTGACCTCATAGCCCCGGTATTCCAGATACCGGCGCAGCACGTCGAACATGATGATAGGCCGGGCGTTGCCCACGTGGATGTAGTTGTACACCGTGGGGCCGCAGCTGTACATGGTGACCTTGCCCTCGGCGATGGGAACAAAGTCCTCCTTCTGCATGGTCAGGTCGTTATAAAAGCGCATGGTTTTACTTCTCCTTTGCAAATGCTTCTTCCAGTTCGATCACCCGTCCCCGCAGGGCGCAAAGCTCCTGGGCCACAGGGTCGGACACGCTGATCTGGTCCACACGGGAGGCATAATCGGTCTTTTCCCCGGCGATGCGGGCCACATGGGCGGGTACGCCCACGGCGGTGGAGTTGGGCGGGACCTCCGAAAGCACCACGGCGTTGGAGGCGATGCGGCTGTTGTCCCCCACCTTGAACGGTCCCAGGACCTTGGCGCCGGAGCCAATGAGGACATTGTTGCCAATGGTGGGATGGCGTTTGCCCTGGTCCTTACCCGTGCCGCCCAGGGTCACGCACTGGTAAAGAAGCACGTCGTCTCCGATCTCGGCGGTCTCGCCAATGACCACACCCATGCCGTGGTCTATCACCAGACGGCGGCCTATTTTCGCGCCGGGATGTATCTCGATGCCGGTCTTTTTCCGGGTGCGCTGGGAGATGGCCCGGCCCAGAAATTTCAGGCCGTGGGTCCAGCACCAGTGGGCCCGCCGGTGGCGCAGCACCGCCTTCACGCCGGGGTATAAAAGATACACCTCCAGCGCGCTCCTGGCCGCCGGGTCACGGGCCTGATAGGCCCGGATGGTCTCTTTCAGATAGTCAAACATCTATATCAAGGTCCTTATTTTCCGTTTTCTTCCACGCGGCCGATGAGGCACCCGTCCTCCAGGGCGTCCAGCCGCACTTGGGCGAATGCACCCGGCACGGCGTCGCCGGTGAAAAGCACCTGTTCGTCCACGTCCGGGGAGTCGGCCCAGCTCCGGCCGACCCAGCGGCCATCCTCGCCTTGCCCCTCGCACAGGACGGTCTGGACGCTGCCTACACGGGCCCGGTCAAATTCATCCATGACGGCGTTTTGCAGGTCCATGACGGTCCGCTGGCGGGCCTGGGCTTCCTCGGCGGTACATCGGTCGGGCATCTCCGCGGCGGCGGTGCCCTCCTGGGGGGAGAACACGAACACCCCGGCCCGGGGCAGCTTTTGCGCACGCAGAAAGTCCAAAAGCTGGGCAAATTCCGCCTCGCCCTCCCCGGGCAGGCCCACGATCAGGCTGGTGCGCAGGGCCACGCCGGGGATACGCTCCCGCAGCTTGTCGAACAGCGCCTCGATGAAAGCGCGGGTCTCCGGCCGGCGCATCCGGCGCAGGATGGCGTCGTTCACGTGCTGGATGGGGATGTCCAGATACTTCACGATCTTCCCCTCCGACGCGATAACATCGATGAGCTCGTCCGTGAGCTCGTGGGGGTAAAGATAGTGCAGGCGTATCCATTCTATGCCGTCCACCAGCACCAGTTGCCGCAGCAGCGCGGCCAGGTCGGTGCCGTCATGAAAGTCCCGGCCATAGGCCGTCACGTCCTGGGCCACCAGAATGAGCTCCTTCACGCCCTGGTCCGCCAGGGTCCGGGCCTCGGCCAGGATGGCGTTCACGGGCCGGGAGCGGTACTTGCCCCGGATGGAGGGTATCACGCAGTAGGCGCAGCGGTTGTCGCAGCCGTCGGCGATCTTGATGTAGGCCCAGCCCGGCCCGGTGGTCACGGTCCGGTCCAGCTCCGGCAGCGGCGCGTTTTTGTCCAGGAACCGGGCGAAATGCCGCTGGTCCGATTCCAGCGCCGCCACGATGTCCGGGAAGCTCCCCACCCCCAGCACCGCGTCGATCTCGGGCAGCTCCTTTAAAATGTCCCCCTGGTACCGCTGGGGCAGACACCCGGTGACCACCAGGCGCTTCAGGGAGCCGGTCTTTTTCAGCTCGGCCAGCTCCAAGATGGCGTCGATGGCCTCCTGCTGGGCCGCCTCGATGAAGGCGCACGTGTTGACCACCGCGGCGTCCGCCTGGGCGGGGTCCGCGGTGATCTGGTGTCCGGCGGCGCGTATCAGCGCCAGCATCTGCTCGGAATCTATGAGGTTTTTCGCGCAGCCAAGGGAGGTAAAGTGGATCTTCATAGAAAATATACCTTATTGAAGCCCCCCTTGTCAAAGGGGGGTGGCCCGAAGGGCCGGGGGGATTGCTGTGGGTCTAAGTACAATCCCCCAGTCAGCGCCTAAAGGCGCTGCCAGCCCCCTTTCACAAAGGGGCCATATAATGTGCGGCTCTGCCGCGTTTTTTCTCACTCTTCGTCCGCGCCGTAGCGGTTCAGCGCGGCGCGAATATCGTCCCAGGAATAGCCCCGGCGGAAGAGCGCCGCGGCGGCCTTGTCCCGCTCCTTCCGGTCCTTACTGTCCCGGCCTCGGAGCTTCGCCGCCAGAAGACGGTCAATGTTGTCCGTGTCCTGGGGCATCTCGGCCAGAGCGTCGTCCCACAGGTCCTTGGGCACCCCCCGGCGGTTGAGCTCCGTCCGCACCCGGCCGGGGCCGTAGCCCATGGCGGCGTAGTGCCGGGCGATCATCCCGGCGTACTCGGCGTCGTTTATAAAACCGTAGTCAACGCACAGGGCGGTCACCGTGTCGATGTCCTGCTCCGAGCAGCCCTTTTCGGCCAGCTTCTTGCGCAGCTCCTTTTCGGAGTGGGGGCGCTTTAGGTAGTCCGTGGCCCACTTTTTTGCCTGTTCCAGCGGGGTCTGGGGCTTTTTGCGCTTTTTCTCCGGCTCCAGCTCCCCCGCCGGGTCGTTCATCACCGACCGGACGGTGAATTTGAATTGGTCGTCCATATGATCGATCTACCTCATTGTCGTCCCTCGCGCCGCAGCGCGGCCCCCTCTGACGAGGGGGCTGTCAGCGCCAAAGGCGCTGACTGGGGGAGAGAAAGATTTAAATATCTCTCCCTCCGTCGCGGCTTACGCCGCGCCACCTCCCTCGTCAGAGGGAGGCGGGGGCTACGCCCCCGAAAAAAGGCGCGTCATTCGTCGCTGCCGTCGTCGAAATCCTCCGCCGATACGTCCACCGCTCTCCCTGCCGCTTTCGCCGCTTTCAGGGCTTGCGGGCTCATGAGCTTATGGGCGTTGGCCCGTATCTGGGCCTCGATCTCGGCGGCCTTGTCCGGGTTGGCCATGAGGAACTCCTTCACCCCGTCCCGGCCCTGGATGCGCTCGCCGCAGCAGGTGAACCAGGCCCCGGCCTTCTCGATCAGGTCCAGCTTCACGCCCAGGTCAATGATCTCGCCGATCTTGGAGATGCCCTCGCCGTAGATGATGTCGAACTGGGCCTCTTTAAACGGCGGCGCGACCTTGTTCTTCACGATCTTGACCCTTGTCCGGTTGCCTATCATCTCGTCGCCGGATTTCAACGTCTCCACCCGGCGCACGTCCAAGCGCACGCTGGAATAGTATTTCAGCGCCCGACCGCCGGGGGTGGTCTCCGGGTTGCCGTACATGACGCCGATCTTCTCCCGCAGCTGGTTGATGAACACCACGATGCAGTTGGTTTTGCTGACGATGCCCGCCAGCTTCCGCAGGGCCTGGCTCATGAGACGGGCCAGCACGCCCACGGTGGAGTCGCCCATCTCGCCCTCCAGCTCGCTGCGGGGCAGCAGCGCCGCCACCGAGTCCACCACGATCACGTCGATGGCCCCGGAGCGCACCAGCGCCTCCGATATCTGCAAAGCCTGCTCGGCGGTGTCCGGCTGGGAGATGAGCAGGTTGTCGATGTCCACGCCCAGGGCCCGGGCATAGGCCGGCTCCAGGGCATGCTCCACGTCGATGTACGCCACCTCGCCGCCGCCCTGCTGGGCGGAGGCCACCAGGTGCAGGGCCAGAGTGGTCTTGCCGCTGGCCTCCGGGCCGTAGATCTCCACGATACGCCCGCGGGGCAGTCCCCCGATGCCCAGGGCCAGGTCCAGCCCCAGCGAGCCGGTGGAGATGGCGTCCACGTTCACGGGGATATCCTCGCCCAGGCGCATGATGGCGCCCTTGCCGTAGTTCTTCTCGATCTGGGCCAGCGCCGTTTCCAGCGCCTTTTTCTTGTCCGCCGCCTGACCCACCGGGGTCACAGGAGGCGCCGCTTTTTTCGCTGCCATAATTCTATCCTCGCAATACCGTCAAGTTTTTTCCTTTTTCAGTCGGGCCGCCATGACCCGGTCCGTGCCGCCAGCGTCCTGCAGGGCGTAGATGCTGGTAAAACCGGCCTGGTCCAATAACTCCCGCACATCGGGGGCCTGTCCCTCGCCTATCTCCAGCATAATGGCGCCGTTGTCCTTTAAAACGGACTTCCAAAGCCGGATGGCCGGGCGGATGATGTCCAGCCCGTCCTCGCCTCCGTCCAGGGCCTCCACCGGCTCATAGTCCCGCACGGACCGGTCCAGGGTCGCCAGCTCCGCCGTGGGGATATAGGGGGCGTTGCAGGTGATAAGGTCGAATGTGCCCATCAGCATGGGGGGCTTTTCGGTCACGTCCGCGTGTACGCACATGACCCGCACGTCCAGATTGTTCTTCGCGATGTTCCGGCGGCAAAGGCTCAGGGCCTTGGGGCTGTTGTCCACCATGACCACCCGCGCTCCGGGCATGTGCACCGCCAGGGCCACGCCCACGCAGCCGGACCCGGCGCACAGGTCAAGAATGCGGGGGGTGCCGTTGCGCCCCTCGAACAGGGCGATGGCCGCCTTGACCAATACCTCCGTGTCAGCTCTTGGGATAAGCGCGTCCCGTGTAATGTCCAGCGGTACGCCGTAAAACTCCCATGTGCCGGTGATATATGGCACCGGCTCGCCTTCGATGCGCCGCTGGACCATCTTGGCCACGTCGGCGGCAAACTCGTCGGAGGAATACAGGTTCAGCTCCTGCATGAGCTTTTCCACGGTCTTGTCCGCCGCACGGGCCAGAATGAGCCGCGCTTCCAGGCCGTACGCCTCGATGCCCGCCTCTTTCAGCCGCCGCCGCGCCTCAATGTAGATGTCACTGTACGTCTTAGCCATATCTCTATCCCACTTTGTACATTACCACGCGTCGGAACCTTTTTTGTCCGGGATGACCAGCTTCAAGGACGTGATGGCGACCTCCATCATGCTCTCGTCCGGCTCCTGGGTGGTCAGATGTTGGAGCATCCGGCCGGGCCAGGACAGCGCCTTCGCCAGGGGCAGCTCGTCGTGCCGGCCGATCCAGCGGTTCAGCTCATAGCTCAGGCTGACCACGATGGGCAGCAGCGCTATCTTCACCAGCGCCCGGAGGAACACGTTGTCCACGTGCAGGAACGCATTGGCCGCGATGAACACGAAAATGCTCAGTATCACCACCACCAGCAGAAAGCTGGTGCCGCAGCGGGGGTGAAAACGGCTCTCCCGCCGCACGTTTTCCACGGTCAGGTCGTTGCCATGCTCGTAGCAGTAGATCGTCTTGTGCTCCGCGCCGTGGTAGGCCCACATGCGCTTCATCTCCTTCATACGGGACACGGCGGCCATATAGCCCAGGAAGATGACCAGCTTCAGCACGCCCTCCAGCAGCGTGCGCAGTCCGTCGTGGCCGTGGCGCAAAGGGGGAATGAGCCCCACCAGGAACGTGGGCAGCAGGATGAACAGCCCCACCGCCAGGGCGATGCCCAGCACCACCGCGACGCCTATCACGATCTTCTCCGCCTTTTCAGAGCTGAAATGCTCCTCGATCCACTTGTCCAGCTTGCCGGGGTCCTCCTGGTCCTCCTCGGGCATGAATTGGGCGGAATAGGTCACGGCCTTCATGCCGTTGACCATGCTGTCCAGAAAGCTCACCACGCCCCGGATAAGCGGCCAGCCGAAAACGGGCCACTTCTCCCGCAGGGGGTGCAGCTTATCCACCTTCGTCACCAGCTCCCCCTCGGGGGAACGTATCACGATGGCCTGCTTCTCCGGGCCCCGCATCAAAATGCCCTCTATGAGCGCCTGTCCGCCGATGGACGTGCGGAACGCGCAGCTTTGTTTGCTTTGATCCTGCTTTGCCATTTTATAAGCCTTCTTCCTTTTATGGCCCCCCTGTGCAAGGGGGGCTGTCATGCGTCAGCATGACTGGGGGGTTGTCAACAACCCCTCCACCGCGCTCAGCGCGGTCCCCCTCCCCTTACACAGGGGAGGCATAAGCGGTAGTCATATCGTCAGCTCTTCCTCGTTCATCACCGGCAGCATCACCGTCACGATCAATCCCGTGCGGCCGTCGGCGGCGTTGGCAAGCTCCAGCTTGCCCTTATGCCTTGTGACGATCTCGTCGCACACGGAAAGGCCGATGCCGCTGCCACGCTCCTTGCCGCTGCCCTTATAGAACTTCTTCTTCACAAAGGGCAGTTCCTCCGGCGGGATACCGGGGCCAAAGTCCCGGAACCGTATCACGACCCAGCCGCCGGCGGCGCCCACGGTCACCTGGATGCGCCCGGCCGACCGGCCGTACTTGGCGGCGTTGTCCATGATGTTCAAAAACACCTGCTTGAGCCGCTCCGCGTCCCCCAGGATGAAGGGGATGTCCTGGGTGGGCGGGGTGTACTCCACGGTCACGTTCTCCTGCTTGAGCAGCTCCCCGTAGGTGTAAATGGCCTCTTCCAGCTCCCCGGCCACGTCCACGGTCTCCACGTTCAGGTTGAACCGGCCGTCCTGGATACGGGTAAATTCCAGCAGCTCCTCCACCATCTTGGTCAGCCGCCCGGACTCTTTGGATATGATGGCGATGCCCCGCCGGGAGTCGGGGGACAGGGTCTCGTCGTAGGCCAGCGTCTCCGCCCAGCCGGTGATGGCCGTCAGGGGCGTGCGCAGCTCGTGGGAGACGGTGGAGATGAATTGGGTCTGGGTCCGCTCCGACTCGCCGATCTTGGCGCTCATCTCGTTGATGGCGTCGGTCAGGTCGCCGATCTCGTCGTCGTATTTCTTCTGGGCCTGGATACCGTAGCTGCCCTCGGCGATACGATGGGCCAGGGCCGTCAATTCCACCAGCGGCTCCGTGACGGAGCGGATGAAGTAGAGGTTCGACAGCACCACCGCCAATATGACCAGCAGCCCTACGCCCGCCGCCACGGCGGACATGACCGCGATCTGCCGGGTCACCAGCCGCAGACTGGTCACATAGCGCATGGCGCCCATGACGGTCCCCTCCTGGCTCAAAAGCGGCGCGGTGACGGCCATGATACGCTCGCCGGTGCCGTTGCGCTTGCCGTTCCAGGCGTCCAGCCGCCGGTCCTCCAGGGCGGTTTTGATGTCCGGCGTGCCCGGCTGGGTGCCGGCGGAGATGCCGTAGCTGGATACCTCCACCACCCCACGGGGGTTGATGAATTGCAGCTCCAGAAAGTCCTTGTCCTCAAAGCTCTGGGTGTACCGGTAGGCGCTCTGGTAATACTGGCCGTAGGTCCGGGACATGTAGCCGGTGAAGAAGTTGGCGGCGGATTGGGCCTTGGTGGCCAGGCCCGTGCGCACGGCGCTGTAGTAGTAACTGCGCACGCCCAGGGAGAAGATGATGGTGAACAGGATGACCACCCCCACCGTGAGCAGGATGCCGGAACGCAGCCAGCGGCTTTTCAGCCCCCGGGGATGCTTTTTTCCCAGTATCTTGCCCATAAATGCCTCTCCTGTTTTGATCGCCGTAGGCGATACATCTTGGAAGCCCCCCTTGTGTAAAGGGGGTGGCCGCCATCGGCGACCGGGGGGATTGTTACCAAGCTGGGATGTGTTGCCAAATCTGGTAACAATCCCTCAGTCACCGCCTTCGGCGGCGACAGCTCCCTTTACACAAGGGAGCCTTCGACAATGTGCGGCTATCGCCGCTTTAAACGACTGTTAAAAACCCCATTTATACCCATATCCCCAGACCGTGGTGATGTACGTCGGTATCGTGCTGTTGTCCTCGATCTTGATACGCAGACGGCGGATGTTCACGTCCACGATCTTCAGCTCGCCGAAATAGTCCCGGCCCCAGACGGCGTTCAGGATGTCCTCCCGGCTGAGGGCCCGACCCGGATTGTCCATGAAAAGCTTCATGATGGAGTACTCGATCTGGGTGAGCTTGATACGCTCGCCGTTTTTCTCCAGCGTCCGGTTGCGGGTGTTCAGACGGAAGGGGCCCTGGTGCAGCTCGCCGCCGTCGGTCTGGGCGTCCTCGGCGCCGGTGCGCCTAAACAGCGCGTCGATACGGGCGGTCAGCTCCGCCGGGGAGAAGGGCTTCGTCACATAGTCGTCCGCGCCGGTCATCAGGCCCGTTACCTTGTCCATCTCCTGGGCCTTGGCGGTGAGCATGATGATGCCGATCTTCGAGTCGGAGGCCCGGATACGGCGGCATACCTCAAAGCCGTCGATGTCCGGGAGCATCACGTCCAGCAGCGCCACCTTGATGTCCGGATTCTGCCGAAGCTGTTCCAGCGCCTGCTCGCCGGTCTCCGCCTCGATGGGCTCGTAGCCGGAGCGCTTGAGGTTGATCACCACAAAGCTGCGGATGCTGGATTCGTCCTCCAAAACCAATACCTTTTTCACGCTTTTTGCCTCCTTGTTACAGGTCTCTCGACTGCCACTCGGCGTATATCAAATGAAAACTGTCCATGATATCCTGTTTTGTCAACGCGTCCGTGAGAAGCTGGGCAGCGTATACGGTCTGTTCCTCCTGATACAGGACGAACCGGCCCTCCGCCTCGGCCCGCTCCAGCCGGTTGCTGCCGGTGAGGGTGTATATGGTGAGCACGTTGCCCTGAGGGGTGGACCCGTCGCTCATGACGGTGAAGGTCACGGAGTCCTCCCCGTCGGCGTACCGCCGCTCCATGAGCACGTCCCCGGTCAGCGGCCCGGTCAGGACCAGATACCAGCCGTCCTCCGTGTTGTAATAGGTGGTCACGGAGGGGATCATGCCCCCGGTGGGGTCCAGGCTGTACCAGGTGAGCATGTCGTCTTCCCCGTCGCCCACGGGCAGCTCCGGCGCGCCGTCCCCGTCCATGTCCGCGGAGAAGATGCCGTCCGGCCTCAGGGTGTTGCTGCGGCCCAGGGGGGTCATGGTGATGTTGGTCAAATTGCCGTCCGGGGCGGTGAGTACGTCGGTGACAAGCCCCTCCCGGCCCATGTCGCTCTCCACAAACACGGCGGGGGTGCCGTCGGAGAGCGCTCCGGCTGCTGCACGGCGGACGGCGGTGATGTTCTCAGACAGGCCCGCCGAGGCGGCCAGAGCCGGACCCTCGCCCGCCAGGGTGTACATGTCCACGGTACTGTGGCCCTCCGCCACATGAAAGTCCAGCAGGTCGTCCACCCCGTTGCCGTCCAGGTCGCACACCAGAAAATCGGTGCAGTCCACGCTCAGAAGCTCATGCTGGTCGTTTTTGTCCGCATCGTCCAGGGAGTGGACGGTCAGCAGCCGGATATCGCCGCCGCCCTGCCAGGAGATGATGAGCTCCGCCGCGCCGTCCCCGTTCAGGTCCGCGTAATCCACGCTGGCCACGGCGGTGCCGTATCCGGTGATGATGACGTAGGAGTAAAAGTCCCCGCCCTCGTTCTGGCGGTAAACGCACACGGTGGGCGTGCGGGTGGGGTCCACAAGAAAGGCCAGGGCCTCCGCCGTACCGTCCCCGTCCAGGTCCCGCAGCTGCACGGACTGGCGGTTGCTGCCGCCGGTGGGGGCGGCGTAGGCGCTGCCCTGCTCGATGCGCTGGCCGATCAGCTCCTGCAGCTGCACGTATTCCTCCGACATCTGGGGCAGGGAGTAAAGCTCGTCCACGCTGGCCATGCACCCGGCGCAGACCAGGGCGATGACGGCGCCCAGCGCCAGCGCCAGAAAACGTCCGCCGCGCCTTTTCATACGCACCCCTCCCCCTGTAACTTTTTCCCTTATCCTTTACAGTATATCACATTAGTTACGGGATTCCTAGAGAAAAGTTACAAAATCCGTGAGAACTTTTATTTTTCCCGTCGAATCGGCCCCGTTGGACAAGCAAATCGGCCCTTGCGGGACGGGTCAAAGGGGGGTATAATAGCGACTTGGTGGAGTTTAATTGGCGGGAGGCAGTCAGCATGCAGATAGCCATCACAAGGACCACCGCGCCCAGACCCAGACCAGACGAGAAAAATATCCCATTCGGGACGTTTTTCTCCGACCACATGTTCCTGATGAACTACGAGACGGGCCGGGGCTGGTATGACCCACGGATCGTCCCATATGGGACATTGGAGCTGGAGCCGTCCTGCATGACGCTGCACTACGCCCAGGAGGTCTTCGAGGGTCTGAAGGCGTACCGGACCGCAGACGGGCACATCCAGCTTTTCCGCCCCATGGAGAACATCGCCCGCATGGCCCGGTCCTGCGAGAAGCTGTGCATCCCCCAGATACCGGCGGACATCTATCTGGAAGCGCTGAAAGCTCTGGTGAAGCTGGACGCGGACTGGGTGCCGGCTGCGCCGGACACCAGCCTGTATATCCGGCCCTTCGCCTTCGCCACGGACAACCATTTGGGCGTGCACGTGGCGAAAACATATCTCTTTTGCATCATCACCTGCCCGGTGGGCAGCTACTACCCCGAGGGTCTGGACCCGGTGCGCATCGCCATCGAGGGCCGGGAGGTCCGGGCGGTCCGGGGCGGAACGGGCTTCACCAAGTGCGGCGGCAACTACGCCGCCAGCCTGCACGCCAGCCACCTGGCCGATGAGCGGGGCTTTTCTCAGGTGCTTTGGCTGGACGGGGTGGAGCAGCGGTACATCGAGGAAGTGGGCTCCATGAACGTGATGTTCAAACTGAACGGCGTCATCGTGACGCCCTCCCTGACAAACGGCTCCGTGCTTCCCGGTGTCACCCGCAAGACCGCCCTGCAGCTTTTGCAGGAGTGGGGCTATGAGACCCAAGAGCGGGACATCTCCGTGGACGAGCTTGTCCAGGCCGCCGAGGACGGGACATTGGAGGAGGCCTGGGGTACCGGTACGGCGGCTGTCATCTCCCCCATAGGCGAGATATCCTACCGGGACAAAAGCCACACCGTCAACGGCTTTCAGATCGGCCCCGTGACCCACCGGCTGTACGAGACGATAACCGGGATACAATGGGGAAGGATAGAGGACACGCATAACTGGACCGTGCCCGTTTGCTGACCGCTTATGGCCCCCTTGTGAAAGGGGGCTGGCAGCGCAAAGCGCTGACTGGGGGATTGTGCTTAGACGAACAGCAATCCCCCCGAGCCGCTTTCGGCGGCCCACCCCCCTTTGACAAGGGGGGCAAATAAGGAAGGATTTTCAAAGGAGGACATACCATGACCATTTTACTCACCGGCGCGGCCGGGTACATCGGCTCCCACACCGCCATCGCCCTGGCCCAGGCCGGGTACGACGTGGCCATCGTGGACGACTTTTCCAACTCCAGCCCCGAGGCGGTCAAACGCTGCGAGGCGCTGACCGGCAAAAAAATGCCCCTTTATGAGGCCGACGTGGCCGACAGGGCGGCGATGGCGAAAATATTCGCCGAGACAAAGCCGGAGGCGGTCATGCACTTCGCCGGGTTCAAGGCCGTTGGCGAGAGCGTGGCAAAGCCCCTGAAGTACTACCGCAACAACCTGGACACCACCCTGACCCTGCTGGAATGTATGGCCGAGGCGGGCTGCAAGCGGTTCATCTTTTCGTCCTCTGCCACGGTGTACGGCGCCAAGGCGGCCGTGCCCTACACGGAGCAGAGCGAGACCGGCGGCTGCACCAACCCCTACGGCTGGACAAAGTTCATGATCGAGCAGATCGCCGCCGGCGCGGCTGTGGCCGACAAGGAGCTGAGCGTGGTGCTGCTGCGGTACTTTAACCCCGTGGGGGCCCATGCCAGCGGCCGCATCGGGGAAAACCCCTCCGGCATACCCAACAACCTGATGCCCTACATCACCCAGGTGGCCGTGGGGCGGCTGCCCCACCTGAACGTGTTCGGCAACGACTACGACACCCCAGACGGTACCGGCGTGCGGGATTACATCCATGTGGTGGACCTGGCGGAGGGCCACGTGAAGGCCCTGGAATACGCCCTGGCCCACACCGGCACGGAGATATTCAACCTGGGCACCGGTCACGGCGTCAGCGTGCTGGAGCTGGTACACGCCTTTGAGAAGGCCACGGGCGTGAAGATCCCCTACGAGATCGCCCCCCGGCGGCCCGGGGACTTGGCGACCGTGTACGCCGACTGCTCCAAGGCGGAGCGGGTGCTGGGCTGGAAGGCCACCCGGACCGTGGAGGACATGTGCGCCGACTCCTGGCGCTGGCAGAGCTCCAACCCCAACGGGTATTGATAGGCGGACATGATAAGACCCTGTCTTTTTCGGACAGGGTCTTTTTTATTGCGCTTTGGCGGAGGCCAGGTACAGCGGGATGGCGGCGAGCTGAGCCGCCACGGAAAGGCCGATCATGGCCGGTATGCTCACGTCGTACAACACCCCCAAAAGCCAGCTTCCCAGAAACCAGGCCGCGCCAAAGGCGCACTCAAAAATGCCATAGCCGGTGGCGCGGCTGGATTTGGGGACCATGTTTGTGACGGCGGCCTTCAAAATGGACTCTTGGGCCCCCATGCCCACGCCCCAGAGGGCCACGCCCACCAGCACCATGGGCACGGACCGGGCGGCGAATATGAACGCCGCAAATGGCGCGGACAGCACCGTGGACCAGACCAGGGCCTTCACGCCCTTTTTGTCGTACAAAAGGCCGAACACCAGCGCCGCCACCGCGTCCACCAGCATCGCGCCCGCGTATAAAAGGGGCAGGGTGCCGCTGTTTATGAGCGAGGATGTCTCCGCAAGGCCCGAGGCCAGAGACGCGTACGTCCGGGAAACGTGCATGATGATAAGCGAGTAGTCGATGAAGCCGAAGGCGAAAAGGCTGATGCCGGCGATGTACAGAACGAACTCCCGCTTCATTTGGAAAGGGATATATTCTTTCGGCGAGGGCTCGAACCGCTCCGGGTCCGGGAAGCGGTGCTTTGTGATAAGAAGCAGCGCGATGGTGACCGCGCCGGGGATGGCCAGTACGGCAAAGCAGACGGCATAGACCTCATAGGTCGTGCCGTCCGTTTTCAAAAGCATGACGAGATAGAGAAGCACCGGCCCCAGAAAGGCCCCGATCTGGTCCAGGACCTCCTGGATGGCGAAGCTCTTGCCCGCGCCCTCCCGGCTGGCGGCAAAGGACATGATGGTGTCCTTTGCGGGCTTTTTTATCGCCTTGCCCATGCGCTGAATGACCAGCAGAGCACAGGCGGCCACCCAGCCATGCTGGCCCACCAGGGCCAGAGCCGGGACCGCCGCGATGTCCAGAATATAGCCCGCGATGGTCATGGGCCAGTATTTGCCAGTCTTGTCGGTGAGACGGCCGAACACATAGCGCATGGAGTAGCCGATGAGTTCCCCCAGGCCGGAGATAAAGCCGATGGTCCCGGCGGATGCCCCCAGCAGGGCCAGGTACGCTCCCCGGATGCTGCCGGCGCCCTCGTGGGTCATGTCCGAAAAAAGGCTCACGATGCCAAAAAGAAGGATGAACGTCATGGCCTGACTGCGCCGCTTTGTCCTTTGCCGCTCCGGCATGGTTTATCCCTCCCCGAAGGTCACGGGCAGTTCCAAACTCTCCCCGTCCCGGACCACGGTGAGCATGGCGGTGTCCCCGGCCTCATAGGTCCGCACGGCGGCCACCAGCGCGTCCGCGTCGGTGATGGTCCTGCCGTCCACGGCGGTGATGATGTCCCCGGCCCGCAGACCGGCCTCGTCGGCGGCGCTGCCCGGTTGGACGGCGCTGACAAAAGCTCCCGGCTCCGTGTGGAAATACCGGGCCACAGCCGGCGAAAAGGAGTCCAGCGTCAGGCCCAGGTACGCCTTGCCGGGTACGTAGCCCCGCTGGATGATGTCGTTGGCGATGGCGCAGGCGTCGGATATGGGAATGGCAAAGCCCAGCCCCTCCACGCCGGCGGCCGTATATTTGGCGGTGGTCACGCCCACCACCTGGCCGTAGACATTATACACCGGCCCGCCGGTGCTGCCCTCGCTCACCGGGGCGTCGAACTGGAACATGGTGGCGGTCACGTCCTCCGCCAGCTCGATGCTCCTGTCCCGGGCGGACACGATGCCACGGGTCATGGTGCAGGGCAGGTCCCCGGTGGGGTTGCCCACGGTGTAGACGGTCTGGCCCACGGCCAGCGCGTCCGAATCCCCAAGGGCGGCGGCGGCAAGGCCTGTGGCGTCCACCTTCAGCACGGCAATGTCGCTGTCCGACTCCGCGCCCACGATCTCGGCGTCGTATTCCTGGCCGTCAAAGGTGACCACCGTGGGCGTCCAGCCCCGGACCGCGCCGTACTGGATAACATGATAATTGGTCAGGATATAGCCGTCGGCGCTGACGATGATGCCCGAGCCGGTCAGCGGCCCGCCCTGGGCCCCCGCGGACGCCACGGCCACCACCTGGCCGCAGGCGGCGGCGTAAAGCTCCCCGCCGGAAAGCACGCGGCCGTCCGCCGGTGCGGCGGTCACGGTCAGCGGTCCCGCGCTGGGCTGGGCCTCGCCGGCGTCGGCATAAAACGCCGGCGCGGCCTCCGCCCTGGCCCGCTGGCCCCGTAAATCTTTGGAGAGAAAATACACCCCGCCGGCCCCTAAAAGGCTGGCCGCCAGCACGCACACGATGCACAGTATCAGAACGGTCTTCATCCCTACCTGGCCCCGGTGACAGCCGCTGTCCGAGCCGGGATAGTACCGGTCCGGGTTATAGCCATAGGGCGTCCCGCCCTCCCGGGGCGCGGTGCGGTAAAAGGCGTCAGAGTACGCCGACCGCTCCCGTTCCGGGCGGACGATATGATATTCCGACGGCTCCTTTTCGGAGGGCCGGTCGTCACGGTGCTCGTTCAAGTGGGGCCTCCCAAAGCGTTTTTGCAGGGAATATCATAAACCTTTTGCCGGCGCTATTTGTGAACAGTTTGAAAAATGCGGCCCGGGCGCTTTCGCGCGGAGGAAATAACGCGGATATTCTTTCCATCGGAGGAAATATCTGCTATAATCCCTGTGAGAAGGCGTGGCGCGGCCCATGCCAAATATTCAGCCCGTTTCGGGACATAATGAAGGGAGAGGTGACTTTCGTGACATATCACAAGGAATTTGCCGCGACGCCGGAGATGCTCCACACCATGGACATGTACTGGCGGGCGGCCAACTATCTGGCTGCGGGACAGCTGTACCTGCTGGAAGACCCGCTGCTGAAAAAGCCCCTGACGGAAGCCAGTTTCAAGCACAAGATCGTGGGCCACTGGGGCACTGTACCAGGGCAGAACTTCATTTACACACACCTGAACCGGGTCATTAGGGCCTACGACCTGAACATGATCTACCTGTCCGGTCCCGGCCACGGGGGCAACGCCATGGTGGCCCAGGACTGGCTGGACGGCAGCTA
>CANQKA010000036.1 GCA_947624395.1 uncultured Oscillospiraceae bacterium
GAACTGCATCTTGGCACAGGCCGCGAGCGGGTCCGCCAGCTTGCCGCCAGTCATGCCTTTGACATGCTCCGGCGGTACTTGCAGGGGCTTGACGTGGTCCCGGAGGAATACGCCCCGGCGGAATGATTTGCGCAAAGGAGGTAACCCTATGCTCCTGTCTCTGATCGTGCCCTGCTATAACGAGCGAGAGGCGCTGCCCCGTTTTTACGAGGCGTGCTCCGCCGTGCTGAAAAAGATGGACTGTCCGTACGAGCTGCTGCTGGTGGACGACGGCTCTACTGACGGCACCCTGGACCTGATGAAGACCCTGGCCGAGAAGGACAGCCGCGTGACATACCTGGCCTTGTCCCGGAACTTCGGCAAGGAGGCGGCTATGTACGCCGGCTTCTGCAACGCCAAAGGGGACTATGTGGCCGTGATGGACGCGGACATGCAGGACCCGCCGGAGCTTTTGCCGGTGATGCTGGAAAAGCTGCAAAGCGGCGCTTACGACTGCGCGGCCGCACGCCGTGTGACCCGCGCCGGCGAGCCCAAAATACGCAGCCTGTTTGCACGGCTATTCTATAAGCTGGTCAACCGCATGTCCGACACCGAGATCGTGGACGGGGCTCGGGATTTCCGGCTCATGAAGCGGGATATGGTGGACGCCATCGTGGCCATGAGCGAGTACAACCGGTTTTCCAAGGGCCTGTTCGGCTGGGTGGGTTTCCGCACCTGCTGGGTACCCTATGAGAACGTGGAGCGGGTGGCAGGCAGATCCAAGTGGAGCTTCTGGGGCCTGACCAAATACGCCGTGGACGGGGTGGTCAGCTTTTCCCAGACGCCGCTGCGCTTTGTGTCTCTGTTCGGGTTTATCATGACCGCCGTGGCTTTTATCATGCTGGCGTTTGTGATAATCCGCAAGCTGATCTTTGGTGACCCGGTGGCCGGCTGGGCCTCCACCATGTCGGTGATAATATTCGTCAGCGGCATCCAGCTATTTTGCCTTGGCATCATCGGCCAATACCTGGCCAAGACATACCTGGAAACAAAGCGCCGTCCCCACTTCATCATCTCCGAATCCAACAGCCCCGACGTGACGAAGATCAAGTGAATACACATTATAAGGCCTCCCCTGTGTAAGGGGAGGCTTTCCGCATCGAAAGGCCCCCTTGTGTAAAGGGGGCTGTCATGCGTCAGTATGACTGGGGGGATTGTTACCATGCTTAAGTCTGGTAACGACCTCACCGCGCCGCGTTTTCGTATATTCTCCCGCTGGGGCGGGAAAAATCCCGGATATGGAAAAGATAAGCACCGAACGCCTGGCCGGATGGGGCGAACAAGCGGCCAGGAGCATCCCCATCAAAGGAACGATTTCCGGCAAGGCCGCCGCCCGCCGGCTGGCCAGGGCCATGCAGACCGTCTCGGCCAAGGGCCGGGACGAGCGCGAGAGCGCCTGGTTTGCCGACAATGAATACCTGGCCCGGCGGGAGGCGAACATCGCCGCGGCCGCGCTGCAGGCCGGGGGCAAATTGCGCCGTGGCCCGGACGGGGCGGCGCTGGTCACGCTGTGTAAAAAGCTCGCGGCGGCGGGACCGGTGACGGAGGCGCGCATCGGGGCGTTTCTCACCGGCGCACGGCGGCAGTCGGAGCTGCCCGAAAACGAGGCGGCGCTTATAGGCGCGGCGCTGCGTGCGGCGCTGATAGAAGCCCTGGCGGAGCCGGACGTGGACGCTGTTCTGGCGGCGGAGCTGTTCACGGGCCTGCGGACCCTGGCGGAGCTGGACCTGACGCGGGCGCTGGAGCTTTCCGACCCGGTGGACGCGCTGCTGCGTCAGGATAAAATATACCCCCTCATGGACGAGGCCAGCCGCGCTCTGTACCGGGCGCGGAACCAGCGGCGCGCCAAAAAGCGAGGCATATCGGCCCTGGACAGCGCCAAAGAGGCCCTGGACCAGGGCCTGCACGAGACGCTTTTTCCCCAAAACACCCGCACCGGGGCGGGCTATATCGCCGCCCGGATAATTATGCCGGCGGCCCTGGCTATACTGGCCTGGGCGGTGTCCGGACGGTTCTGGACGGCGCTGTTGACGGTGGTGCCCCTGTCGGAGCTGGCCCGTGTGGGGCTGGACTCCATATTGCTGCGGTTTATCCGCCCCCGGCGGCTTCCCCGTCTGGCGCTGGAAGAGGGCGTGGGCCCGGATGGCCGGACGGTCTGCGCGGTGTCGGCCCTTTTGACCGACGACGAGACGGGACCCCGCCTTGCCCGACGGCTGGAGGAATATAAGCTGGCCAACCGGGACTGCGGGGATGATTTAATTTTCGCGCTGCTGGCGGACCTGCCCGATTCTGACAAGTTCCCGCCGGAGACGGCCGGACGGCTGGACGGGGCGAAGGCGGTCATCGACGCTCTCAACGCCACATACGGCGGCGGGTTTTTCCTGCTGACCCGGGACCTGGCCTGGAACGGCCCGGACCGGGTCTACTCCCCCTGGGAGCGCAAGCGGGGGGCCATTTTGGAGCTGGCGCGTTTGACCCAAAACCGGCCCAACCGGCTCAAATGCCTTGCCGGGGACGTGGGCGCGCTCCACGCCCGGTATATCCTGTGCCTGGACGCGGACACAAGGCTGGCGCCGGGTTCGGCCCGGCAGCTCATCGGCGCGGCCATGCACCCGCTGCACGTGCCTCTGGTGGAAAAGGGTGTGGTCATACGGGGCCACGGGGTGCTGCACCCCCGGATGGCGGTGGAGCTGGACCGGGCCCTGGCCACGGACTTTGCCCGTATCTGGGCGGGCCAGGGGGGCACGGACCCCTACGGCGCGCCCACGGGGGAGCTGTACACGGACCTTTTCGACCGGGGCGGCTTTGCCGGCAAGGGCCTCGTGGACGCGGCGGCGTATTTGGCCTGTCTGGACGAGCGGTTCCCGGACAACAAAATACTCAGCCACGACGCCCTGGAAGGGGCGTATCTTCGCGGCGCGTACGTGGGCGACGTGGAGCTGACCGACGGCGCGCCGGTGACGGCTGCGGCATGGTTCCGGCGGCTGCACCGGTGGACAAGGGGCGACTGGCAGAACCTTCCCTGGCTTTTTAAGGCCGGGCAGGACCTGCCGACCCTGGAGCGGTTTCGGCTTTTCGACAGCGTGCGCCGCAGTCTCACGGCGCCCATGAGCCTTCTGGCGCTGGGGCTGAGCTTTTTCCTGCCCTCCTGCCGGTGGGCGGCGGGGGTGGCCCTGGCATGCCTGGGCGCGGAGGCGGTCCAGGCCGCGTTCGCGGGGCTTTTCACCCGCTCGTCCGACGCACGGCTTCGCTGCCGGAGCGGTGTGCTGCGGGGCGTGGGCGGTGCGCTGACGCGGTTTTTTGCGCGGCTCATCTTCCTGCCCTGGGAGGGGCACGCCTGCGCCTCGGCGGCGCTCACGGCCCTGTGGCGCATGGGTGTAAGCCACAGAAAAATGCTCCAATGGGTGACGGCGGCCCAGTCGGACGCCGGAAAAGCGCTGCCCATGCCGGCGTGGTTTTCCGTACTCTTCGGTCTGGCGCTGGCGGTGCTGGCCCCCGGTCCGGCGGGCAAGTCCGCGGGGGTGGTATGGCTGACCGCGCCGGTGTTCGCCTGGATATCCGGCCGGGAAAACCCGCCCAAAAACGACCTGACCGCCTCGGACAGGGCGCTGCTGCTCACGTCCGCCAGGGCCATATGGGGCTACTTTTCCGCGCTCTGCACCCGCTCGGAGCACTGGCTGCCACCCGACAACTTCCAGGTCCAGCCCCCCAAGGGCGCGGCCCACCGGACCAGCCCCACCAACATCGGTCTGGCGCTGGTGTCGGCATTGGCGGCCATGGAGCTGGACCTGGCCCCGGCCAGCGAGGCGGCGGCGTTGGCGGACCGGATACTGGCCACGGCGGAAAAGCTGGACAAGTGGAAGGGCCATCTTTATAACTGGTACGACACCCGCACATGCGCGCCGCTGCAGCCGGCCTATGTGTCCACGGTGGACAGCGGCAATTTGTGCGCGTGCCTGATCTGCCTCGCGGGCGGCATGACGGCCCACGGCCGGCCGGACATCGCCGAGCGGGCGAGAGCTTTGGCGGACGGGATGGACCTGGCGGCGCTGTACGACGCGGACAAGCGCCTATTTCGCATCGGGCTGGACCCGGCGTCGGACAAACCCAGCCCCGGCCATTACGACCTGATGGCCTCGGAGGCGCGGCTTACAAGCTTTGTGGCATGCGCACGTGGCGACGTGCCCGTGCGCCACTGGCAGAGCCTGAGCAGGGCGCGGCTTGCCCTGGACGGCTGGCGTGGGCTCGCCAGCTGGTCCGGGTCCATGTTCGAGTATTTGATGCCGGAGCTCTTCTTGCCGCTGATAAACGGCTCCATGCTGTGGGAGACGGCCCGGTTTTGCCTCTATGCCCAGCGGCAGCGGGGCGAGCGGGCCAAGGCCCCCTGGGGCAATTCGGAGAGCGCCTTTTTCTCCCTGGACGCGGGCATGGACTATCGCTACAAGGCCCACGGGACCGGTGCCCTGGCCCTGCGCCGGGACGTGGACGGGGAGCTGGTGGCCGCGCCATACGCCAGCTTCCTGGCCCTGTGCGTGCACCCCAAGGCGGCGGCGGAAAATCTGAAGCGGCTGAAAAAGCTGGGCATGTTTGGCCGGTACGGGTTTTACGAGGCCCTGGACATGACACCGGGCCGGACCACCGGCAAGGGCCAGGTGGTGGCGTGCTTCATGAGCCACCACCTGGGCATGAGCCTGGGGGCTGTTGCCAACTGCCTCAAAGGCGGCGTGCTGCGCCGGTATTTTATGGCGGACCCGGCGATGGCGGCGTTCCGGCCCCTGCTGGCCGAGCGGGTGCCCCTGAGCGGCGCCGTTCTGCGCCGGAGCCGCAGTCCTCTGACCCGGCCGCCGGAGCCTCGGCGGGAGACCCCTGTGTTTCGCTGGGAGGGACCGGGCTATATGCCGGCGGACCCGGCCTGGTTTCCCATGTCCAACGGCGTGTACACGCTCCTGGCGTGCGAGGATGGCCGGTGCGTCGCCCGGTCCGGGGGTATCCTCATGTACCGGCCGGAGGGGTTTGTCATGTCCGTGGACGACATTCCCCTGACGCCATCCAGGCGGGAGGGTGCCTTTTACCCCTGGCGGTACGAGGGCGGGACCCTCACCTTCACGGCCCGCCGGTCCGGGCGGGTCTTATCCGCGTCGCTGGCGGTGGCCAACGGGGAGCGTGGCGAGCTGCGCCGCATCACCGGCCCCAGCGACGGCAAGCTCACCGTGCGCTTTGAGCCGGTGCTGGCCCGCCAAAGCGACCACGAGGCCCACCCCGCCTTCTGGCGGCTGGGCCTGGAGATCACCGCCCACCGGGGCACGATACTGGTCCGGCGGCTGGCAAGAGGCGACCTGCCCGAGATGTGGCTGTGTCTTGCCGCCACGACGGAGTTAAAGCTTGCCAACGGCGCGGGCTGGCAGATGCACAGCACCGCCACGGTGACGGCCACCCTGCCCGAGGGCGGGTGCGCGGCCCTGGCGCTGTGCTATGGGTCAAGCCGCGCCGCGGCAGAGGCCGGGGCACGGCGTATTTTAGCCGGGGCCGGCGCGGATATGGCCAGCTCTATGGCGTCCCTGCTGGGCCTGAACGCCGATGGGATGCTGGCGGCGTTCCAGCTGGCCGGGGCCATTTGCTCGCCCCGCATCGAGGCGCGGCCCGACGCAAGCCGGGAGCGGCTTTGGCAAAAGGGCATTTCCGGCGACCTGCCCATTTTATACTGCAAGGCGGACAACGGCCTGGACGAGGCCCGGAAAATGATAAAGCGCCACGCCCTGCTCACCGCCTGCGGCGTACAGGCGGACCTGGTGCTGGACACCGGGGAGGACGGGGAGTATCTGCACCCCCGGCTGGACGCGCTGCGCCGGTATCTGGACAAGTACGGCCTTTCCGCCTTTGAGAAAGCCCGCGGCGGCGTGTGGTTCGTGGGCGGAGCCGACATCGCCGCGGCGGCGGTGGTGGTCCGGCCGGTGCAGGAGCGGAAATTTGCCGGTCTGCCCGCCCTGCGACAGGCGCCAAGACGGGGCTGGGAGGCACCGGCGGTGGAGTACCTGGCCGGTGGTGCGGTGCGCTATGAGACGCCGCCATTGCCGCCGCGGGCCTGGTGCAACGTGCTGACCAACGGCAAATTTGGCTACCTGGCCGCCGACTGCGGCACGGGCTTTATGTGGCTGGAAAACGCAAGGGAGTGCCCGGTTGACCCCTGGCGCAACGACCCGCTGGCAACGGACGGCGGGGAGACGCTGGAGGCGATCGCGGCCCAGGGCCGCCAGAGCCTTTTCGCCGGAGAGGGCCGCTGCCGCATTACAAACGGCTTTGGCTGGACAAGCTGGGAGCGGGACGGGTGCAGCGTCACGGCCTTCGTGCCGGGGGATTACCGGGCCCGCGTGCTTCTCATCGAGGGCGGGGACGGCGCCTATTTGGGCTGGCATTTGCCCCTGGCGCTGACGGCCAACGCCGCCGACGCACCGTGCGTGGTCACCGGCTACGAGGACGGCTGCCTCACGGCCTACAACCCCCGTGGCGTATATCCGGGGCAGGTGTTTCGGGCGGTGTGCAGCCGAAAGCTGTCCGGCTTCACCGGTGACGAGGCGGCCTGGATGGAAGGGCGCATGGACGGCAGGACCGGAGCCGGACTGGGGCCCTGCTTCGGCGCGCTGTGGAAGGGCGGCGGCGTGAGCGTGCTGGTCTGCGGGTTTGAAAGCGCCGCCACCTTATCGGCCCTGGCGGACCCGGCGCGGGCGGCCCAGGAGCTTTTGAAGGTGCGGGACGGCTGGCGGGCGCGGCTGAGCCGGGTGCATATCCGCACGCCGGACCCGGACCTGGACCGGATGATGAACGGCTGGGCGGCTTACCAGGCCCTGGCCTGCCGGGTGCTGGGCAGGACTTCCATGTACCAGAGCGGCGGGGCCTTTGGCTTCCGGGACCAGCTGCAGGACGTGACGAATCTCATCGTTCTCGCACCCGGTCAGGCGCGGCGGCATATCCTGACCTGCTGCGCCCGCCAATTCACCGAGGGCGACGTGCTCCACTGGTGGCACGCTGGACCCGGCGGGCCAAAGGGCGTGCGGACCCGGTGTTCGGACGACCTGCTGTGGCTGGTCTGGGCGGTGTGCGAGTACGTGGAAAAGACCGGCGACACGGGCCTTTGCGCCGAAAAAGCCCCCTGGCTGGAGGCCCCGCCATTGAGCGAGAATGAGCGCGACCGGTACTTTGCGCCGGCTGCGTCCAGGGATACGGCCACGGTGCTGGACCACGCCCGCCGGGCGTTGGACCTGGTACTGCGCCGGGGCAGGGGACCCCACGGGCTTTTGCGCACCGGCTCCGGGGACTGGAACGACGGCATGGACAAGGTGGGCGGCGAGAGCCAATGGCTCACCTGGTTCTTCATCCACGTTGCCCGCCGGTTCGCCGCGCTGCTGGACCGGCTGGGGGAGAAGGACGGCGAGCGTTACGCAGACGCGGCCAAGCGCTGCGCCGCCGCGGCGGAGCGGAGCTGGAACGGCGGCTGGTATCTTCGCGGCTGGTGGGAAGACGGCGCGCCTCTTGGCGCGGTGGGCTCTACTGCCTGTGCCATCGACTCCATCGCCCAGAGCTGGGCGGCATTCAGCGGCGCGGCGGACAGCGAGCATGTCCACACGGCCCTGCGCTCGGCGGCGGATAAGCTGTACGACCGGGCCCACGGCCTGGTCAAGCTCTTCGATCCGCCATTCGGCGACGAGGGCCGGGACCCGGGCTATATCCGCGCCTGCGGGCCGGGTTTCCGGGAAAACGGCGGCCAGTACACCCACGGGGCGGTGTGGCTCGCCTCGGCGCTTTTAAATGAGGGCATGACGGACCTGGGGGCCAATATGCTGCTGGACCTGCTGCCGGCACGGCACCCCCGCCAGCAGTGGGGCGCGGAGCCCTATGTGCTCTCGGCGGACGTGTCCGCCAACCAGGACCACTACGGCGAGGCCCTTTGGAGCTGGTACACCGGCGCGGCGGGCTGGTATTTCCGGGTGGTGCTGGAAGACTTGCTGGGCATACGGCTGGAAAACGGGCGGCTGACCGTGGATCCAAGGCTGCCATCCAACTGGGACGGCTACGAGGCGGAGATATGCTCAAGAAAGATCATCGTCAAAAACGGCAAGGTGCGGATCGTGTGAGATAAAAGCCCCCCTTGTTAAAGGGGGGGTGGGCCGCCGAATGGCGGCTCGGGGGGATTGCTGTACGTCTAAGCACAATCCCCCAGTCATGCTGACGCATGACAGCCCCCTTTGACAAGGGGGCCATAAGAAGTGCGGCTGGCGCCGCGTCGCAGATAAATCCCCATTTTCAAATCCAATGCCGTGTGCTATAATACAATCTAGTAAATTTTACCGGAACGGACGGTGAGCGGTGTGCGCCAGACGCGCAGAGAGATACTTCCGGGCGTGATGATGACATGCCTGCAAA
Organism: uncultured Oscillospiraceae bacterium; assembly: GCA_947624395.1. Lineage (GTDB taxonomy): Bacteria > Bacillota > Clostridia > Oscillospirales > Oscillospiraceae > CAJOIG01. Next base: position 8,458 of record CANQKA010000036.1, read on the forward strand.
CGGACAAATTCAAGACAGGGCTTCTGAGCCTGAACCTGCTGACCCGGCTGAGCCGGGAGACCGCGGCGAAAAACGCCCTGATACCCAGCGTGCTGCGCCGGGGCACGGTGTCCTGCCCGGATATGGACGCCATGGCCGCACGGCTGGACAGCCTCTATGGCGCACGGCTGGAACCGGCGGTGCGGAAAAAGGGCGAGATACAGTGCGTGGGCTTCTGGGCGGACTTCGTGGACGAGGCGTGGCTGCCGGAGGGGGAGAGCCTGTTGGAGCAGATCGCCGCGCTCATGGGCGAGACGCTTCTGGCCCCCAACACCCGGGGCGGGCTGCTGCTGCCACAGTACGTGGACAGCGAGCGGGAAAAGCTTTTGGAGGACATTCGCGCCCGGGTCAACGACAAAATTTCTTACAGCCGCTATCGGATGACGGAGCTGATGTGCCCCGCGGAGGACTACGCCGTGGACGTGCTGGGCACGGAGGAAGAGGCCCAGGCCATCGGCTACGTGGCCCTGACCCGCCATTACCGGGCCCTGCTGGCAAGCTCGCCGGTGGAGGTATTTTACTGCGGCGCGGCCGACCCGGACCGGGCCTGCGAGGCCGTGCGGGACGCGCTGGCCGCCCTGCCAAGGGGCGAGCTGGACATGGACCTGGGCACGGATATCCGCATGAACACGGTGGAGGAAGGCCCCCGGTATTTCACGGACGTGATGGACGTGACCCAGGGCAAGCTCTCCATCGGCTACCGCTTGGGCGCGGCCATGGAGGAGCCGGATATGGCGGCGCTGCGGGTGATGAACGCGGTGTTCGGCGGCGGCGTCAGCTCCAAGCTCTTCATGAACGTGCGGGAAAAGCTGAGCCTTTGCTATTTCGCCAGCTCCGGGGTGGACCTGGTGAAGGGCGTGATGGCCGTGATAAGCGGCATCGAGGTCAAGGACTATGACCTGGCCTTGGCGGAGATCGGCCGGCAATTACAGGCCGTGCAGGACGGGGATATCACCGACGAGGAGCTGGCCTCGGCCAAGCGCGGTCTGGTGAACGACCTTCTCAGCGCCGGGGACAGCGCCGGGGCCTTGGAGGCATTCTGGCTGGAACAGAATATTTTGGGCCTGGAATACGGCCCGGAGGAGCTGGCCGCGCTGGTGGAGGACGTGACGAGGGAAGACGTGGTGAAGGCCGCGTCCGGCATCGGGTGCGACATGGTGTATTTTCTCCGGGGAAGCGAGGTGGATGAAGATGCGGAGGATTGACTGGCCCGCCATTGGGGAGACGCTGTACACCACGACGCTGCCCAACGGCCTGCCCATATTCGTGGTACCCAAGCCGGGGTACCGCAAGAGCTTTGCCTGTTACATGACCAATTACGGCGGCGCGGATCGCCGCTTCACCCTGGCGGGGGAGCCCAAGGATACCCCCGCCGGCGTGGCCCATTATTTGGAGCACAAGATGTTCGACATGCCCGAGGGCAACGCCCTGATGGCGTTGGAGGCGGCGGGGGCCAACGCCAACGCCTTCACCTCCGAGGCGGAGACGTGCTACCACTTCACCTGCACGGAACATTTCGACGAGAACCTGCGCACGCTGCTGCGGTTCGTCTCCACGCCGTACTACACCCAGGAGAGCGTGGATAAGGAGCGGGGCATCATCTCTCAGGAGATACGCATGTACGAGGACGACCCGGACGACCAGGTCTATATGGCCCTGATGCGGCTGCTGTTCGCCCACAACCCCCTGCGGGACGACGTGGCCGGTACGGTCCAGTCCATTCAGGAGATAACCCCCCAGGTGCTCTACGACTGCCATAAGGTCTTTTACCACCCCTCCAATATGGTCCTGTGTGTGGTGGGCAACGCGGACCCGGAGGCGGTGGAGCGGGCCGCGCTGGAGATACTGACGGCCCAGAGCGCGCCTCTGCCCGGTCGGGACTATGGCCCGGACGAGACGCTGGAGCCGGTGGAAGCCCGGTCCGAGCGGGTCATGGAGGTGTCCGCGCCGCTGTTTCTGGGCGGGCTGAAGCTGGGTCCGGCCGCCAAGGGTCCCGATGGCCAGCGGGAGCGGCTCACGGCGGGGCTGGCCCTGCGGTGCCTGTACGGCAGAAGCTCTCCGGCCTACCTGGACCTTTACGACAAGGGACTTTTGAACGCCACCTTCGGCTGCGGCGCCGAGTACGCCGCCGGTCAGGGCTATGTGCTCTTCGGCGGGGAGTCCAGGGACCCGGACGGGGCATTCCAGGCGCTTTTGGCGGCGGCGGAGGCCGTTTGGCAAAAGGGCTTTGACCCGGCCCTGTTCGACAGGCAGAAAAAGGCCGCCTACGGCGGGCAGATACGGGTCCTGGGCGATTTTCGCAGCCTGGGCGTGGGTCTGGCGGAGGGGTGCTTTGCCCAGTGCCAGCCCCTGGACAGCTTCCGCCAGTTGGAGGCCATTACATGCGACGACGCCTCCGCATGGGTCCGGGAGCACATCGTGCCCGAGCGGGCGGCATTGTCCGTGGTGCGGCCTAAATGAGCCAGGCCAGTATCAGCTTTCCCGTGCTGGGCGCCTGGTCCATCGACCCGCCCAATTCGTTTGTGCTGTTCGGCCACACCTTTTACTGGTACGGCGTGATCATCGCCTTCGGCTTTCTGCTGGCGGTGGCCTACTGCATGCGCCGCAGCGGCGAGTTTGGCATCAAGCAGGACGACCTGCTGGACAATCTGCTGTGCGCCGTGCCCATGGCCATCATCGGCGCACGGGCCTATTACGTGATTTTCTACGGCCACTATGACTCCTTCTGGGACATGTGCAAGATCTGGGAGGGGGGCCTGGCCATCTACGGCGGGGTCATCGCCGCGGTGGTCACGGTGCTCGTGGTGTGCCGGGTGAAGAAAATGAACGCCCTGGCGCTGCTGGACCTGACGGCCTTCGGCTTTCTCATCGGCCAGAGCGTGGGCCGGTGGGGCAACTTCATGAACCGGGAGGCATATGGCCGGGAGACGGACGTGTTCTGCCGCATGGGGCTGACATTGGACGGGGCGACCGTGTACGTCCACCCTACGTTTTTGTATGAATCCCTGTGGAATCTGCTGGGGTTCGCGGGGCTGCATATCCTGTCCAAAAAGACAGCGCGGAAATTTGACGGGGAGTATTTTCTCCTGTACCTGGCCTGGTACGGCCTGGGCCGGTTTTGGATCGAGGGCCTGCGCGCCGATTCGCTGTACATAGGCGACAGCGGCGTACGGGTCAGCCAGCTTGTGGCGGGGTGCACGTGTGTGGCGTCGCTGGTCATTCTGGCCGTGACCCTGCGCCGGAAAAGGGCCCATAAAGATTTACCAGGCGCAAACGAAGAAAAATAAGATAAAATAAAAATAAAGGAGGCTGTCACCATGTCTGGATTCAACGATTTTATGGACAAAGCCGGTCTGTTCGCCGCCAAAGCCGCGGGCAAGGCCAAGGAGCTGGCCGGGGCGGCCGCGGAAAAGACCAAGGAGGTCAGCCGCGTCGCCCGGTTGAACATGGACATCTCGTCCAAACGGGACGCCATCAAAAAGGCGTACGCGGAGCTGGGCAAGCTGTACTATGAGGCCCATAAGCTCGACCCGGAGGAGGCCTTCGCTCCGGCCTGCCAGCAGATCGACGAGGCCAGCGCGGCCATCGCCGCCATGGAGGCGGAGATCGAGAAGATCAAGGCCGCGGGCGGCGACGCCCAGGACGCGGATTTCGCCTCCGTGGTGGACGCCACAGCGGCGGAGGCCGACGTGGAGGACGTGGAGGTAGAGGTCACCGTGGAGGAAGAGTCTTCCGCCGAACCGGCAGCGCCTGTGGAGCCTGTAGCGCCTGTGGAGCCGATAGCTCCCGCAGAGCCGATAGCTCCCGCAGAGCCGGAAAAGCCCGCCGACCCGGCGCCACCCACGGAGAGCTAAAAAGACAAAACAAAAAACCTGCCGCAAATGCTTTGCGGCAGGTTTTTGCTATGTTGTTGGGATGTCTCAGCCGTTTTTGTCCTCGCTCTTGGGCTCGTCCTTCTCGCCGGCCAGGATCGTGTTGGCCAGGATGCCCAGGATGAGCGCGCAGGCCACGGTGCGTATCTCCACCGCGCCGATGGTGACGGACAGGCCGCCAACGCCGGTGATGAAGATGATGGAGGCGACGAACAGGTTGCGGTTCTTGTTCAGGTCCACGCCCTGGAGCATCTTGAAGCCGCTCATGGCGATGAAGCCGTACAGGGCCACGCACACGCCGCCCATGACGCAGGAGGGAATGGTTTCCAGGAAGGCCATCAGCGGGGAGATGAAGCTGACGATGATGCACAGCGCGGCTGCGCCCCAGATGCTGACAGTGGAGGCATTGCGGGTGATGGCCACGCAGGCGATGGACTCGCCATAAGTGGTGTTGGGGCAGCCGCCGAAGAGCGCGCCGGCCATGGAGCCGATACCGTCGCCCAGCAGAGTCCGGGTCAGGCCGGGGGTCTTCAGAAGGTCCGTGCCGATGATGGAGCTGAGGTTCTTGTGGTCGGCCAGGTGCTCGGCGAAGACCACGAAAGCCACGGGTACATAAGCGGTGAACAGCGTGAGAAGATAAGTGGGGGTGATGTCCTGGATGCTGCCGCCCATCAGGAAGGTGAAGTCGGGCACGGAAACGAAGCCCACGTTCTTCATGGCGTCATAGTTGATGACGGTGAAGGCGGGGTTGCCGGTGGTGTACCCCAGCAGGGCGAAGAGGCTGGCGCAGGCGTAGCCCGCCAGAATGCCGATGATGAAGGGGACCAGACGGATCATCTTCTTGCCGTAGGTGGAGGCGACGATGGTCACGGTCAGGGTCACCAGGCCGCACACCAGGGCCACGTACATGCTGCCGCCCTCCACGCTGGAGCTGGTCAGGTCGCCCACGGCGTTGCCGGCGAGGCTCAGGCCGATGATGGCCACGGTGGGCCCGATGATGACGGGAGGCATCAGCTTGTCGATCCAGGCCACGCCGGACATCTTCACGACGATGGCCAGCACCACGTACACCAGTCCGGCCATGACCGCGCCGATGATAAGGCCCCAGTAACCCACGGCCATGCTGGCCGCGCCGGAGAAAGCGCTCATCATGGAGCCGATGAACGCGAAGGAGCTGCCCAGGAACACGGGGCTGGAGTTTTTCGTGAAGATGAGGTACACGAACGTGCCCACGCCGGCGCCGAAGATGGCGGCCGAGGCGGTCAGCTCGGTGCCGCAGCCGGAGTTGACCACGGCGGGCACCGCGATGGTGGCGGCCATGATGGCCAGCAGCTGCTGGATGGCGAACAGGATGACCTGTCCGAACTTGGGCTTGTCCTTGATGCCGTAGATGAGATCCATTTTGTTTTGCCTCCCTGTTTTTCTTTGTTTTTATATGGATTTGTTCTCAAACAGTTTTACGCCGGTCTCTCCGTCCACCTCGTCCAACCGGACGGCGACGACCTCCGAGCGGGCGGTGGGTACGTTCTTGCCCACGAAATCGGGGCGGATGGGCAGCTCCCGATGGCCCCGGTCCACCAGACAGAAAAGCTGCACGCGGGCCGGCCGGCCCAGCTCCATGGTGGCGTCCATGGCGGCTCGGGCCGTGCGGCCGGTGTATATCACGTCGTCGCACAGTATCACGGTCATCCCCTCCACCGGGAAGGGCACGTTGGTCCGCTCCACCACCGGCGCGTCCGCGATGCGGGACAGATCGTCCCGGTACAGCGTGATGTCCAGCTCGCCCACCGGCGGCTCCCGGCCTTCCAGCGCGCCTATATTTTTCGCCAGCCGCCGTGCCAGAGGCACGCCCCTGGTGCGGATGCCCATCAGGCAGATGTTCTCGCCGGACCCGTTGCGCTCCAATATCTGGTGGGCGACGCGGACAAGAGCGCGCTCCACGGCGGCTTGATCCATCAGTTCGGCCTTGAACTCCAAAACAAAAACCCCCTTGCCCGCGGCAAGAGGGTACGGTCATATGCATGATCCATATCGCGCCTTGCCGACGTCTCTGCATCGGTTTAAAAGCACTTTTATCGTGGAAGATAATAATATGGCAGCCGGAATTTGTCAACCAGCTTTTTGCACAAAAAACCGGACTGGCCCCGGCCCGTTTTCCTTGACGGTCCACCCCGTGCGTGTTTTAATAGAGGCGTGAGAGGGGGTGCGGGCCGTGGTGAAATTGCCGGAGGACCTGGCAGGGCTGCTTCTGCCCTGGTATGACGAGCACGGGCGGGACCTGCCCTGGCGGCGGGACGTGACGCCATACCGGGTGTGGGTGTCGGAGATCATGCTGCAGCAGACCCGCATCGAGGCGGCTAAGGATTATTTTCTGCGGTTCATGGATGCCCTGCCCACGGTGGCCGACCTGGCCGCCGCCGGCGAGCAGACGGTGCTGAAGCTGTGGGAGGGCCTGGGCTATTACTCCCGGGCCCGGAACCTGCACAAGGCCGCGAAGATCATCATGGAAAACTATGGCGGCGAGCTGCCCAACCAGGTCAAGGCCCTGCGGGCCCTGCCCGGTATCGGGGACTATACCGCCGGGGCCATCGCCTCCATCGCCTTTGACCTGCCAGAACCGGCCGTGGACGGAAACGTGCTGCGGGTGTGCGCACGGCTTACCTGCTGCCCGGACAGCGTAGGGGACCAAAAGGTGAAAAACTTCTTCCGGGAACAGCTGCGCCAGCGGTATCCGGCGGAGCGCTGCGGCGCGTTTACCTCCGCGCTGATGGAGCTTGGGGAGACGGTCTGCCCGCCGGGTACGCCCGCGTGCGGCGGGTGCCCGCTGGAAAAAGTCTGCGCCGGGGCGCAAACGGGCCACCCCGCGGACTGGCCGGTGCTGGACGAGAAGCGGCCAAGGAAGATACAGAACCGGACGGTGTTCATTTTGGAGCACGATGGGCGCGTGGCCCTGGTCCAAAGGCCGGACAAGGGGCTTTTGGCCGGCATGTGGGAGCTGCCCAACGTGGAAGGGGACCTGGACGAGACGGCGGCGCTTTGTCAGGCGGACGCCTGGGGCTGCGCGCCGGAGGGCCTTGCGCCCTGCGGCCGGGCAACGCACATATTCACCCATTTGGAGTGGCATATGACCGGCTGGCATATCCAATGCGGCATGTCGCCGGAACGGTTCACCTGGACCACGGCCCAGGAGCGGGGGGCGCGCTATCCCGTACCCACCGCTTTCCGGGCCTATAAAGAGCAACTGTGAAAGGGGAATTTTTATAATGAGAAAGCTTATTACCGTCGCAGCGCTGGTCCTGTGCCTGAGCATGCTGGCGTCCTGCGGCACGGAGGACGTGCTGTCCGACATGACCGGCGGCCGCTCGGACGCGGCGCTGGACAGCTCCGATTCGGACGTTTTGGGTGAACAAGCCCCAGCCGATACCGGGACGGACTTCACCGCCCTGACGGCGGACCAGTGCGTCGCGGACGATCTGGCGGACCCTGGCGTGCTGCCCCGTATCACCCTGGACTGCCCCGGCGCGGACGAGATAAATCAAATCATCCAGGACGAGTTTCGCCCGGTGTCCGAGGACCCCATGTGCCAGCTTTATTATGAGTACGCCAAGGGCGCGGGCCGGGTGCTGAGCGTGGTGATGGTCAAGAAGATCGACGACTGGCTGGAATTTACCCCCTTCGACCTGGACCTGGCAACCGGGGAGCGACTGTCCGGCGCGGCGCTGTTGGAGCTTCTGGACGTGGACGCCACAGAGCTTGCCCAATTGGAGCAGTCGGTGATGGCCGAGGAATTCGTCCACCAGTTCGGCACGGCCCAGGGCCAGACGGACGAGGAATTTTATAACGGCCAGTACCAGCGCACCACTTCCCCGGACAATGTGGAGCTTAATAAGCTGTGGTTCGCCGCGGACGGGCAGCTTTTGTTTGCCGGACGCATTTACGGTCTGGCCGGCGCGGAGTATTACGAATACCCCCTGTCCACGGGACTTGTATTTTGAGGTTGCATCTCATCGTCCGGTGTGCTAGTATAGCGCGGAAAGGATGGGGCGGACGCCATATGAAACTTGACCCATACTACAGCAAAAAAGAGTTGCAGGACATGGGCTTTAAGGCCCTGGGCCGCCAGGTGCTCGTGAGCCGGACCTGCCGCATTTATACCCCGGAAAAGATAAGCCTGGGAAGCCATGTGCTGATAGACGATTTCACCATCCTCAACGGGGAGATCGCGGTGGGCAATTACGTGCACATCAGCTCCAACTGCGAGCTTTACGCCGGGCAGACCAGCATCACCATGGGAGACTTCTCCGGCCTCAGCTCCCGCTGCACGATTTATGCCACCAGCGACGATTACTCCGGCGCGAGCCTCACCAACCCCACGGTGCCTCTGGCCTTCCGCAACGAGCAGGACGCGCCTGTAACCCTGGAAAAGCACGTGATACTGGGCACTGGCTGCGCCGTGCTGCCGGGGGTACATATCGGGGAAGGCTGCTCCGTGGGGGCCATGAGCCTTGTCAACCGGTCTACGGACCCCTGGGGCGTGTACGCCGGCGTGCCCGCCAAGCGGGTGAAGGAGCGCAAGCGGGACCTGCTGGCGCTGGAAGAGAAGCTCACCGGCGGGAAATAAGCAAACTACCATCCATAATTCAGGAGGATTTTACTTATGGAAGACTTGATGGAGATACTGCGGGACCTGCGTCCGGACGTGGACTTTGCGCGGGAGACCGCTCTGGTGGACGACGGCATACTGGGTTCGTTCGAGATCACTGCCCTGGTCAGCGAGATCATGGACGAATTTGACGTGAAGATCTCCATGGCCGACCTGGAGCCGGAGAATTTCAACTCCGCCCAGGCCATATGGGACTTCATCCAGTCGCTGAAACAGTGAGTGGGAGCGCGCAAGGGCGGGCCGCATCAGCGGCCCGCCCTTGCGTTTTACGTGTGGTGCATAAAATAATGCACCAGTAGCTCCCGTAGCGCCCGTGGCGCCTGTAGCGCCGGCGACGCCAGCCGCGCCGGTAGCACCTGTGGCACCAGCAGGGCCCGCAGGGCCGGTCGCGCCCGTGGGACCCGTAGGTCCGGTCGCGCCAGTGGGTCCCGTGGGACCAATGGGACCAGTTGCGCCTGTAGCGCCGGCGACGCCAGCCGCACCGGTAGCACCTGTTGGACCAGCAGGGCCCGCAGGGCCGGTCGCACCCGTAGGTCCCGTCGGGCCGGTGGGGCCCGTTGCGCCAGTAGCGCCCGTAGCGCCGGTCAGACCGATCAGACCGGCAGGGCCCGTGGGGCCCGTGGGCCCGGTGGGACCGGCGATCATGGACGGGCAGCAGGGCTGGACCGGGCAGGGATAACGGTTCAGGCCGTTGGCCTGCTGGCCACAGATAATGTTCATGTTTTCAGAAACACAGTCCGCCATATTTTCCTCCTTCGGGCTTTACAAGCCCATTCCACTATATGTGGGTCCGCGCCGGCAGGTGCAGAGGGGAAATATTACTTGTATTGGCCGGAAAAATAGTGTAAAATAAAACAAGTTGCACAAAAAGAACCCAAATCCCATGAGAATCGAGGAACGGAACATGACCGACAGGGAGAAAAAAGAGCTTCAGCTGGCCGCGGTCCGTGTGCGGGAGGGCATCTTGACCGCGACCCACGGCGCGAAATGCGGCCACCCCGGCGGAAGTCTCTCCGCCGCGGACGTATTCACCTATCTGTATTTCAAAGAGATGCGCATTGACCCGAAAAACCCCCGCTGGGCCGACCGGGACCGGTTCGTGCTCAGCAAGGGCCACACCGCGCCTGGGCTTTACAGCGCCCTGGCAAACCGGGGATTTTTCCCGGTGGAGGACCTGCCCACCCTGCGCCACCTGGGGTCCTATCTGCAGGGCCATCCCAACATGAGCACGGTCCCCGGCGTGGACATGTCCACCGGCTCGCTGGGCCAGGGTCTGTCCGCCGCGGCGGGTATGGCCAAGGGGGCCAAGGTCCTGGGCAAGGACGTGAACGTATACGCCCTGTGCGGCGATGGGGAGATCGCCGAGGGCCAGATCTGGGAGGCCACCATGTTCTCCGCCCACTATAAGCTGGACAATTTGTGCATCATCGTGGACGTGAACGGCCTGCAGATAGACGGTCCCACCGCCCAGGTGATGAACTCCGCTCCGCTGGACGAGAAGTTCGCCGCTTTCGGCTGCGACGTGGTCTGGGCGGACGGCAACGACTTTGACGCGCTGGAGGCCGCCTTTGGCTGCTTCCACGCAAACCACGGCAGCGGCAAGCCCACGGCCATTTTGCTCAAGACCCTGAAGGGCAAGGGCGTGTCCTACATGGAGGGCCAGGTGGGCTGGCACGGCAAAGCGCCCAACGACGAGGAATATGCCCAGGGTATGGCCGAGCTGGCCGCCGCCCGGGCCGCGCTGGAGGTGTGAAAGATGGCTGATGTGAAAAAGATCGCGACCCGCGAAAGCTACGGCAACGCCCTGAAGGAGCTGGGCGCGGAGCATGAGGACCTGGTGGTGCTGGACGCGGACCTGGCAAACGCCACCAAGACCAATACGTTCCAGAAGGCCTTCCCCGACCGGCATTTTGACTGCGGCATCGCCGAGGCCAACATGATGGACGTGGCGGCGGGCCTTTCCACCATGGGACTGGTGCCCTTTGCCTCCACCTTTGCCATGTTCGCCGCCGGGCGGGCTTTTGAACAGGTGCGCAACACCATAGGCTACCCCCACCTGAACGTGAAGATCGGAGCCACCCACGGGGGCATCACCGTGGGCGAGGACGGGGCCAGCCACCAGTGCTGCGAGGACTTTGCCCTCATGCGGGTCATCCCCGGCATGACGGTGCTGTGCCCCGCGGACGACGTGGAGGCGCGGCAGATGGTCCGTGCGGCCTATGAGATGCAGGGACCGGTGTATATGCGCTTTGGCCGTGCGGCCACCCCCGTGTTCCATGACGAGAGCTACAAGTTCGTGATAGGCAAGGGCGAGGTGGTGGCCGAGGGGTCCGACGTGGCCGTCATCGCCACGGGCGTAACGGTGTCCGGGGCCATGGAGGCGGCCGAGCTGCTGGCGGCGGAGGGCATCTCCGTCCGGGTGGTCAATATGGCCAGCATCAAGCCCCTGGACGAGGCGCTGGTGATCGAATCGGCGAAAGAGTGCGGCCGTATCGTCACGGTGGAGGAGCACGAGATATTCGGCGGTCTGGGCGAGGCCGTGTGCGGCGTGCTGTCGGAAAAGCTGCCCACGCCGGTGAAGCGCCTGGGTCTTCATGACGTGTTTGGCCACTCCGGCACGGCGGGCGAGCTTCTGGCCGAGTTCGGCCTGGACGGGGCCGGCATCGCCGCCGGTATCCGGGAATTTTTGGGAAAATAATAGTTGAATGAAAACAAAAAATCACCGGGGCAGAGAAATCTGCCCCGGTGATCGTGCATTACGCCTCTTCGTCCGCTTCGTCGCGGGAGCGGAACAACAGGGAAACACACCACAGTGCCGCCAGACCCACCAGCGTATAGATGACCCGGGATACCGGGTTGGTCTGGCCGCCGAAGATCCAGGCCACGATATCGAACCGAAACAGACCGATGCTGCCCCAGTTCAGGCC
>CANQKA010000037.1 GCA_947624395.1 uncultured Oscillospiraceae bacterium
CATGTGGGCGTCCCGGTAGTCCTGGCCGTTGCCGGGGAAGTGCTTGGCCGCGCAGGCGAAGCCGGGGTTTTCATGGGCCCCGTCCAGATACGCCCGGCTCATGGCGGCCACCCGCGCCGGGTCGTTGCCGAAGGCGCGGGATATGATCTCCTCGTTCTGCCAGTTGTAGTGGATGTCGCACACCGGCGCGAAGGCCATGTTGCACCCGATGGCCGCGGCCTGTTCGTTTGCCATACGGCCCAGGTCGTGGGCGTACTGCACGTTGCCGGTGGCGCCGACTTTGATGCCGGAGCCGATGTTCACCCCGTCGGAGCAGGCCCCGTCGCCGCCGGCCTCGGTGTTGCAGGCGATAATCAGCGGCACCTTGGCGTACTTCTGCAAAATACGGTTCTGCTCCAGGACTTTGGCCCCCGGCATGCCGTTATACCGGCAGCCGCCCAGGTGGTACTTCTCCATGAGCTCTTTGAGATAGCCTTCCTCCTGGCTGGATGTGAGCTGGAAGAACAGCTGCCCCACCTTTTCCTCGTCGGTCATGCCCGCGATGGTATCCTCCACCCAGGCGATGTCCTCGTCGGAGAGGAAATAGGGGTTGGCTTTCATGTTGACCATGGGGCTTGCTCCTTACAGACGGGTGTCCCACACGCCGCAGAAAGCGTCCACCGGGTCCTGGCCCTTGAATGCCTCGGGGCCGGTCATGAGCTTTTCCACCAGCGCGTCCAGGGTGGTGTCCAGGCTGTCGTATGTATTGATATAGGTCCTGGCCTGGGGGATATCCGCCAGGACGAAGGGCTGCTGGGTACCCACCACGATGACGGGCAGCTCATGCACATACCAGGGTATCTCCCCGCCGCCCTTGGTCATGCCGAAGGCAGGACGGGCCACCGGCTGGAAGCCGCCGGCGATGTCCACCACGGTGATGATAAGGTCCTGTCCGCCCACGAAGTCCTTGATGGCGGACTTACCGGCGAAGTACAGGTTCAGGTCGGCCTTTTCGCCCCGCTGGATCTGCTGCATGATTTTTTGGATGGGGCTTTCATAGACGAAGGCGTCGAAGCCCTTGGCAATGAGCTTATCCCGCAGCTTGTCGGCGGGGGATACGGCGTTCTGGTTGAACAGCGCGCCCAGGCCGGGAGCTTCCAGGCCTTTCACGTACACGATCATGATCTTCTTGTACCGCTCGGGGATCATGGGCAGCACGTCCGCGTCCTTGTACTTGACCAGGGTGATGGCCTTGTCGGCGATCTCCTTCTGGGCAGCCTTGTGCTCCGGGCAGCCCACGACCTCATGGACCTGCGCCCTGGGCGGCATGATCTCGGTCTTGGCCTTCTTGTGAAGCCCCATATGGGCCTTCAGGGCCAGGATACGATGCAGCGCGTCGCTGAGGCGCTCTTCCGTGATACGCCCGTCAAGGTAGCCGTTCTTCATGGCCTGGAAGTCCTCTTCCATGTCGTTGAAGAACAGGAACATGTCTATCCCGGCGGCGATGGCGGCGGGCATCAGGTCCTTGCGCTGCATGCGGCAGGTCAGGCCCACCATGTGGCTGGCGTCGGTGAGCACCATGCCGTTGAAGCCCAGCTTGCCCCGCAGCAGGCCGGTGATAAGCTCCGGGGACAGGGTGGCGGGCATGATGTCGTCGTCGGCGATACCGGGGTTGAAGTGGCGGGTATAGGCCGGCTGCATGATGTGTCCGGCCATGATGGCCTCAAGCCCCGCGTCGATCAGCGTCTCGTACACCTTGCCGAAGGTGGCGTCCCACTGCTCGCAGGAATAGCTGTTGACGGAGTTGGCCACGTGCTGATCCCGGAAATCCAGGCCGTCGCCGGGGAAGTGCTTGGCCGCGCAGGCAAAGCCGGGGTTTTCATGGGCGCCTTCCAGGTACGCCTTGGCCATAGCGGCCACCTGCTCGGTGTCGTTGCCGTAGGTGCGCAGACCTATCACCGGGTTTTCCCAGTTCAGGAAGATGTCGCTGACCGGGGCGAAGGACAGGTTGCAGCCGATGGCCGCGGCCTCCCTGTTGGACATGTAGCCCAGGTCATGGGCGTATTTCGGGTCCCGGGTAGCGCCGATCTTGGTCTGGCAGCCGATGGGCGTGCCGTCCACACAGGCGCCGTTGCCGCCGTTTTCCGTGTTGCAGGCGATGATAAGGGGTATCTTGCTGTTCTCCTGCAAGATGCGGTTTTGCTCGTAGATCTCGTCGGCCTTGCCGGGGTTATACCGGATGCCGCCGATATGGTACTTGTTCACCGTCATCTTCAGGTATTCCTCGTCCCGGCTGTCGCCCATGTTGAAGAAGAGCTGTCCGATCTTCTCGTCCAGGGTCATGCCGGCGATGGTGTCCTCCACCCACTTGCAGTCCTCATCCGACAGGAAAAAGGGCTTTGCTTTCATATCGACCATGGCTGTTTCCTCCTTTTAAAATTTCGTATGGTATTGCAGGGACCATCAGCCCCCAAGGTTTTTCAAAAACGCGTCGATGAGGCGCTGCTGGTATTCGCCGGCGTAGGTCCCGTCCAGCAGCCGGCCGAAGCCCTCGGACTGGAACTGCTCCCAGCATTCCTTCTCATGCCGGACCCGGATGGGATAATAGAGCACGCCGTTCGACTTGGCCGCGTCCATGTCGCCGGGAGCGTCGCCGCACATGAGCACGTGGTCCGGGGCGTACCCCTGCTTCAAAAGCTCCGCGATACAAAATGCCTTGCTGCCCACGTCCTGGGCGCATACCACGTCGGTGTGGGGCAGCAGGCCGTACTTCTCCCACTCCTCCAGCACCGCGCCGGGGTTGGCGCTGGACACGATGGCCACGTCCGCCTTTTCATGGGCCAGGGCCAGGGCCTCCTTCACGCCGGGATAGGGCAGCTTCATGCTGTCAGGCAGGGCGTTGATGGCCTCGTTCACCGCCTTGGACCAGGCAAGCGCCTTTTTCAAAATGACGCTGTCCGTCTCGTCGATGGCCTTTTGCAGCGCGTCGTTGCTGGGAGCCGCCCCGGAGTTCACCCAGGCGGTCAGGTCGGGCAGGGCCTCGATGGGCGTGTACTTCTCGTTGACCTCCGTGAGCATCATGTTCAGGCCCTTGAACCGGTTGATGCCCCGGGTCATGGAGTAGAGATTGATCTCGTTCCAGCGGGCCAGTATCTCATCGCGCCAGCTTTCCAGCCCCCACTCGTCGATGATTTTTGGCCCGAAGCAGTGGATGTGCTTGCAGTCCATGGTGTCCATGGCGCAGCCGTCCGAGTCCACGCACACCAGAAAGTCCTTTTTCCTCTTGAAATCCTTGAACGCGGCCATAGCCCTCTCCTTTCAACGGAACGGTTCGATGACATTTATTGGAATTGCATAAAACTTGCTTGCTGAATACTTATTATAATTGCTAATTTAACAAATATGAAATATTTGTTTTCCGTTTCTATATATACAAAAAGGAATATATGTGGTATACTTTCCGCAGAAAGGGGTAGGTGCAATGAACATTTCCCTGGGCGCTATCCGGTATTTCGTGACGGCGGCCAAATATGAGAACTTCTCCAAGGCGGCCAACGAGCTGTACACAGCCCAGCCCAATCTGAGCAAGCGGATCGCCGAGCTGGAGCGGGCCACCGGCGTACGGCTGTTCCAGCGCATCGGCAAGCAGGTGCGCCTGACGGAGGCGGGACGGCTTCTCCAACAGGAGTGGGCCGAGGCGCTGGACAAGTTCGACCAGTCCCTGGCGGCGGCCAGGGCGATGCAGCTGGAGCAGGACAACGTGCTGTCGCTGGGGGTGTTGGAGGGCGTGGACATCTCCGCGTTCGTGCCGCGGATGCAGGCGTTTCAAAGCGAGCACCCCAATGTGATACTGCGGCTGGAGCGGTGCGGCATGCACCGGCTGTGGCAGGAATTTGACGCCGGCGGCCTGGACATGATCGTCACCAGCGAGGCCAGCGGCACAGCGCCCGTCACCCCCCCGTCTGTGGCCCGCTATGTGGCGGGCACCAACCGGGGCATGATCGCCATCAACGTCAGCGACCCCATGGCCCGGCACGCCACGGTCACGCTGTCCATGCTCCGGGAGGAGAGCTTCATCGCCCTGGCTCAGGAGGCGACCCCCCAGGGCTATCTGGCGCTGCAGGAGGCATGCCGCCGGGCGGGCTTTGAGCCGCGCATCATCCGGGAGACCGCCTCCATCGAGACGATGCTTTTGTATGTGGAGGCCGGCATCGGCATATCGCTGGTGTCCGGAAACAGCCGCTTTATCTCTGACCCGAACATCCGGCTCGTGCCCGTGGACGACCTGTATTTCGACGATGTGGTGTACTGGCGCACCAACCCGCTCCACCCCGCCGTCCAGGCCGTCGTCGGCTCCTTCCTCGGCCCCACCGCGGTGTGAATCGAATATCTCTCCGCTTTGAATCCCCCTGTCAACGAAAAACACTTGACAGCGGCGGGGGTTTGGTGTATGATAGGCAGGCTGTAAAGCGAAAAGCCTTTACACAAGGAGGCGCGGCATGGACACCTCTCCCCTGGACCGGTCGTTGCTGCTGGACTTTTACGGCGAGCTTCTGACCGAAAAGCAGCGCCGCACCTGCGAGCTGCACTGGAACGAGGACCTGTCTCTGGCGGAGATCGCCGAGCAGGACGCGCTGACCCGCCAGGGGGTGTGGGACATCCTGCGTCGGGCGGAGGCCGCTTTGCGGGCGTATGAGGCGAAAACCGGCCTGGTGGGCCGGTATCTGGAACGGCGGGAGGCGATCGCGTCCATCCGCCGGGAGCTGACCGAGCTTTTGCCGGATGGAGAAAAGAGCCGGGACATTCTGGCGCGGCTGGAGGGCCTGATGTGATATGGCATTCGAGAGCTTATCGGAAAAACTGAACGGCATCTTCAAAAAGCTCCGGGGCAAGGGCCGGCTTTCCCAGTCGGACGTGAAGGAGGCCATGCGCCAGGTGCGCATGGTGCTGTTGGAGGCCGACGTGAGCTACAAGGTCGTGAAGGACTTTGTGAAGGACGTGACGGAGAAGGCCTCCGGTCAGGAGATATTGGAGAGCCTGAACCCGGCCCAGATGGTCATCAAGATCGTCAACGAGGAGATGACCGCCCTCATGGGCGGGCAGGCCGCGAAGCTGAACTACTCCTCGAAAGTGCCCAGCGTGGTAATGGTGGTGGGTCTGCAGGGCGCGGGCAAGACGACGAACACGGCAAAGCTGGCGGCGCTGATAAAAAAGCAGCAAAATAAACGGCCCCTGCTGGCCGCCTGCGACGTGTACCGCCCCGCCGCGATAAAACAGCTTGAGACTGTTGGCGCGCAGGTGGGCGTGCCGGTGTTCCAGATGGGCCAGTCGGACCCGGTGGACATCGCCAAAGCCGCCATCGAGCACGCCCGGCGGCACGGCAACGACCTGGTGTTTCTGGACACCGCCGGCCGGCTGCACGTGGACGAGGCGTTGATGGACGAGCTGAAGCGGATAAAGGCCGCGGTGGACCCGGCGGAGATACTGCTGACCGTGGACGCCATGACCGGCCAGGACGCGGTGAACGCCGCCAGCGCCTTTGACGAGGCCCTGGGCATCACCGGCGTGATGCTCACGAAGCTGGACGGCGACGCCAGAGGCGGCGCGGCTTTATCTGTCCGGGCCGTGACGGGTAAGCCCATCAAGTTCGTTGGCACCGGGGAGAAGCTGGACGCCATTGAAGTCTTTCACCCGGACCGGATGGCCAGCCGCATTTTGGGCATGGGCGACGTGCTGACCCTCATCGAGAAGGCCGAACAGGCGGTGGACCAGAAGAAGGCCGCCGAGATGGCCGAGAAGCTGATGAAGAGCCGCTTCACCCTGCAGGATTACCTGGAGCAGCTTCGCTCCATGAAGGACATGGGCGACATCGACGATATCCTGGGCATGGTCCCAGGCCTGGACGCCAGGGCGTTAAAAGGCGCGAAGATCGATCCAAAGGCCATGGCCCGCACGGAGGCCATCATCCTGTCCATGACGGCGAAAGAGCGGGCCAACCCCGCCATCCTGAACGCCAGCCGGAAAAAGCGCATCGCCGCCGGCTCCGGCACCAGCGTGGTGGAGATCAACCGGCTTTTGAAGGGCTTTGACGCCATGAACGCCATGATGAAGCAGATGTCCGGCTCCCGAAAGGGCCGCCGTCTGGGCAAAAAAATGGGCATGTTCGGCATGTGAGATTTCAAAATTCCCCTGTGGATTTGAAAAATAAAAAACATATCATATTTTGGAGGAACAAAACATGGTCAAGATCCGTTTGAAGAGACTGGGCGCGAAGAAGGCCCCCTATTACCGCGTGGTGGTGGCGGACAGCCGCTCTCCCCGTGACGGCCGGAACATCGAGGAGCTGGGCACCTATGACCCCATGGCCAAGCCCGCCGTCATCGACATCGACCTGGAGCGTGCCAAGTACTGGATCGCCTGCGGCGCTCAGCCCACCGACACCGTCCGCGGCCTTTTGAAGCTGGCCGAGGCCAACAAGCCCGCCGAGCCCGCGCAGCCCGCCGAGCCCGCGCCTGAGACCGAGCCGGCGGAATAAGGCGGAGCGTCCCATGAAGGAACTTCTGACCTATATCATCCAGAGCCTGGTGGACGAGCCCGACCAGGTCACCGTGGACGAGCGCACTGGCTCCGGCGGCGGCGTGGTGTACGAGGTCCGCGTGGCCGACGGGGACATGGGCAAGGTCATCGGCCGGCAGGGCCGGATCGTGCGCCAGATCCGCGTCATCATGAAGACGGTGGCCCAGCGCCAGGGCAAGAAGGTCACCGTGGACATTCTGGATTGAAAAAGCAGTATTTAGAGGCGGGGCGGATCGTGAACACCCACGGCGTCCGGGGCGAGGTGCGTATCCAGCCCTGGGCGGACGAGGCGGCGTTTCTGACCCGCTTCCGCCGCTTTTATATCGACGGCAAGCCCGTCAAGGTCCGCGCATGCCGGGTCCATAAGGAGCTGTGCATCGCCGCCCTGGAAGGCGTGGAGGACGTGAACGCCGCCATGGCCCTGAAGGGCAAGGTGGTCTTCATCGACCGGGATGAGGCCAAGCTGCCCCCCGGCACGGTGTTTTTGCAGGACATTTTGGGCGCACGGGTGGTGGACGAGCAGGGCCGGGACCTGGGCGTGCTGGCCGAGATCATGCCCGAGCCCTCCGCCGATGTGCTGGTGGTGAAGGGCGAGCGGGAGATACTGATCCCCGACGTGCCCGCCTTCGTACTGGCCAAAGACCCCGACGCCAACCTCGTCACCGTCCGCCTCATCGACGGGATGTAAAAATGTTGCCGCCCAATGGGCGGCAATTTTATTCAGCGGCGCAGCCGCTTCCATATCAAAAGCCCCCCTTGTCAAAGGGGGGTGCCCGCCATCGGCGGGCGGGGGGATTGCTGTGCGTCTAGGTACAATCCCCCAGTCAGCGCCCTTGGCGCTGACTGGGGGATTGTAACGTCGGTCCCCGCCTCCGCACAAAGGTGTCCCCGGCAAAGCCGGGGACAGCGTGAGATTTTAATGCTTCTCTCCCCCAGTCTCGCTGACGCTCGACAGCCCCCTCGTCAGAGGGGGCCGGATTCTACCCCCGGTAGAGAATATGCCTCCCTCTGACGAGGGAGGTGGCTCGGCCCTCCGGGCCGAGACGGAAGGAGAGACATTTGAATCGCGCCGCCGGCGCACATTATTGACTGCCCCCTTGTGTAAAGGGGGCAGTCAGCGCTTGCGCTGACTGAGGGATTGTAACGTCCGACAACAGACAACCCCTCCGCCTCGCTCCGCTCGGCACCTCCCCTTGCACAGGGGAGGCCGTCAATAATGAAAGGGCCTGTTGCAAACAGGCCCTTACCTTTTTCACTTCTTATTATCCAACCGCTTTTTGATCTTGTCGAACACCAAATCCGCCTGGGCCTCACGGCCGTCCAGGTCCTCTTTAAGCTCCGAGCGGATCTGGTCCAAATGCTCCCGCAGGTGCTCCGTCAGGTCCTGCGGCGTGGCAAAGGGCCGGAAGAAATGGTACTTCTGGGCGTTCTGCTCCTGCAAGGCCAGGGCGTGGGACTTGAGGTTCTCGTACTTTATCACCACGTCGTTTTCCTTGGCGAAGTTCTTGAGCTTGGTGGCCAGGTGGAAGGAGTGGCACAAATCGATGATGAACACGCCGTAGAACATGCCTATCACGAAGGAGAACGCCAGGTTCTGGGCCAGCCAGTCCAGCGCGCCCAGAATGTGCGGGTGAATGAGGAAATAGTACGCCGCGCCCAATATGGCCCAGGCCAGGGAGAACTTGGGGCAGATGATGCCCTGGATATTGCCCCACTGGTCCGAGTAGTCCCACAATCGCACATGCCCCGCCTTGATGCTCAGGATACCGGCTATGTACTCAATGACGGTCATGCACACCGCCATCCAGGCGAACAGCAGCACCTTTTCCCAGACGGGGTTAGAGAAATTCAGGGGCTTTTCCAGACTTGCGATAAGAAACAAAATACACAACCCCGCGCCGTACAGGGGCAGGTACGGCCCCGTGCAGAAGCCGGGGTTGATCCACTTTCGCTCCGGGTTGGCCGACGAGATGAACCGCCGGAAGAACAGCTCCAGCACCCACCCGAACACCGAGCCGATGAAAAAGAGAAACGCCAGCGTCAAAAACAGATTCATATTCGCTCCACTCCCCGCGTCCGGTATTATTTCTTTGGACGCTGTGCGTTAGTATAGCACAACCGTCCTCGTCGGGCAACAAGAAAATCCCCAAGGCTTTCGCCTCGGGGATCGTCTCTTACGGAATGGTCACACAGCGCGCTGGACCTTGCCGCTGCGCAGGCAGCGGGTGCACACATACACATGCTGGGGCTTGCCGTCCACGACCGCCTTTACGCGCTTGACGTTGGGCTTCCACATGCGGTTGGAGCGCCGGTGGGAGTGGCTGACCTTGATGCCGAAAGTCACGCCTTTTCCGCAAATCTCACATTTTGCCATCGTAATCAGCTCCTTCCTGCCGCCCAAAGGACAGCTTTGATATAATACCAGACTGACCGGCAAAATGCAAGTATTTTTTTCATTTCCCGAAAAATTTGAAAAATATCCCGTTTACGATTGCGGAAAGGGCCCTGTATGTATTAAAATATATACAATGGAATACTTATGAAAAGGGGGTCCCCCTGACTATGCGATACGACGTGAAGCTATCCCAGATTGCCCAGGAGCGGGAGCTGCATTTGAAGGTGGTCCAGGCGTCTACGGATTTTGACACCATCCGCATCCACTCGGTGGACCTGAACCGGCCCGGTATCCAGCTGATGGGATATCTGAAGCACTTTGACGCCTCCCGGCTGCAGGTGATAGGCAAGAGCGAGACCACCATGATGGAGGAACTGGACCACAAGCGGCGGCTGGCGGGCTTTGACGCGGTCATGCGCCAGAAGGTCCCCGGCGTGATCATCGCCCACGACGAGCTCATATTGCCCGAGTGCCTGGAAATGGCGGAGAAGTACAATGTGAGTCTTCTCTCCACGGACATGGACACCTCGGAGTTTCAGGCCCGGCTCACCAGCTCTCTGCGCCGGCACCTGGCCCCCCGGGAGACCATCCACGGAGTGCTCATGGAGGTCTACGGCGAGGGCATGCTGATAATCGGCGACAGCGGCGTTGGCAAGTCCGAGACGGCTCTGGGCCTTTTGAAGCAGGGCCACCGGCTCATCGCCGACGACGCCGTGGAGCTGCTGCGCACGTCCAGCTTCCGGCTGGAGGGCCGCTCCCCCGCGCTGATACAGCACTTCATGGAGCTTCGTGGCATCGGCGTCATCAACGTGCCCAGCGTGTTCGGCATCGGCGCCGTCAAGATGAGCTGCACCGTGGACCTGGTGGCGAAGATGGAGCCCTGGGACGATAACAAGCACTACGACCGCCTTGGTCTGGACACCAGGACCACGGAGTATCTGGGCGTGAGCGTACCGCTGGTGACCATCCCGGTCCGCGCCGGCCGGAACCTGGCCGCCATTTTGGAGCTGGCCGCCCTGACCAACCGCCAGAAGAAGTCCGGGTACAACGCCGCCGAGGACCTGGCCCGCCGCGTGGACCAAAGCGTAGACGCGGGCATCGATTTTTAAATCCCTTTACCATATCGAAAGCCCCCCTTGTCAAAGGGGGGTGGGCCGCCGAATGGCGGCTCGGGGGGATTGCTGTTAGACGAAGAACAATCCCCCAGTCATGCTGACGCATGACAGCCCCCTTTCACAAGGGTGCCAGGAAAAACGCGTGGACGTAAACGA
This sequence comes from uncultured Oscillospiraceae bacterium, assembly GCA_947624395.1. Lineage (GTDB taxonomy): Bacteria > Bacillota > Clostridia > Oscillospirales > Oscillospiraceae > CAJOIG01. The sequence goes on from CANQKA010000037.1 coordinate 10,222, forward strand.
GGCTATGAACTATTCCCATCTTATAAACGACATACGCGCCGCGCTGCCCGCCCTGGACCTGCGGGAGCGTGAGCCCATGGCGGCGCACTGCTCCTTCAAGATCGGCGGCCCTGCGGCGGTCATGGCCCTGCCCCGGTCCGGGGAAGAGCTGGAAGCGTTGTGCGCGCTTTTGCGCGCCGCCGGGGTGCGGCCCTTGCTCATCGGCAACGGCACCAACATCCTGCCTCCCGACGAGGGGCTGGACCGGTTCGTGATAGCCGTATGCCCCGGCGTGGGACGGGTGGAGATATCCGGCGACAGCCTGACGGCGGACTGCGGCGCGACCCTGGCCCAGGCGGCGACGTCCGCGGCGGAGGCTTGCCTCACCGGCCTGGAATTTGCCCACGGCATCCCCGGCAGCGTGGGCGGCGGCGTGCTGATGAACGCCGGGGCCTACGGCGGGGAATTAAAAGACGCGGTGGTCGAGACGGAATACCTGGACGAAGATCTCAACCGCCGGACTATCATCGGCCCGGAGCACGAGTTTTCCTATCGCCACAGCGTATTTGACCGCCGTGAAGTGGTCCTGCTGCGCACCCGCTTTGCGCTCAAGTCCGGGGACAGAGACGCCATCCAGGGCAAAATGCGGGAACTGTCCGCCAAGCGCCGAGCCAGCCAGCCCCTGGAAATGCCCTCCGCCGGCAGCACCTTCAAGCGGCCAGCGGGCGGGTACGCCTCGGCGCTTATCGACCAGGCGGGCCTGCGGGGCTTCACCATCGGCGGGGCCCAGGTGTCGGAAAAGCACGCGGGCTTTGTCATAAACGCAGGCTCCGCCACCTGCGCGGACGTGCTGCGGCTGATGGAGCACATACAAAAGACGGTCTACGCCCGGTCCGGCATCGCGCTGGAGCCGGAGGTGCTGGTCCTGGGGAGGTAAGCATGGAATTTCTCATCATCACCGGCCTGTCCGGCGCGGGCAAGACCCGTGCGGCCGACATATGCGAGGACCTGGGCTACTACTGCGTGGACAATCTGCCCGCCGCCCTGCTGGGCAAGTTCGCGGCGCTGTGCCTTGCCACCCGCGGCCGGTACGAGCGGGTAGCGCTGGTCATGGACGTGCGCAGTGTGGCCAGCTTTGAGGAGCTGGACAATGCGCTGCGGGAGCTGGAAGGGCTTGACTGCCAGGTGCGTGTGCTGTACCTGGAGGCGGGCACGGACACGCTGCTGCGCCGGTACAAAGAATCCCGCCGGCCGCACCCCCTGGGCAAACCGGGCGAGCCCATCCGTCAGGCCGTGGAGCGGGAGCGGGCCTTTCTGGCCCCGCTGCGGGCGCGGGCGGACTTCATCATCGGCACGGACAGCTCGGCTCTCAACCGCCTGCGTGCGGAGATATGCCGCTGTATCCGGGCGGAGGACAGAAGCTTCGTCGTGAACGTGCTGTCCTTTGGGTACAAAAAAGGCGTGCCCCCGGAGGCGGACCTGGTGTTCGACGTGCGCTGTCTGCCCAATCCCTTTTATGAGCCGGACCTGCAACACCTGACGGGGCTGGACGGGCCCGTAGCGGAGTACGTATTTCGCAGCGGCAGCGCCCAGACGCTTTTGGACAAGCTCACGGACCTGCTGGCCTTTCTCCTGCCCCTATACGAGGCGGACCGGCGGGAGCTGACCGTGGCCGTAGGCTGCACCGGCGGCCGCCACCGGAGCGTGGTCATGGCCCAGGCATTGGCCCAGGCCCTTGAGTCCCAGGGCCGCATGGTCAACATCCAGCACCGTGCCCTGGAAGCATAGAAAAGCCTCCCCTGTGTAATTCGCGCCGCAGGCGCACATTTTGAAAAGCCTCCCTCTGACGAGGGAGGTGGCTCGGCCGTCAGGCCGAGTCGGAGGGAGAGATACACCATCACCGGCGGTAACCTATCTCTCCCCCCAGTCACCGCCTAACGGCGGCGACAGCCCCCTCGTCAGAGGGGGCCGCAAAAGCGGAAGGATACATCATGAGTTTTTCCTCTGACGTAAAAACCGAACTGTGCCGGGAGCCGCCGGGGAAGCGCTGCTGCGCCCTGGCGGAGGCGTACGGCGCGCTGCTGTACGCCAACACCTTCTCCCCCGGCCAGATACGGATAATGACCGAGTGCGACGCCTTTGCCGCCCGACTGCCACGGCTGTTCCGGCGGGCCTTTTCGCTGGATTTCGACGTGCTCCCGCCGGCCAATGCCACCGGCAAGCGGTCCCTTCTGATAACGGACCGGGACAAGCTCCGGACCATTTTCTCCGCCTTTGGCTATGACCCCGGCCGGACCATCGTCCACCACATCAACCTGGCGGTGGTGGAATCCGACTGCGACCGGATATCCTTCCTGCGGGGCGCGTTTCTGGCCGGCGGCAGCGTCACGGACCCGGCCAGGGGCTATCACCTGGAGCTGGCCACCGGCCACGAGAGCGTTTGCCGGGAGGTCCGAGCCATCTTGCTGGACATGGGCTTTGAGCCCCGGGAGGCCAGCCGCGGCGGCCGCTGGATCACCTATTTCAAGCGCAGCGCCGCCATCGAGGACCTGCTCACCACCCTGGGCGCGCCGGTGGCGGCTATGGGCGTGATGCAGGCCAAGGTGGAAAAGCACATGGTCAACGCCATGAACCGGCTGACCAACTGCGATATGGCCAACGCGGACAAAGTCACCGGCGCGGCGGCGGAGCAGCTTGCCGCCATCCGCACCATCGAGGCCGGCATTGGCCTGGACGCGCTGCCCCCCGCCTTGCAGGAGACGGCGCTGCTGCGCATCGCCAACCCCTCCTGCTCGCTTTCGGACCTGGCCCAGCTTGCCTATCCGCCCGTGACGAAAAGCTGCATGAACCACCGGCTGCGCAAACTTCTGGAAATAAGCCAGAACCTGGAATAAGGAGCACCCAATGTCTTTTGTACACCTGCACGTCCACAGCGAATACAGCCTCCTGGACGGGGCCTGCCGCATCAACGAGATGGCGGTCCGCGCCAAAGAGATGGGCCAGGACGCCCTCGCCATCACCGACCACGGGGTGATGTACGGCGTCGTGGACTTTTACCGCGCCTGCCGCTCGGCGGGCGTGAAGCCCATCATCGGCTGCGAGGTGTACGTGGCCCCCCGGGAGAGGACTTCCAAGGAATACGGCCTGGACAACAACTACTCCCACCTGATCCTGCTTTGCAAAAACGAGACGGGCTACCACAATCTCTGCAAGCTGGTCAGCGAGGGGTTCGTCAACGGCTTTTATATCCGGCCCCGTATCGACTGGGACCTGCTGCACGAGCACGCCCAGGGGCTTATCTGCCTGTCGGCCTGTCTTGCCGGGGATATCCCCCAAAAGATCGTGAACGGCCAGTACCAGGCCGCCAAGGCCCGTGCGCTGGAGCTGGCGGAGCTCTTCGGCCCGGATGGGTTTTACCTTGAATTGCAGGACCACGGCATCCCGGACGAGCGCAGGGCCGCTCAGGGCCTTATCCGTATCCACGACGAGACCGGCATCCCCCTGGTGGTCACCAACGACGCCCACTATCTGCGCCGGGAGGACGCCCGTATCCAGGACGTGCTCATGTGTATCCAGACCGGCAAGACCGTGGACGACCCGGACCGGATGAAGTTTGAAAGCCAGGAGCTCTACCTCAAATCCGAGGACGAGATGCGCGCCCTCTTCCCCGACCTGCCGAAGGCATACGACAACACGGAAAAGATCGCGGAACTCTGCGATTTCGACTTCGAGTTCGGCCACTATCACCTGCCTCAGTTCCAGCTTCCCGCCGGCGAGAGGGACAGTCTGGCCTATCTTAAAAAGCTCTGTTACGCGGGGCTGGCGGAGCGGCTTCCCGGCTACGGGCCGGAATACGCCGCCCAGCTGGACTATGAGCTGGGCGTCATTGACCAGATGGGATTCGTGGACTATTTTCTGATCGTCTGGGACTTTCGCAACTACGCCCGCACCCAGGGCATCCCCACCGGTCCGGGCCGCGGTTCCGCCGCCGGCAGCCTGGTGAGCTACGCGCTGCGCATCACCGACGTGGACCCGATAAAATACAGCCTGTTTTTCGAGCGGTTTTTGAACCCGGAGCGGGTCACCATGCCCGATATCGACATGGACTTCGGCGACCGCCGCCGGGGCGAGGTCATCGACTACGTGACGGAAAAGTACGGCGCGGACAACGTGGCCCAGATCGTCACCTTTGGCACCATGGCCGCCAGAGCCTCTATCCGGGATGTGGGCCGTGTTCTGGGCGTGGGCTACGGGGAGACGGACGCGGTGGCCAAGCAGGTGCCCTGGGCGCTGAAAATGACCCTGGACGAGGCCCTGCGCCTGTCCAAACCCATGAAGGACATGTACGACGGCGACGAGAAGATAAAAAACCTCATCGACACCGCCCGCCAGTTGGAGGGCATGCCCCGCAACGCCTCCACCCACGCCTCCGGCGTGGTGATAACGGCCAGACCCCTGACCGATTACGTGCCCCTGAGCCGCAACGACGAGTCCATCGTCTGCCAGTTCGGCATGGTCACGCTGGAGCAGCTGGGGCTTTTGAAAATGGACTTTCTGGGTCTGCGGAACCTGACCGTCATGGACGACGCGGCCCAGCTCATCCGCCGCTATGAGCCGGACTTTCAGGCGGACGACCTGCCCGAGGACGACCCTGAGACGTTTCAGATGCTCACCGAGGGCAGGACCAGCGGCGTGTTCCAGCTGGAATCGGCGGGCATGACCGGCGTGTGTACGGGGCTCAAGCCCCGCTCCATCGAGGACATCACCGCCGTGATAGCCCTGTACCGGCCCGGACCCATGGCGTCCATCCCCCGGTTTTTGGAGTGCGCGGCCCACCCGGAGCGGGTCACCTATAAGCACGAGCTGCTCCGGCCCATTCTGGACGTGACCTACGGCTGCATCGTCTACCAGGAGCAGGTGCTGGACATCTTTCGGAAGCTGGCCGGTTTCTCTCTTGGTCAGGCGGACATGATACGTCGGGCCATGTCGAAGAAAAAGCACGACGTGATAGACGCCGAGCGCAAAGCCTTTGTCTACGGCGACCCTGGCCGCAATATTCCCGGCTGCGCGGCCAACGGCATATCCGAGGCCGTGGCCAACAGCATCTACGACGAGATCATCGACTTTGCCTCCTACGCCTTCAACAAGGCCCACGCGGTGTGCTACGCCATCGTGGCCTACCGGACCGCCTGGCTGAAGTGCCACTGGCCGAAAGAGTATATGGCCGCGCTGTTGACGAGCGTGCTGGATTCCTCCGCTAAAGTTGCGGAGTACATCGGCGCGTGCAGGGACATGGGCATCGACCTTTTGCCCCCGGACGTGAACGAGTCCGACGCGGACTTCACCGTGGCGGGCAGCAATATCCGCTTCGGTCTGGCGGCGGTGAAGGGCGTGGGCCGGAGCTTTGTGCAGCAGCTGATGGCGGAGCGGGCCGCGGGCGGACCGTTCACCGCCTTCGACGAGTTCTGCCGGCGCATGTACGGCAAGGAGCTGAACCGCCGGCCGGTGGAGAGCCTGATACGGGCCGGGGCCTTTGACTCCATGGGCTACAAGCGCAAGGCCCTTTTGCAGGTGCTGGACAAGGTGCTGGACGGGGTGAACAGCGCCGGACGGAAAAATCTCGCCGGCCAGTTCGACCTTTTCTCCATGGACGATGCCGACGAGCCGGTGTCCACGTTGGAGCTTCCCGACGTGGAGGAATTTTCCGCCGGGGAGAAAATGGCCATGGAGAAAGAGACCACGGGCCTTTATCTCACCGGCCACCCCATGGACGGCTACCGGGACGCGGTGCGAAAGCTTGGCGCCGCGCCCATGGGGGCCATTTTGGAGGACTTCACCGGCGACGACGGACCGCACACCTATCAGGACGGCCAGCGGGTGATACTGGCGGGGGTCGTTTCCGCCGCCCGGACCAGGACCACGAAAAACAACACCCTCATGAGCTATGTGACCTTGGAGGACGACACCGGCTCCATGGAGCTTCTGGCCTTCCAGCGGGCGCTGGACCAGGGGGGCGGCTATCTGCGGGAAAACGCCGCCGTGTGCTGCACGGGGCGCATCTCCGTCCGGGACGAGAAGGACCCTCAGCTGATGCTGGACGCGGTCTATCCCCTGGACGGGCTCACGGACCAGACCATCGCCGCCATCCAAAACGCCGCACGGGACGGGGGCTATGCCGCCCGCCGCATGCCGGAAATACAGCCCCGGACCCGTCCGGCGGAAAAGACCCTGTGGGTCCGGCTGCCCAGCCGGGACGACCCGGCCTTCCGGCGCATCGAGCTGGTGCTGACCATGTTCCCCGGCACGGAGCCGCTGGTTGTCTATTTCGCGGACACGAAAAAGCGCCTTGGCGCCCGGTGCGTGATACACCCGGCCCTGGTAGAGGAACTGACCGGCCTCCTTGGCGAGGCCAACGTAGTCATCAAATAATTTTATTGCGAGGACAAAGCCATACAGGACACGACGGTAAAAAAAGAACGGGCCGCGCTGGCAGGGCTGGCGGCGGCCAGCATGGACCAGGACGAGCGCAGCGACGAGGTGAGCATGGACGAGCTGTGGCAGCTTGCCCTGACCGCCGGCGCGGAGCCGGTGTGTACGGTGCTGCAGACCCGGGACAAGCCCGACCCCCACAGCTTCCTGGGCATGGGCAAGGTCAAGGAGCTCAAGGACCTCATCGAGGGCCAGGAGTGCGACCTGGCCATCTTCGACAACGACCTGACCCCCTCTCAGGCCCGGGTGCTGGAAGAGGCCCTGGGGGTCCGGGTGCTGGACCGGACCGGCCTCATCCTGGACATCTTCGCCCAGCGGGCCCACACGAAAGAGGGCAAATTGCAGGTGGAGCTTGCCCAGTACCGCTATCTGCTGCCACGCCTCACGGGCATGTGGACCCACCTGAAGCGTCAGGCGGGCACTTCCGCCCCCATCGGCACCCGCGGTCCCGGCGAGACGCAGCTGGAGACCGACCGGCGGCACATCCGCCGGCGTATCCAGAAGCTGGCTGAGGAATTGGAACAGGTCCGGCGGGTCCGTGGCACCCAGCGCCGCCGCCGGGAGCGCAACGCCCTGCCGGTGGTGGCCCTGGTGGGGTACACCAACGCGGGCAAATCCACCCTCCTGAACACCCTGACCGGCGACAGTATCCAGACCGGCGACCGCCTCTTCGACACCCTGGACACCACCACCCGCAAGCTGGACCTGGCCGAGGGCGGGCAGGCCCTTTTGTCCGACACGGTGGGCTTCATCCGCAAGCTGCCCACGGAGCTGGTGGACGCGTTCAAGGCCACCTTGGAAGAGCTGACCTACGCGGACCTGCTGCTGCACGTCATTGACATCTCCAACCCGGACCGGGACACCCAGGCCCGCGTGGTGGACGAGCTCATTGACCGCCTTGGGGCGGGCCAGACCCCCTGCCTGAAAGTCTATAATAAATGCGACGCCTACTTTGGCCGTCTGCCGGCCGGCGAAGATGAGATCTGCGTCTGCGCCCGCACCGGCGAGGGCACCAACGCCCTGCTGTACGCCATCGGCCGGAAGCTGAGCGGGGACCTGAGCCGGATAGAGCTGCTCATCCCCTATGACCGGACCGGCCTGGTGGAGCGGCTGCGCCGGGAGGCCAACGTGCTGGACCTCAACTACGCCGAGGACGGCGTGCGGGTGCTGGCGGTGGTCCGGCCCGCCTTGCGGGCAGAGCTTTCGCCATACGAGGTACACGCCCATGGCTGAGCGCATGAAGCTTTCCGGGTACGGGACCGGGGAGTACGAGGAAAAGCGCTCCCGGTTCATCGGCGAGATGTTCCCCGTATCCGACGAGACCCAAGCCCGGGAGTACCTTACCCAGGTGAAGAAGAAGTACCCCGACGCACGGCACCACTGCTGGGCCTGGGTGCTGCCGGACGGCTCCTGCCGCTGGTCTGACGACGGAGAGCCGGGGGGCACCGCCGGCGGCCCCATGGCGGCGGTATTAAAAGGCGCGGACCTGTACGGCGCGCTGTGCGTGGTGACCCGGTACTTTGGCGGCACGCTCCTTGGCAGCGGCGGGCTGGTCCGGGCCTATTCCAAAGCCGCATCTCTGGCCCTGGCCGACGCCGGGACCGAGCCGGACCCGGAGAAAGCCGTGTTGACCGTATCCTGCCCATGGGACAGCGTGGACAGGCTGCACCGCCTTATCCGGGAGTTTGACGGCGCGCTGCTGGAAGCGGACTACGCATCCGACCCGGACCGGGCCAAGCTGACCGTGCAGCTTCTGGCGGACCAGACCGACGCCTTCGCCCGCCGCGTCACCGACGCCACCAACGGCCGCGCCGCAGTCCGCATGCCGCAGTCCTAAACTATCTCTCCCTCCGACGCGGCTTGCGCCGCGCCACCTCCCTCGTCAGAGGGAGGCTTTTTTCAATGAATTTTCCTTATAAAAAGGCCCCCTCTGATGGGCGTGCTTCGTAAGACAGTATGACCCCGAAAAACAAACATCTGGCAACTGCCTTACGGAATTGGAATTGAACAACAGACAGCGGATGGTGCGAAAATGCGCCCTCCGCTGCCTGTTTTGAATTGCTTAAAAACCTTGAAGTATGTCACGCAATGGAACCCGGTTTTCGGGGTGTGCCATATACTACCCTTACCCCCTGATTTTGGCGCTCTGAAAGCCTTGCGCCACAAGGGGTCTGACTGGCCAAAAGCGTCACATCGGACCCCCGTTTTCACCGGGTCGCACATATGGCGGCAAATGCTTAAACATTTTTAAGTTTGTCCGCATATAGACCCGGGTTTTCCAGTGTCGCCATATACTAACCTTACCCCCCTGCATTTGCCGCGTTCAACCCCTTGCAGCAGAAAGGGCCCAGGGCACTTAAAAGCGGACATCGACCGACCACTGATGTGTGAGGCAAGGAACAGATACTGCAAGAGGAGCGACAGCGGAAATGGCTGTCGCTCCTCTTACAGACAGGGAGCGCGGAAGCGGGCGGGGCTGTCAATGGCGGCTCAGAGAGCCGTTCATCTTGACCATTGACAGCAACGGCGGCTTCTGCTATGGGTGCGTGTACTGGTCAGTACCAGTCGTGTTTCTCTCCCCTATCCAGCCCATTGATTTGATCCATCTCGTCCTGGGTAAGCTCGAAACCGAACAGATCCAGATTCTCCCGGATGTGGTCGGGGTTGCTGGATCCGGGGATGACCACCACGCCCTTTTGCAGGTTCCACCGCAGAATGACCTGCGCGGAGGACACGCCGTGGGCCGCTGCGATGGCGGAGATCGTCTCGTTTCCCAAAAGCTCCGCCGTGTAGCCGCGCCCGCCGAAGGGGTACCAGCCCTGGACCACGATGCCCAGGCTCTGGATGTAGGGTATCACGTCGTTCTCCTGGTAGTAGGGGTGTATCTCGTTCTGCACCAGGGCGGGCATGATATTCACCTGGGGCAGAAACTCCTCCA
>CANQKA010000038.1 GCA_947624395.1 uncultured Oscillospiraceae bacterium
CACGCTCACAAGATGGGTGCCGTTTTCCTCGTTGAAGGTGTCCATGTAGGGGGTGTGCTGGAAATAGTTGGCGTCCAGCTCGCCCTCTTCCACGTGGGTGTTGGGGAACACGTAGTCGTCATAGACCACGATGTCCAGGTCGATGCCCTGCTCGGCCAGAATGGGCTTGGCGAACTCCAGGATCTCCGCGTGGGGCGTGGAGGAAGCGCCGATCTTGATGGTGACGGTGTCGTCGGCCAGGGCGGAAACGCCCAGGCTCAGGGCCAGCACAAGGGCCAGCGTGATGGCGATGATCTTCTTCATTTTGGGTTTCTCCTTTTTCAAAATTGATTTTCAAATTTATTTCACCGGATGCGTTTGTCGCTCCGTTTGGTGATGATGTTGCCGGTGCTTTGGAATATCTGCACCAGGATGACCAGCAGCACGACCATGGTCCACATGACCAGTTCGTTGCGGCGGTAGTGGCCGTAGGTGATGGCGAAGGAGCCAAGGCCGCCGGCGCCTAAAATGCCGGCCATTGCGCCGTAGCCAAAAATGGTGATGAGCGCCACAAAGAAGTTGGAGAGCAGCGCGGGCTTCGCCTCGGGTATCAGCACTTTGCACACGATCTGCATAGGACTGGCGCCCATGGACTGGGCCGCCTCGATCACCCCCTGGTCAATTTCCCGGATGGAAGTTTCCACGATGCGCGCCACGAAAGGGAACGCCGCCACGGTCAGCGGCAGGATCATGCCTTTTACCCCGGCGGTGGTGCCCAGCACGAACCGGGACAGCGGGCTGACCACCACGATCAGGATGAGAAACGGTACGCTCCGCAGCAGGTTGATTATCACGTTGACCGTCTTCATCAGCGCGCCGGGCAGAGGCCGGATGCCCCGCTCGTCCCCCGTCACCAGCAGCACGCCAAGAGGCAGGCCGATGGCAAAGGCCAGGAACGTGGGCAGGAACGTCATGATCAGCGTCTCGCCAATGGCTTCCAGCAGGTCGCTTTGCACGATGTTTTTCAGAAGCTGCACGTCTTTTTCACTGAACAAGGTCCGTCACCTCCTCCGCCGTCACGCCGGGTATCTCCCGTAAGTATATGAGCGCTCGCGCCGCGTCCGTCTCGTCCTCGGGCAGGGCCAGGACCATGGCGCCAAAGCTCCTGTCGCCGATGGTCCGGGTGTCGGCGCTGATGATGTTCAAACAAATGCCCTGCTTCGCCGCCAGGGTGGCGATGATGGGCTCGCCGGAGGTGGCACCGTTGAAGGCCAGACGCACCAGGCGATTTTCCGGCAGGACGTGTATCTTCTCCCCGTTGGGCATGACCAGACGCCGGCCCGCCTCCGTCCGGGGGTTGGAGAATATCTCCGACACGTCCCCCTGCTCCTGTATCTCGCCGCTTTCCAGCACCGCGACACGGTCGCATATCTGCTCCACCACACGCATTTCGTGGGTTATCACCACCACCGTCACGCCCAGCTCCCGGTTTATCTTCTTCAAGAGGTCCAGGATGGATTGGGTCGTGGTGGGGTCCAGAGCGCTGGTGGCCTCGTCGCACAGGAGTACTTGCGGCTGGGGGTACTCGGCCAGGGCCCTGGCGATAGCGATGCGCTGCTTCTGCCCGCCGCTCAGCTGCACCGGGTAGGCGTCCGCCTTGTCGGGCAGGCCGACCATCTCCAAAAGTTCTTTCGCCCGCTTCTCCCGCCAGCCCTTCTCGCCCTTGAGGCCGCTCAGCTCCAGGGGGAAGCAGATGTTTTGAAGCGCCGTGCGCTGCATCAGCAGGTTGAAGCCCTGGAAGATCATGCTCATGCCCCGGCGGGCCTTGCGCAGGTCCTTTTCCTTCAGGGCCGTGAGCTCCTGGCCGTTCACGGTGACCTTGCCGCTGGTGGGCCGTTCCAGTAGGTTGATGCAGCGGACCAGGGTGCTCTTGCCAGCGCCGGACAGGCCGATGATGCCGAATATCTCGCCTTTTTGTATGTCCAGGTTGATATCCTTCAGGGCCTCTACTTTACCGTCGCCGGTACCGAAGGTCTTGCACAGGTGCTCAATGCGGATGATCGTCTCGCTCATATTTCCCTCACTAACAACAAAATCGCCCTTGAATAACATCAAGGACGACATACATACGCCGTGGTACCACCTTGCTTCACCCGTCCCTCACGGGACCGGGCCTTTGGGGGTTCCATCAAACCCCTGCGCTGTAACGGGCGCGCCCGTCGCGGACTACATATCGCCCACGCGGCTCCAAGACCATGTTCGGCGGACTCTCTGCACCCCTTCCCAGCTGCCGGGGCTCTCTGCGGCATAACCTTTCCGCTTACTCTTCTTTTCATTGCCTTTGTGTGGTATTCAATTGTTCTGCGGTCATTATAACGCCGGAAAATCCCCCTGTCAACCGACAGATGCGTCAAGATTTGGCCGAAATGGGCCTTAAAATTTTGTGTAAAGTGTTAAAGTGTACTGGTTAGAGAGAGTCTTCTCTCCCCCAGTCACCGCCTAAAGGCGGCGACAGCCCCCTCGTCAGAGGGGGCCGTATTCTATACCTAGTGCAATCATTCCTCCGTGTAGGCAACGGCCTTGTCGAAGAGGGATTCCACGTCCTTGCCGGGGGCTTTGGTGGCCAGGGACACCACCACCGCGGCCAGAAGGCCCGCTGCCGCGCCGGGGACGATCTCATAAACGCCGGTGCTGGCCAGAAACGCCAGCCACAGGATGTCAACTGCCGCGCCAACCACGATGCCGGCTACCGCGCCGGCAAAGGTGAAGCGCTTCCAGTAAAGGCTCAGCATGATCACCGGACCAAAGGCCGCGCCGAACACGCCCCAGGCGTTGGACACCAGGCCCATGATGCTGCCCGCGTCCGGGTCAGCCGCCAGGACAAGGGCTATCAGCGCGATCGCGACCACCACAAGCCGGCCGGCCCAGAGCATCTCCCTGTCCCCCGCCTTGTTCTTGCGGAACACGGGCTTGTACACGTCGCTGGCAAAGGCCGAGGCAGCCGCCAGAAGCTGGCTGTCCGCCGTGGACATGCTGGCCGCCAGAACGGCCGAGAGCAGAATGCCGGAGATGACGCCGGGGAAGATGCGACGGGTCATGGTGATAAACACCAGCTCCCCGCCGCTGATGGCCTCGTCATAGCCCAGGAACATGCGGCCGATCACGCCCACCAGCGTGGCGAACAGCACGATCAGCACCGTCCAGGTGACGCCGATGGCGGCGGATTTCTTGAGGTCCTTCTGGCTGCCCAGGCTCATGAACCGGATGATGATGTGGGGCATGCCGAAGTAGCCAATGCCCCAGCCCAGGCCGGAGACGATGTCCTGCCAGCTGGTGAAGGGGTCCATGTACCCCTCCGGCAGCGTGGAGGCCGCGCCGGCGTCCAGCATGGAGGCGGCGAAAATGGGGGCGATCAGCAGCGCGCCCAGCATCAAAAGCCCCTGGAAGAAGTCGGTCCAGCACACGGCCGAGAAGCCGCCCAGGAACGTGTACGCGATGATGATGAACGCAGCCAGGTACATGGCCGTGCTCTCCTTGATGCCCACCACGGTGCTGAACAGGGTACCGCAGGCCTTCACGCTGGAGGCGGCGTAAATGGTGTACGCCACCAGGAAGATGACCGCGCAGACGATCTGCAGGGCCTTGGACTTGGAGAGGAACCGACGGGTCAGGTATTGAGGGATGGTGATGGAGTCGTCCGCCACGATGGAGAATTTGCGCAGACGGGGGGCCTCAAAGATCCAGCTCAGGGTGTACCCGATGGCAAGGCCGATGGGTATCCAGGTCTGGCCCAGGCCAAGGGCGTAGATGCTGGTCGGCATGCCCATGAGCACCCAGGCGCTCATGTCGGACGCGCCGGCAGAAAGCGCCGTGACCCAGGGGCCCATCTGACGGCCGCCAAGGAAATAGCCCTTCTCGCCCCCGGCCCTGTTCTTCACAAAGAACCACAGGCCGATGCCGATCATGAATGCCAGATAGGCAATGAATACGACTGTTTCGGAAACGTTCACACCAAACACCTCTACTTATAAACGGCCGCCCCCGGACTCGCCGGGGGCGGGTTTTGCTGTATCATATCAGACTTTATCGAATTAGTCAATTAATAATTTATTTAAGTTTGTGCCCGTCGGAGAAGTATTCTTTGGTGGTCCTGATGATGACGCCGGACAGGGCCAGCAGCGCCACCAGGTTCGGGAAAGCCATCATGCCGTTCAGCGCGTCGGCCAGGTCCCACACCACGCCTATCTTCAGGGTGGCGCCCACGGGCAGCAGCACCAGGAAGATCATCTTGTAGAACACGCTCAGGCGGGTGCCCAGCTTTTTGCCGCACAGGTACTCAAAGCAGCGGGAGCCGTACAGGGACCAGCTGATGATGGTGCTCAGGGCGAAAAGGCTCAGGCCAACGGCAACTACAAGCGCGCCCAGCTTTCCGCCCACGATGGAGCCCATGGCGGCCTGGATGAGGGTGGCGTCTCCGTCCCCGCCCCAGGTGATGGCCAGGCCGTCGCCCATGCGGCAGTAGCTGGTCAGCAGCACCAGGGAAGTCATGGTGCAGATCACGATGGTGTCCATGAATACCTCGAAGATGCCGTACAGGCCCTGCTTGACGGGCTCGTTCTCGGAGGTGGCCGCGTGGGCCATGGGCGCGGAGCCCATGCCGGCCTCGTTGGAGAACACGCCCCGGCCGACGCCCTTCTGGATGGTGTCCATGATCATGATGCCAAACGCGCCGCCCAGCGCCGCTTCCGCGTTGAAAGCGCCCTTGAAGATCATGGCGAAGGTCTGGGGGATGAACTTCACGTTGGCGAATATCACGATGAGAGAGAAGATGATGTAGATGACGGCCATCACGGGCACCAGCCGCTCGGTGACGGAACCGATGCGCTTGATGCCGCCGAAGAGCACCAGGCCCACGATCACGGCCACGACGATGCCGAAGATCAGGCTGGTCACAGGCACGGCCTCGCCGAACAGGACGACCGTATTGGCCGCGGCGTTACCGCCGAAGGCGTCGATGGCCCCGTTGATGGCGCCGGCGATGGAGTTGACCTGGGTCATGTTGCCGATGCCGAAAGCGGCGATGGCGCCGAACAGGCAGAACAGTACGCCAAGCCAGGTCCAGTTCTTGCCCAGACCGTTCTTGATGTAGTACATGGGTCCGCCGACCCAGTCGCCCTTGTCGTTGCGCTCACGGTACTTGACCGCCAGGAGCACCTCAGAGTATTTGGTGCACATTCCGAACAGGGCGCACAGCCACATCCAGAACACGGCACCAGGTCCGCCGGCCACGATCGCGCCTGTGACACCGGCGATGTTGCCGGTGCCCACGGTGGCGGCCAGAGCGGTGGTCACCGCCTGGAAAGGCGTGACCTCACCCTTGCCCGCCGTCTGCTTGGAGAACATCTTGCCGATGGTGTTCTTCATGGCGTAGCCAAATCTGCGGAACTGGGGGAAGCCCATCCGGACGCTCAGGTAGATGCCCGTACCGGCCAGCAGGACCAGCAGTACAGGGCCCCATACCCAGCCGTCCACCGCTTTGATGATGGAAGCGATCTTTTCCATTTGTGACTCTCTCCTTACGTTACAGTTTAAATCTTTAACAGGTCAAAAACCATAGTTAAACAAAATGAGCTTACCAAATGGTACGCTCAAGCAGTCGGACAAATACCCGATTTTCAAACGGGCCGTATTTCTGTCCTTTTGCCTGAGAGTTTAAGCGCTTTGCGCCTTGCCCCTTCGGCCCCCGCGCTCAGACGCGGGCTTCTCCAGAATCCCATCCACAGCCAGTTCCGATCAAACGGTCCTGACGGCTTCACATGGTTATATGAAATTATTGCCCTTAATGTTTCTTATAATTAATATAAATGATTTGTGTCTATTTTTCAACTATGGGTATTTGACATTTTATTGCGTTTGACCCCATGATCCTTGTGCAAAATCACAACAAGTCCCTCTCCATCAGGGCCAAATCGGCCCGCAGACGGTCGTTTTCCGGCTCCAGGGCCAGGGCCCGACGGGCGCAGTTGACGGCCCAGGTCTTCTCCCCCTGCCGCCAGCAGGCGATGCTGAGAAGGGTCCAGGGCAGCGCGCCCCAGGCCTCCGGCTCGGTGGTGTAGGTGAGGTCCCGATGCTTTATGTCCAGCGCACGGCGGCAATAGCGCTCGCACGACCGCCAGCGGCTCTGGTCGTACATGAGCTTTGCCAGGTCCACCAGCGGCTCCCGCTGGTCCGGGGCCTCGAATGCCGCCCGCAGCAGCCAAAGCTCCGCCGCCTCCGTCTCCCCTTTCGCCCTATAACACCGGGCGATGAAGCGCATGGACGCGGCCCGCTCCGGCGGCCAGGTGGCGCTGGGCATGGCCAGGTGGGCTTTTAATGTCTCAATAGCCTCGTCCCACCGGCCGCGGAACATGTACTCCCGGCCCAGGTAATGGCGGTTCCGGTCGTCCTCCGGCGCTTCCGCCACGCTCAGCTCCAAAAGACGCAGATAGTCGCCCCGGCTCTTGGTCGGGTCCGGGTGGTGCTCCAGGCGCATGCCCGGTACGTCGCAACAGACCTTCGGGACGGTGTATGTGAGTATTTCATGGACCGGGTGGGTCCAGCGGCACACGCCGGGGCGGTGGACCTTTTCATAGAGAAACTTCACCCCGTCGGACCCGTCGGCGTTGAAGCTCCACACGTACTCGTACCGGGCCGTGGTGCATCCGGGCCGCCATGCTTTTTCCAGGGCCGCACGCCAGCCGGGGGCCAAAACCTCGTCCAGGTCCGTGCAGACCAGTATGTCGGCGTCAGGCGGTACCAGGTCCATGGAGGCGTTGCGGGCCGTGTCGAACCGCCAGGGGTCGAATACACGGGTCTGTACGTTTGCACCCAGGGCCTGTAAGCGTTGGACGGTGCCGTCGGTGCTGCCCGTATCCAGCACATACACCCCGTCCGCCTCGGCCATTGAGGCCATCCAGCGGCCGGCGAACGCTTCCTCGTTTTTGCTTATGGCGTAGACATAGATCTTCATAGCACACCCTCCCGTATATTGTATGCGGGGGATGAAAAAGCCGCCTCTCCCAGACGGGAAAGGCGGCGGTGTGCTGCGGTTTTAACCGGCGGAAAGCTGGGCGTTTTGCGTCTCGTACTGGAGCATGTAGAGCTTGTAGTACCGGCCGTGCTGGTGCAAAAGCTGCTGGTGGGTGCCCTGCTCCAATATCTCGCCGTGGTCCAGCAGAATGATGTTGTCCGCGTGCTGGATGGTGGAAAGACGGTGGGCCACGATGAGCATGGTGCCGATGTTCTTCATCTTTTCCAGAGATTGCTGTATCAGTATCTCCGTCTCCGTGTCGATGTTGGCGGTGGCCTCGTCCAAAATCATGACCTCCGGCCGGTGCAGGACCGTGCGGGCAAAGCTCAAAAGCTGGCGCTGGCCGGCGGAGAAGTTGTTGCCCCGCTCTAAAACCCGCTCGTCCAGATGCCCGTCCAGCTTCAGGATGAACCGGTCCGCGTTCACATACCGGCAGGCCTGCCATATCTCCTCGTCGGTGAAGCTCTCTTCCCGCAGGACGATGTTGGAGCGTATGGTGCCGGAGAACAGAAATACGTCCTGAAGCATCTGACCGAAGTGACGGCGCAGAGAGGCTATCCTGATGTGGCGGATGTCGATGCCGTCTATCAAAATCTGGCCCTTCTGGATGTCGTAGTTGCGGCAGATAAGGGACAAAATGGTGCTCTTGCCGGAGCCGGTGGCGCCTACAAGAGCCACGGTCTGGCGGGCGTTCACATGGAAGCTGACGCCCTTTAAGACCCACTGGTCAGGCTCATAGGCGAACCACACGTCCTTGAATTCGATATCGCCCTCGATGTGGTCCAGGTCGATGGCGTCCGGCTCGTCCACCAGCTCCGGTTCCATGTCGAACACGGCGAATATTTTTTCCGCCGAGGCAAAGGCCGATTGGAGCATGTTGAACTGCTCCGCCAGGGTCTGGATGGGGTCAAAGAACTTGGAGATGTAGAGGTAGAACGTGACCACGGTGCCGCTGGTGATGGTCTGGCCCAGAAAATGGGTGTCCCGGATATAGCCCCGGCCGCCCACGTAGAAAAGGCACAGCACGGAGGAGATGAACAGCATGTAGACCGTGGGCCGGAAGATGCCGAACACGTACATCTGCTGCTGGCGGGCCTTTTTCAGGGCGTTGCTCTTTTCCAGAAAATCGTTCATCTTGGCCTGTTCCCGGTTGAAGACCTGGGTTATCTTGATGCCGGACAGGTTTTCGGAGAGATATGTGTTGATGTCGGTGGTGCAGTCCTTCACCCGGCGGAAGGCACGGCGGGTCAGCTTGCGGAAAATGACCGTGAACAGCACCAAAAACGGCACAAAGCACAGCACCATCAGCGTCAGGGCGTAGTTCACAAACAGCATGGCCCCCAGCACGCCGAACAGGACAAAGACGTTGCGGACCATGTTCACAAGAATGTTTGTGAACATCATGCTGATGGCGTTGGTGTCGTTGGTCACGCGGGTCACCAGCTTGCCAACAGGGATGTTGTTGAGCTGGTCGTGGGAGAGGCTCTCAATGTGGGTGAAAAGGTCCTGGCGCAGGTTGGACAGTATCTTCTGCCCTACTTTTTGCAGGATGATGGATTCCAGATAGGTGCAGACCATGGACACCACCAGAAGCGCGGCGTACACCGTCACCATAGTCCAAAGCTGCCGCAGGGGGAAGTCCGCCTTGATGAGCTCCTCGATACGGCCCACCAGAATGGGCGATATGAGCGAGTAGGCGATGGAGGCCAGCATGATAAAGAGCACCAGCACGAACTGCTTCCAGAAGGGCTTGGCGTACTTGCTCAGGCGGCGCAGAATCTCACCGTCGCGCATGTTCCGGTCCAGACTGAGCTGCTGCTTGCGGCGCTTGACCACGGTCCACAGGACGATGAACAGCACCGTGAACACGCCGATGATGGCCCCCATGATCAGGATGGGCAGGTATTCACGCACTGAGACCGCCTCCTTCCTCCTCCAGCTTTTGCAGCTGGACCATGTGGGCGTAGGCCGGACAGGTCGCCACAAGCTGCTGGTGGGTCCCCACGGCGGAGACACGGCCATCCTCCAGATAAATGATCTTGTCCAGCCGCTCGATGGTGGACACACGGTGGGCAATGAGGATGGTGGTGCGGCCAGAGCGGGTGGCGGAGAGATTGCCCAGAATGGTCTTTTCCGTGTCCGTGTCCACGGCGGATACGGAGTCGTCTAAAATCAGGATGGGCGCGTCCTTCATCAGGGCACGGGCGATGGAGATGCGCTGCTTCTGTCCGCCGGAGACGGTCACGCCACGCTCGCCCAGGACCGTCTCATAGCCCAGGGGAAATTCCTGCACGTCCCCGTCCACGTCGGACAGTATGCCCGCGGCACGCACGCTCTCCGGGTCCGGGTCGTCCCGGGAAAAGCCGATGTTCCGGGCGATGGTGTCAGAGAACAAAAAGTTGTCCTGAGGTACGTAGGCCACAGCCTCCCGCACGTCCCGGATATACACGTCGTTCACGTCATGGCCGTCCACGAAAACCGTGCCGTCGGGCACGTTGTAGGTGCGCAGCAGCAGGTCCACCAGCGTGGTCTTGCCCGCGCCGGTGCGGCCCACCAGGCCAACGCTCTCCCCCGCCCGGATGGTCACGGATACGTCGCTGAGGGCGTCGTACTCCCCGCCGGGATAGCGGAAGGTCAGGTGGCGAAACTCGATGCTGCCGGCCACATGGTCCAAATGGGCCACGCCGGGACGGTCCGCCACGTCCTGCTTGGCGTCCAGAAGCTCGGAGATGCGCTTCAAAGAAGCAGCGCCACGGCTGGTCATGTCGATCAGCTCCGAAACGGCCATAATGGGCCAGACGGTGGCGTTGAAGTAGCCGATGAACTCCATGAGCTGGCCGGCGTTGAACACGTCCCGCCAGACGAGATAGCCGCCGTAGCCCAATATGATGCAGATGACGCTCTCCACGAACAGCGTCACCAGAATGCGCAGCAGCACGGAAGCGCGGGTGAAGTCCACGTTGGCCTTCTCGTTTTCCCGGTTCAGGGCCTTGAAGGCCCACAGCTCCTTGGCCTCTTTGACGAACGCCTTGATCACCGCGATGCCGGAAAAGCTCTCCTGGGAAAAGTCGCTGAGCTTGGAAAAGGCCTCCTGGCGGATGTCCCACTTTTTCGTCATGTACTTGCCGATCAGGGCGCTGGAGGCCAGCAGGAGCAGCATGGGGATCATGGCAAGGCCCGTCAAAAACCGGTCCATCCGCCACATGCGCCAAATGGCCATACTGCCCAGGGCGGCCGCGTCAAAGAACATCAAAAGGCCGGAGCCATAGCAGTCCTGCACCGTGTCCAGGTCGTTGGTGAAAAGGCTCATGAGATTGCCCACTTTGTTCACCTGGTAAAACTCACGGGACAAGTCCTTGGCGTGGTCGAACATCTGGTTGCGCAGGCCGGCCTCCACCTTGATGGCCGCGCCGAAAAAGCAGATACGCCACAGAAACCGGCACAGGACCATCATCAGGATAACGCCCGTCATGGGCATGCAGATACGGTCCAGCAGGAAGTCCATGTCAAATGGCACCCGTGCACCGTCCACCAGCACCCAGCCGTCGTTGATGCCGTTGATGACCATCTGGTAGAGATTGGGGATGACAAGCTGCAGATAGTCCACCAGCAGCAACGACGCCAGACCCAGCAGCAGGCGGGCGGCGTATTTGCCGTAGTATCGGTTGATGTATTTGCCCAGGATCATATATGTCTTCTCCTTATTGTCCGCAACGCGGGCAATTATAACATATCCACGACACAAAGACAATAGGGACGCTGTGGTTTTCAGCGTCCCTCAATTTGATTTTTCAATTTTTATCCCCGTCAGCACTGGACGACCCGGCTGCACGCAATAGCCATGGAACCCTTGCCGATGTGGCAGGATACGCTCAGGGAAAGCGGGTCCAGCATTTCCAGTTCCATGTCCGGGAAACGTTCCCGTATTTGCTCCGCCCAGCCCTGGGCCTCTTCTTCCGTGCAGGTGTACGCCGCCATCAGGTGGACCTTCTGGCCGGCGAAACGCTCCCGGATGTCCTTTTCCATGGCGTCCAGCATTTTCAGCCGCGCCGCCTTCATGCCCCGGACCTTGGCAAAGGCGTCCAGCTTCTCCCCCTGGATGGTCAGCACGGGTTTGATGTTCAGCACAGAGCCCAACGCCGCGCCGGCAGGGGTCACACGGCCGCCTTTTTTGAGGTATTTCAGCGTGTCCACGGTGATGTAAATGCTCGATTCCAGCTTCTCCCGCATAAGTACGTCCACGATGGCCGGGGCGGTCATGCCCGCCCGCGCCATTTCCAGCGCGTCCAGCACCGCCTGTCGCTGGGTGATGGATATGCGCTGGTCGTCCACCACGTAGACACGGCCCTCGTAGGGCTCGTCCGCCGCCAGGGCCTGGGCCGTCTCACAGGAGGCGGAAAGACCGCTGGACATGGGGATATAGATCACCTGGTCGTAGTCCTTCAAAAGCTCGTCCCACAGGTCCGTCACATCGCCGGGGGCTGGCTGGGAGGTGGATATGTCCGCGTCCTGGTCCAGCTTTTCGTAAAACTCCGCCTGGGTCAGGGTGATGTCCTCAAAGTACAGCTCCCCGTTGATGAAAAACGGCATGGGCAGTACGCGAATGCCCATGTCGCGGGCCATAGCCTGGGTGATGCCGCTGTTGCTGTCCGTCGCTACCGCTATCCGGCTCATGGTCTTGTCCCCCTGTGTAGAGCGCTATTTTCTTTATTCTAGCAGAGAATAAAATTTTACGCAATCGTCCAACGCCACAAGCCCGTCCGTCAGGTAGGCGGTTTTTCTGGAAGATATGCCAAATTGTATCAGTGGGGTGGGGCCATATAGTCTCTGTCGATGGTGATGGCGCAGTCCGCGGCCTGGTACTGCTCCCGGACGATGTTTTCCAGCACCCGGCGCAGCTCCGGCTCCGGTATCTCCACGTCCGCCGGTATGTAGCAGTCAAAGCGGACGGTCACGCTCTCCCCCGCCCTGGTAAGGCTCAGGTCGTGGACCGTCACCCGCTGGTCGATGAGTTTGGCCCGCCGGGATACGTGGGTGCGCAGGCGGTTTTCTTCCGTGTCCGCCTTTGACACCGGGTCCAGCTGGAACACGATGTGCAAGCCGTCCTTTTCCAGAAACTCCCGGCTCAGAGCCACCAAAGCGGCGTGGCACGCCGTCAGGCCGTCCTCCTCCGCCATCTCCACGTGGGCGCTGGCGAAACGCTGGCCGGGGCCGTAGTCGTGCAGCATCAGGTCGTGGGTGCTCAGCACGCCGGGACAGGCCAGAATCCGCTCCCGGATGGCGTCGATGACCTCCGGCTCCGGCTTGCGGCCGATGAGAGGGTCCAGGGTGTCCCGCACGAGAGTAAAGCCGCTGTGCAGCACGAACGCCGCCACGCCCAGGCCCAGCCAGCCGTCCAGGTCAGCTCCGGTGAAATGGGCCGCGGCCATACCCAGCAGCACCACCGATGTGGCGATGGCGTCGTTGCGGCTGTCCATGGCCGTGGCGGTCAGGGTCCTGGAGGCGATCTGCCGTCCGGCTTGCAGGTTGAAGGCCATCATCCACAGCTTCACCAGTATGGACGCGGCCAGAGCCGCCGCCATGGCCCAGGAAAATTCAGGCGCCGCCGGGTGCAGCACCCGCTCCACGCTGGACTTCAATAGCTCCAGGCCCGCCGCCAAAATCAGCACCGCCACCATAAGGCCCGCCAGGTATTCATAGCGGCCGTGGCCGTAGGGGTGTTCCGCGTCGGCCGGCCGCGAGCCAAGGCGGAAGCCGATGAGGCTGATGATGTTGCTGGCCGCGTCGGACAGGTTGTTGACGCCGTCCGCCACCACCGCCACAGACCCGGCCGCCAGACCCGTGGCCAGCTTCAGGGCGCACAGGAGCACGTTGGAGCCGATGGACAGGGCGCTGGCCATCTGGCCGCAGGCCATACGGACCTCGGGACGGTCCGTCTCGTCCCAGTGCTTGATGAATTTCGAGGCAAACCAGCGAAACATCCTCTCACCTCCCCTGCATATCCTATGCAAACCGGTCTTTTCTGACCATCATAGGAGCGAGGGGTCGGTTTTGTCAATGCTAACTATCCATTGAGATACCAGACACCGGCGTTCAGATACCCGGCGAAGGTGACCCAGAGGATATAGGGTATGAGCAGCTTTCCGGCGGTGGGCGACTGCTTCCAGAAGCGCAGGATGGTCGCCAGGATAAGCGCCCATAAAATCACCAGCCAGCCCAGGGCGAAGCCCCGGCGTTCGGTATTGAAAAAGATGATGGTCCACAGGAAATTGAAGGCCAGCTGCACGCCGTAAAGCCAGAGGGCCGTCTTGCGGTCGGGGGCGTTTTCCACCCAGACGAGATAGGCCGCTATGCCCATGAGGATAAAAAGCACCGTCCACACCACCGGGAACAGCCACCCCGGCGGGGACAGAGGCGGCTGGTCCAACATGGCAAATTCTTTCATGGCGTCACGGGTCAAAAGGGCCGACAGGCCGCCAACGCCCAGGCTGACGGCCAGGCTTATCACCAGCGGTTTTAACTTCACTTGCATGATTTTCCCCTTTTCGGATGATTTGTCCAAAGTATATGCGCTGGGGCGGAAAACATGCGCCCGGACCGCACGGAAAAAAGCCGCCGGTTTTCGACCGGATATTTAGCGATTTTGATGCTTGCATTCACAAATAAAACACACTATAATGCCGTCTTGCGCCGGAAATGGCGCTGTTATTATGTAGAAGGAATCAGGTCGAACAAATGGAAATTCTTCTCTCCGTATCCGTCGCGATCCTGGCAGGGCTGCTCATGACCCGGCTTTCCCGGCTGGCCAAGCTGCCCGCCGTGACCGCGTATCTTGTCTCCGGCGTGCTGATCGGCCCCTACTGCCTGGGCGCGCTGGGCGTGAAATATCTGGGCTTCACCAGCTTTGACCAGGTGGAGGTCCTGGGCCTGGCGTCGGACATCGCACTGGGCTTCATCGCCTTCTCCATCGGCAGCGAGTTTCGCCTGAAGGACCTGAAGGCCATCGGCAAACAGGCCACCGTGGTGGGCATCGTCCAGGCGCTGACGGCCACGGCGCTGGTGGACGCGGCGCTGTACGTCTTTCACCGGCTGCGGCCGGACGTGCTGACCGTGCCACAGGTTCTCACCCTGGCCGCTATCGCCACCGCCACCGCCCCCGCCGCCACGCTGATGGTGGTCCGGGAATATAAGGCCAAGGGACCGCTGACCAGCATATTGCTGCCCATCGTCGCCCTGGACGACGCGGTGGGCCTGGTGGTGTTCGCCGTCAGCTTCGGCATCGCCAAGACGCTGGTGGTGGGCGAGCTGGACCTGGTGTCCATCATTGTAAACCCCCTGGTGGAGATCGTGGCGTCCCTGGGTCTGGGCGCGCTCATGGGCTGGACGCTGACCCAGATGGAAAAGCTCTTCAACTCCAACACCAACCGGCTCAACATGACCATCGCGTTCGTGTTTTTGACGGTGGCGCTGTCCATGGCGGAATTTCACATCGGCCCCGTGACCATCGGGTTTTCGTCCCTGCTGGTGTGCATGATGCTGGGCACGGTGTTCTGCAACTGCTGCCCGCTGTCGGAGGACCTTATGTACCTGGCGGACAAGTGGTCGTCCCCCCTGCTGGCGCTGTTTTTCGTGCTGTGCGGCGCGGAGCTGGACCTGGGGGTGTTCGCCTCCGGCTCCATCGTGCTCATCGGCGTGATATACATCATCTTCCGCTCCATCGGCAAATACGTGGGCGCCTGGGCCTCCGCCAAGGCCACCCACTGCCCGGAATCCACCTGCAAGTATCTGGGTATCACGCTGCTGCCCCAGGCCGGCGTGGCGCTGGGCATGTGTACGACGGCTATGGAGCTGGGCGAGCAGGGCGCGCTCATCCGCAATATCACGCTGTTCGCCGTGCTCATCTATGAGCTGGTGGGCCCGCTGATGACCAAGATGGCCCTGAAGGCCGCCGGCGACATCCAGCCCATGCACGAGGACGTGAAGAACCGCCGGCAGCTGAAGCTGGCCGCCGCGGGTCAGACCGAGGCGGATAAAACCTCCGGCCGCCGGAGGTTCAACCACGCCGCCGCGGAAAATGTACGCGCCACAAGGCAAAAAGCGCATCAGAATTGAGTTGACAACCAGACATAATAGGACCCTGTTTCTAAGGCGAAACAGGGTCCTTTTGTATTGTGAATCAGTCCTGGCGATAGTGTTCCAGAAAGTCGCCGATCTCCAGCAGGGCGCGGTACAGCTCCTCCGGCTCGGGCAGGAGCACCAGCCGGAAGTGGTCCGGCGTGGGCCAGACAAAGCCGCTGCCCGGTACAAGCAGGATATGCTTCGCCTCCAACAGGTCCACGGCGAAACGGTGGTCGTCCCGGATGGGGACCCGGCTAGATATCTTTGGGAAGATGTAAAAGGACGCGTGGGGCTTCACATAGGATACGCAGTCTATCTGGTCCAGCGCCCGAAGGGCGGCGGAGCGCTGCTCGTAAATGCGCCCGCCGGGGACAAGCATGGCACGGGTGCTGTCCGGGTCGTTCATGGCGGCGGGTATCACAAGCTGGGTCAGAACGTTGCCGCACAGCCGCAGGGCCGAGAGCTTCATCAGACACTCCCGCAGCTGCCGCGTCTGCTCCCTTGGGCCGGAGACTACCGCCCAGCCGCAGCGGAAGCCGCATATGATGTGGCTCTTGGAAAGGCCGTTCAACGTCACCACAGGCAGGTCCGGGGCGATGGCACCCGCGGACCGGAAGGGCATATCGTCCATGATGAGCCGGTCGTAGATCTCGTCCGAGATGAGCAGCAGCCCGTGCTCCCGGGCGAGGGCCGCCACATGCTCCGTAAGCGCCGGGGCGTACACCTGGCCGGTGGGGTTGTTGGGGTTGATGAGCACGATGGCCTTCGTCGTTGGCGTGATCTTCCGGGCCATATCGTCCAGGTCCGGATACCAGTCCGCCTTCTCGTCGCAGATATAGTACACAGGTTTGGCCCCGGCCAGGTAGGCGCTGTTGGACCAGAGACTGTAGCACGGCGCGGGCACCAAAAGCTCGTCCCCGGCGCTGAGTACGCTGGCGCAGACCATCTGGGCCATCTCGCTTACGCCGTTGCCGATGAACACGTCATCTGCCCTGACGTCCTGCAGGCCGCAGGACGTGTGATAGGTCCGCAGAGCCTCTCTTGCCTCGTCCAGGCCGCCGGGCGCGCAGTAGGCCACGGCCCGGTCCATGTTGGCCAGCAGCGCCTGGCGCACGCTGTCCGGCATGCCGAAGCCAAAGTTGCCGGGGTTGCCGGTGTTGAGCTTCAGCACCTCGATCCCCTGCCGCTCCATCTCCAGGGCCTTCTGGTATACGGGCCCCCGGATGTCGCTGTGTATCATCTTCAATTTATCGGAACTTTCCACGATTGACATACAAATAACGCCCTCCTGTCTCTTTATGGCGGTCTATCATATTAGCACAACGGTTTTCGTATTGCAATACGGCGCAGAATTTCTTATGAAAAGGGTACGCAAAAGCCGCGCATGTTATAAGAACGAGAAAATGCAGGTCAAGCAAGGGGGAGCTCGAGGGGGACGGTAGTCCCGCCTCGAATGGGATAAATAGCCGCCATGCGCACGCTTTGCGGGCGCGTGGGCCGCGACGCGGCGTTTTTTGCGGCGGCTTGCCGCCGGGAAAAACACGGCGTTTTTTGGCCGTCAAAAATCCTTTTTTGACGGCCAAAGCCCCCGGCCTTACACAGGCCGGGGGCTGACATACGCTCTTGCTCGTCCGGCCTTTTTTGTCAGCCAGACGATACTTTTTTATGTCCGGCTTACTTCTTTGCTGCCAGACGTGCTGCCCGCTTGGCGTCCAGGCGGGACATGTACAGCGCGCAGGTGGAGTCGCCCACGATGTTCAGCGTGGTACGGCCCATATCGAACAGCTTGTCGACGCCGGCGATCAGGGCGATGCCTTCCACGGGCAGGCCCACGCTCTCCAGCACCATCGCCAGCATGATCATGCCCGCGCCGGACACGCCCGCCGTGCCGATGGAGGCCAGGGTGGCGGTGAGGACGATCATGGCCATCTGGCCCAGGGTCAGGCTGATGCCGTAGCAGGTGGCGATGAAGATGGAGGTGACGCCCATGTAGATGGCGGTGCCGTCCATGTTGATGGTGGCGCCCAGGGGCAGCACGAAGGAGCTGACCTCGGGGTCGGAGCCCATCTTGTTGGAGCACTCGATGGTCACAGGCAGGGTGGCGGCGGAGGAGGTGGTGGTGAAGGCCACGACCATGGCCGGCCAGATGCCCTTGACGAACTTGGCGAAGCCCACCTTGCCCAGGGCGGTGACGGACACGCCGTAGCAGAGGACAAAGTGGAGGATGTAGGCAAGGTACGCCACGCCGATGACGATCATCAGCGAGCCCACGATCTTGGGGCCGTTCACGGCCACCACGTCGGCCATCAGGCAGAACACGCCGATGGGGGTCAGCTTGATGATGAAGCTCATGATCTTCATGACCACGGCGTAGGCGCTCTCCATCACGTCGCTGAACTTCTTTCCCTTTTCACCGGCCATCAGGATGCCGGCGCCCAGAAACAGGGCTACGACGATGACCTGGAGCATGTTGGCGTCGGAAAAGCTCTGCCACATGTTGGACGGGAAAATGCCCTTTATCACGTCCATGACGTTGGAGGAATTGGCCTCATACTCCGCCTCGGCGGTCTCCAGCACCGGGAAAAGATGCATGCCGTTGGCCACGTTGGCAAACACAAGGCCAATGACGATGGCGATGGCCGTCGTGCCCAGATAGTAGACGATGGTCTTCCAGCCGATGGAGCCAACACGCTTGATGTCCCCCAGGCTGACAACGCCGCTGACGATGCTGGTCAGCACCACGGGCACCACCAGGAACTTCAACAGGTTGATGTAGATGTCGCCAAAGGGCTTTAAGTACGCGGTGGTGAACGCGCCGCCGTCGGCCATGCCGTACATGCACCCAAGGCCGGCCAGGATGCCCAGGATCATGCCGATGAAGATCCATGCGGGCAGTTTCAGCTTTTTCATGGTTTCGCTGCTCCTTCTATTTAAATTAGTAAAATCATTATAACATAATCTTATGTCATTGTAAAGGAAAAATTCACGACGCGGGTCGCACAGGTCATTGTATGCCGTTATACGCGCTCCCGCCCCGGGTCACAGGGCAAGAAAAAACAGCGGCAAATGGCGGGAGCCAAATGCCGCTGTTGGGTTTTTGCCGGGATATTACTCGATGGTGATACGGCCCTCGCCGGTCAGGTTCTCATACCCGCTGACGTTGGGCAGGCCGTCGCCGTCGGTGTCCTCAAAGGACTGGACGTAATTGGCCAGGACCATGTAGTCCTCCATCACGTAGTCCAGAATGTTCACGCCGCCCTGGAACATGGAGAAGCCGTCGCCCAGGTCGCGGAGGGTGTAGTTGTACCCCGCCAGGTTGTAGGTGGCGTTCACGTCCAGAGGCTCGTACTCGCCGGTCTCGTGGTTCTTTATCTGCACGTCCTTCACGCGATAGTCGCCGGTGACGCCGGTGAACACGCCCTTGTCGTCCATGGTGACGGAGCTTTCAACGCTGGTGTCGATGGTGTACTTGGCGCCGGAGACATGCAGGAAGCCGCCGATCTCCTCGCCGGTGCCGACGCCGCGGGCGCCGAACTCCAGCGCGTCAAGGATCTGCTGGCCGGTGACCTGGATGAAGCAGGCCACGTTGCCGAAGGTGTGCATGTTCTTGCAGGTCAGGTAGCTGATCTCGCCAGTCAGGGCCTCGTTGCGGATGCCGCCGCCGTTCATGATGGCCATATCCACGGGATAGCCGTCCACAACGCTGGTCTGGTCGAACAGGTAATACAGCGCGTCGGCCGCGAAGTCGCCGGAGTTGGTCTCCTGGCTGCGGACAAGACGGTTGCCGTCGGCGTCATAGTTGTCCAGCACGTCCTCGGTGGTGCCGATGACCTGGCCCAGCTCGTCGTTGACCTGGCCGATCCAAGCGGACTGCACGTCATAGACGCCAGCTTCCAGCTCGGGCTCCTCGCCGGCACGGAGGGCAGCGTCCTCCTTGTCGAACAGGGCGGCCTTCACGTCCGTCATGGTCAGAAGGCCGGTCTCGATGGTGCCGTCGGGGGCGATGGTCATCTGACCAAGGTTGTTGAAGTAGGAGCCGGTCTGGGTGAGGATGACGGTGTTGCCGTCCTTATCCGCGACTTCCTCCATGGGGACCTCGGTGTGGGAGTGGCCGTCGATGAAGGCGTCAAAGCCGGTGGTATTGGCGATGACTTCCTCGCTGGTCCAGGGCTTGGAGGCGGGGTCAACGCCCAGGTGGCCCAGGCCGATAACGATGTCAGCCTCGGCGGAGGCGGCGTCAATGGCCTCCTGCACGGTGGCGTACAGGTCGGAGCCGTCCTCGCCGCCGGCGATGCCGTAGATGTAGTTGCCGTTTTC
>CANQKA010000039.1 GCA_947624395.1 uncultured Oscillospiraceae bacterium
TGTCGGACGAGATCGTGGCCTACATCGCGGACAACATCACCGCCAACATCCGCCAGATCGAGGGCGTGGTCCACCGGCTCACCGCCTACCGGGACATGCAGAACGACACCATCACCATCGCCAGCGTGAAGCGGGCCATCAAGGACGTGATACGGGTGGGGGTGTACATACCCACCCCGGAAGCCATCATCGCCGAGACCGGCCGGTATTACGGCATATCCGAAGAAGATATAAGAGGCCAGCGCCGCTCGAAAAACACCGCCATGGCCCGCCAGGTAGCCATGTACCTTATCCGCAGCCTGACGAATCTCTCTCTCGTTGACATCGGCGAGCAGTTTGAAAACCGCAACCACTCCACGGTGCTGTCCTCCATCCGCAAAGTGGAGGACCTGATCAGGACCGACCCGGACACGGCCGCCTCCATTCGGGACATCACCTCCAATCTCAACTCCCGCAACCAGTAATTTTTTTCCTCCACAATTTTTCCAACATGTTCCCATCTTCTCCGTGCAAAACCATTTTTCTCCCACCCCTGTGGAAACCTCTTTTATTTTCCAACATTTCTTTCCACACCCCCTTTCCGGTGTTTGCAAGGCTTTGACCCACTTTTCAACACCTTTTTTTGCTACTACTATTACGACTAAAAAATATGCTGGCTTGCTTTCTTGTAAGGCTTGCTGGCTGGAAGGAGAAACGATATGAAATTTTCCTGTGAGAAGTATCTGCTGCAGGCGGCGGTGACGACGGCGGGTCGCTGCGCCGCGGCGAAGAGCCCCATTCCCGCGCTGGAAGGTCTGCTGATACAGGCCGGCGCCGATGTGCGGGTGACGGGGTACGACCTGAAAAAAGGCATCTACACCGACATTCCGGCGGACGTTTCCGAGCCCGGCTCCATCGTCCTTGGCGCCCGGTTTTTGAGCGACATCGTCCGCAGCCTTCCCGGCGGCATCGTGACCATCTACACGGAAAACGGCCTGAACACCCGCATCGTCTGCGGGGACTCGGACTTTTCCACCGTTGCCTCCGACGCCGGCGATTAC
Source organism: uncultured Oscillospiraceae bacterium (assembly GCA_947624395.1). Classification (GTDB taxonomy): domain Bacteria; phylum Bacillota; class Clostridia; order Oscillospirales; family Oscillospiraceae; genus CAJOIG01. Next base: position 1,041 of record CANQKA010000039.1, read on the forward strand.
CCCGAGCTTCCCTCCGTGGACCGGGAAAACGCCATCGCCGTGCCCCAAAACATCCTGAGCAAAATGATACGCCAGACGGTCTTTTCCGTCAGCGACAACGAAAGCCGCCCCATCTACACCGGCGAGCTGTTCGAGGTCAAGGGCAACGAGCTCACCGTGGTGGCCGTGGACGGGTACCGGCTGGCCCTCCGGCGGGAAAAGATCGAGGCCGGGGACATGGAGGACTGCTCTTTCGTGGTGCCCGGTTCCACCCTGAACGACCTGGAAAAGCTCTGCGGCGACACGGATGAAAAGGTCCGCATCACCGTGGGCGCCAAGCACATCTCCTTCGTGGTGGGGGATACGGTGCTTGTCTCCCGGCGGCTGGAAGGGGAATTTTTGAACTACGAGCGCTCCATCCCCTCGGATTTCTCCATCGCCCTGGAAGCCGACAAGGAAGAGCTGGTGGACGCGGTGAGCCGCGTGTCCATCATCATCGACGAAAAGACGAAAAACCCCCTGCGTCTGCGCCTGGAGGACGGCGCGCTCACCATCAACTGCAATACCGGCGTCAGTCAGGCCAAGGACCAGTGCCCGGTGAAGGGCGGCAAGGACGCCTCCTTGGAGATTGGCTTTAATAACCGCTATCTTCTGGACGCGCTGAAGGCCGCCCCGGCGGATACGCTGAAGCTCTGCTTCAATAACGCCTCCTCCCCCTGCGTGGTCCGGCCCGCCGATGCTTCCGAAGGCTTTGCCTACATGATACTGCCCGTGCGACTGAGAGCCGGCGCATGAGAGTGGAGCGCATCGCCCTGTCCGGCTGGCGCAACTACGACGAGGAAACGGTGACCTTTTCCCCGGACGTAAACGTGATATGCGGCGCCAACGCCCAGGGCAAGACCAATCTTCTGGAAGCGGTCTATATGCTCACCGGGGCCCACAGCTTTCGCACCCGGTTTGACAAGGAGCTCATTGGCTTTGACTGCGACTGGGCCAGCGTCCTGGCGGACGTGAACTCCGGGGACCGGACCCAGACCGTGAAGCTGCTCTTTCAGCGCGGCCAGCGGCGCCAGGTGACCGTGAACGGGGCGAAAAAGCCCTCCGCCGCCCTGGCAGGGCTGATGACGGCGGTGCTCTTCTCCCCGGACGATCTGTCCCTCATAAAAGACGGCGCAGCGGCCCGCCGCCGGCTCATGGACAACGCCATATGCCAGCTTCGCCCCGGTTACGCGGCCCTGCTGGCGGACTACAACAAGCTATACGAGAACAAGACGCGCATCTTGAAGGACTGGCGGGAAAAGCCAAGCCTTCTCACGGCCCTGGACGAATTTTCCGATGGCCTTGCCCGCTGCTCGGCCCGGATGATACGTTACAGGGCCTCCTTTGCCGAGCGTCTGGCCGCGGCCGCCGGCCCCATACACCGGGATTTTTCCGGCGGCGGCGAAGAATTGGGCATCGCCTATAAGACCGTGAGCACCGTTTTGGACCCGCGAGCCCCGGCCGAGGAAATATACGCCCAGGTCTGCGCCCACCAGGCAGCCCACCGGCAGGCGGAGCTGGACGCGGGGCAGTGCCTCACCGGTATCCACAAGGACGATTTAGAGGTGACCGTCAACGGTATGCCGGCCCGGAACTTCGCCTCTCAGGGGCAGGCCCGCACCGCCGCCCTTGGTATCAAGCTGGCCGAGCGGGAGATATTCAAGGCCGAGACGGGCCAGTACCCGGTGCTTTTATTGGACGACGTGCTCTCTGAATTGGACAGCACCCGGCAGGAATTTGTCTTAAACCGCATCGGCGGCGGCCAGACCCTGATCACCTGCTGCGAGGACGAGGACATAAGCCGCCGCACCGGCGGAAAAGTCTTCACGGTCCGGGGAGGACGTATCCGATGAGCCGGTACATTTATATGGGCGGCGACGCCGTACGCCGGGAGGACGCCGTGATAGGCGTCTTCGACCTGGACAACACGTCCTGGTCCCACCTGACCCGATCGTTTCTGACCCGGGGAGAGCAGGAAGGCCGCGTTGTAAACGCGGCGGAGGACATACCGCGCTCGTTCGTGTTGTGTACGGACGGAACAGTAATTTTGACCCAGCCCACCCCGGCGACGCTGACGCGGCGGCTGGACGAGCAGGAGAGATTTCTATCATGGCAGAACTGAACGAAAAAGTTACCCAGGAATACGACGCCTCAAAGATCCAGGTCCTGGAGGGCCTGGAAGCGGTGCGCATGCGTCCCGGCATGTACATCGGCTCCACCTCCGCCTCGGGGCTGCACCATCTGGTCTATGAGATCGTGGACAACGCCATCGACGAGGCCCTGGCGGGGTACTGCGACCACATCGAGGTCACCATCGAACCCGGCGATGTGATCAAGGTCTCCGACAATGGCCGCGGCATCCCCGTGGACATTCAGGAGCAGACGGGCAAGCCCGCTCTGGAAGTGGTGTACACGGTCCTGCACGCCGGCGGCAAGTTCGGCGCGGGGGGCTACAAGGTCTCCGGCGGCCTGCACGGCGTGGGCGCGTCTGTCGTCAACGCCCTGTCCGACTGGCTGGAAGTGGACGTGCACAAAAACGGCCGGATCTATCACATGGCCTTCTCCCGCGGGGAAAAGACCGAGGATATGCGTGTCACCGGCAAGACCGACCGGACCGGCACCGTCGTCCGCTTCCACCCGGACCCGGAGATGTTCGACGACACGGTCTACGACTATGAGACATTGCACGTGCGCATGCGGGAGCAGGCCTTCCTGAACGCCGGCCTTCGCATTTCCACAAAGGACGAGCGCCCCGGCAAAGAGGCCTTTGACGAGATGTATTACGAGGGCGGTATCCGGGAATTCGTCACGTTTATCAACAAGAACAAGACCCCTATCCACGAGAAGGTCATCTACATGTCCGGGGACCGCTCCGACGCCACCGCCGAGGTGGCCCTGCAGTGGAACGACGGCTACAACGAGGCCATGGTGTCCTTCGCCAACAACATCCACACCCCCGAGGGCGGCATGCACGAGACGGGCTTCAAAACGGCCCTGACCCGCGTGGTGAACGCCTATGGCCACAAGGCGAAGATATTAAAAGACGACGAGACCCTCTCCGGCGACGATGTGCGGGAGGGCCTGACCGCCGTCATCTCCGTGAAGCTCACGAACCCCCAGTTCGAGGGCCAGACCAAGGCCAAGCTGGGCAACTCCGAAATGCGCACCCTGGTGGACAGCGTTGTCAGCGACAAGCTGGAGCAGTTTTTGGAGGAAAACCCGGCCGTGGGCAAGGCGGTACTGGAAAAGGCCATGACCGCCTCCCGCGCCCGCGAGGCCGCCCGAAAAGCCCGCGAGAGCGTCCGGCGCAAGACGGGCCTGGAATCCGGCCAAATGCCGGATAAGCTGCAGGACTGCAACGAGCGGGACCCCTCCCTGTGCGAGATATACATCGTGGAGGGCGACTCGGCCGCCGGCTCCGCCATCCAGGGGCGGGACAGCCGTTTTCAGGCGATACTGGCCATGTGGGGCAAGATGCTGAACGTGGAAAAGGCCCGTGCCGACAAGATATACGGCAACGACAAGCTCTATCCGCTGATCGTGGCCCTTGGCGCCGGCATCGGCGAGGAATTCAACATGGACAAGCTGCGCTACCACAAGATCATCATCATGGCCGATGCAGACGTGGACGGCGCCCATATCCGCACGCTGCTTTTGACCTTCTTCTTCCGGTACATGCGCCCGCTCATCGAAAACGGCTATGTCTACTCGGCCGTGCCGCCGCTTTTCAAGCTCACCCGTGGCAAACAGCAGCGTGTGGCCTACTCCGAGCCGGAGCGGGACGCCATCTCCGCCGAGATGCGGGGGGACAATCCCAACGTGAAGATCGACATCAACCGCTTCAAGGGCCTGGGCGAGATGGACCCCCACGAGCTGTGGGAGACCACCATGGACCCGGAAAAGCGCACCTTGCGGCGTATCACATTGGAAGACGCCGTGGCGGCGGACCAGATCTTCACCGTGCTCATGGGGGAGGAAGTGGAGCCCCGGAAGCAGTGGATCGAGGAAAACGCCAAATACGCCGTCAATCTGGACTATTAAGGAGGTGACGCATTATGGCACACAACAGAGACTACAGACCCGAGGACATCGCCTTCCCTCAGCAGCACATCGTGGAGAGCGAGCTGGTCAAGGAGATGCAGACCAGCTATCGCGAATACGCCATGAGCGTCATCGTGGGCCGCGCCCTGCCCGACGTGCGGGACGGGTTAAAGCCCGTCCACCGGCGTATTCTTTACTCCATGTACGAGACGGGGCTGACCAGCGACAAGCCCTTCAAAAAATCCGCCACCTGCGTGGGCGAAGTGCTGGGCCACTACCACCCCCACGGGGACGCCAGCGTCTATGACGCCATGGTCCGTCTGGCCCAGGATTTCTCCCTGCGCTATCCCCTGGTGGACGGCCACGGCAACTTTGGCGACGTGGACGGCAACCCGCCCGCCGCTTACCGGTACACCGAGGCCCGCATGTCCCGCATCTGCAACGAGATGCTCCGGGACATCGACAAGGACACGGTGGATTGGGACCCCAACTTTGACGAGGAACGCAAAGAGCCCCGCGTCCTGCCCAGCCGTTTCCCCAACCTTCTGGTCAACGGCTCCAGCGGCATCGCCGTGGGCATGGCCACCAATATCCCGCCCCACAACCTGGCGGAGGTCATCGACGCGGCCATCTGCGTGCTGGACGACCCGGACGCGGGCCTTTCCGATCTCATGGAGCACGTGCAGGGCCCGGATTTCCCCACCCGTGGCATCATCATGGGCCGTGCCGGCATACGGCAGGCATACGCCACCGGCCGGGGCCGTATCACAGTACGGGCCCGGACGGAATTCGAGGAATATGGCCGGGACCACCGGACCCGCATCGTGGTCACGGAGCTTCCCTACCAGGTCAACAAAAAGCAGCTTATCAAGAACATCTCCGACCAGGTGAAGGACAAGCGCCTGGAAGGCATCAGCGATTTGCGGGACGAGACGGACCGGAACGGCATGCGCGTGGTGATAGAGCTCAAGCGGGACGCCAATCCCCAGGTGGTCCTCAATAAGCTCTTCACCCAGACCCAGCTGCAATCCACCTTCTCCATCATCATGCTTGCCCTGGTGGACGACCAGAAGCAGCCGAAAATCCTCTCTCTGCGCCATATCCTGGACGAGTACATCGCCTATCAGGAGCAGATCATCGTCCGCCGGACCCAGTACGACCTGCGCAAGGCCCAGGAGCGTGCCCACCTGTTGGAGGGCCTGTTGATCGCCCAGGACAACATCGACGAGGTCATCCACATCATCCGCACCAGCTACGATAACGCCAAGCAGCGGCTCATGGAGCGCTTCTCCCTGGACGACATACAGGCCCAGGCCATTTGCGACATGCGCCTCATCGCCCTGCAGGGGCTGAACCGGGAGAAGCTGGAGGCGGAGTACAAGGATCTGGAAGAGAAGATAGCCTACTACCTGCAGCTTTTGGGCAGCGAAGAAATGCTCCGCGGCGTATTAAAAGACGAGCTCACCGCCATACGGGACAAGTATGGCGACAAGCGCCGCACGGAGATACAGGACGTGGCCGGGGAGATCGACGCGGAGGACCTCATTCCCGAGGAAGAGTGCGTGTACACCATGAGCCACAACGGGTACATCAAGCGTCTGCCCGCCAGCGAGTACCGGGCCCAGAACCGGGGCGGCAAGGGTATCCGCGCCATGTCCACCCGTGAAGAAGATTACGTAGAGACGGTGTTCACCGCTTCCAGCCACGACTTCATCCTGTTCTTCACCTCCCGCGGCCGGGTGTACAGCCGCAAGGGCTACCTGATACCCGAGGCCAGCCGGACCAGCCGGGGCGCGCCCATCGTGAACTTCGTGCCGTTAGAACCGGAGGAACGGGTCCAGGCCATGCTCCATATCCGCCAGATGGAGCCGGACAAGTATATCTTCTTCACCACGGTAAGGGGCACGGTGAAGCGCCTTCTGCTCACGGAGCTCAAAAACATCCGCAGCGTGGGCATAAGGGCCCTGAACCTGGACGAGGGGGACGAGATCGTCTCCGTCTGCCTCACCGACGGGGACCAGAACATTTTGCTCGCCACGGCGGACGGCGCGGCCATCTGCTTCAACGAAAACGATGTCCGTCCCATGGGCCGCACGGCCACCGGCGTCCGGGGCATCAAGCTCCGCGCCGGGGATAAGGTCGTGGGCGCCGACGCGGTGCGCCAGGGCGACATGGTCCTCTCCGTCACCGCCAACGGCTACGGCAAGCGCACGGACGCCACGGAGTATCTGCGCGGCGGGGAGACCCAGAGCCGCGGCGGGTACGGCATGAAAAACTACAACGTCACCGCCAAGACCGGCCCGGTGGTCGCCATGAAGCTGGTCACCGGCGAGGAAGACCTGCTGCTTGTCTCGGACGACGGCACCATCCTGCGCACCGACGCGGGGGCCATCTCCGTCTACGGCCGCTCCGCCCAGGGCGTGCGCCTCATGCGCGTTTCGGACGGCAGCCGCATCATCTCCATCGCCTGCACCGACAAGGCGGAGGAAGAGCCGGAGGCATGAAGACCGTGACCGTGTACACCGACGGGGCCTGTTCGGGCAATCCGGGCCCCGGCGGCTGGGCCGCCGTACTGCGGTACGGAAAAGCGGAAAAGGAGCTGTCCGGCGGCGAGGCGGACACCACCAACAACCGCATGGAGCTCACCGGCGTGATAAAGGCCCTGGAAGCGCTGAAGGAGCCCTGCGCCGTGACGGTGTACACCGACAGCCAGTACATCTCCCGTGCCCTGAACGAGGGCTGGCTCAAAAAATGGAAAGCCGCCGGGTTCACGAAAAAAGGCGGCCTGAAAAACGCCGAGCTCTGGCGGACCCTGGACGCCCTGCTGCAAAAGCACGCGGTGACATTCCAATGGGTCAAGGGCCACGCGGACAATGAGTACAACAACCGCTGTGACGCTCTGGCCGTGGCCCAGCGGGACCGGTACGCCGGCAAATGAGAACGACCGCGCCCCCGACCAGGCCATACAAGGGCCGGAGCCTGATCGCTTCCCTGGAAGACTATACCGCCGTGGATATCGAGACCACCGGCCTGAGCCCCAAATACAGCGCCATCATCGAGCTGGGCGCGGTCAAGGTCCGCTCTGGCCGTGTCCGGGACGAGATAAGCCTTCTCATAAACCCCGGTTTTTCCCTGCCGCCCGGCATCACGGAACTGACCGGCATCACGGACGACATGCTCTGGTGCGCTCCGCCCCTTTCCGACGTGCTGGAATATTACCTGGACTTCTTAGGTTCCGACGTATTGCTGGGCCACAACGTCCACTTCGACGTGAATTTCCTCTACGACAAGGCCCTGAGTTTAGGCCTGCCGCCGGTGAGCAACGATTTTGTGGACACCATGCGCCTTTCAAGGCGGCTTTACCCCCAGTATGAACACCACCGGCTGTGCGATCTGTGCGAACGCTTCGGCGTGGTCCCGGACACGGCCCACCGCGCCCTGGCCGACTGCTACTCCGCCATGGACTGCTACGAGATTATGAAACTGGAATTATAATGAATGCCTCCCCTTACACAGGGGAGGCATCCTAATTGAAAGGCCCCCTTGTGAAAGGGGGCTGTCAGCGCCTTTGGCGCTGACTGGGGGATTGGCCTTCGTCCAACAGCAATCCCCCCGGCCCTTCGGGCCACCCCCCTTTGACAAGGGGGGCTTTAGAGGGGGAGGACTTCGGGGCACCCCCTTTGACAAGGGGGGCATAAATTGTGCGCCTGTGGCGCGTTTCATTCTCCCGGCTGCGGTTTGATGACCTTCCGATAATTCCACGTCGCGGCCGCCCTCCTGGCGGCCTCATGCTTATCGATGCCGTTTTTATAGGATATCTCCGCCGTGTGCGCGCCGCAGTCCAGGCACTGGACGTACACGCACCAGCCGCCCTCCTCCTCCAAACAGCCCACGCCGCCGCAGTTGGGGCAGTCCAGCAGATCGATGTCGTCAAACTCGTCCATGTTCGTATCTCCTTTCGCGTGTGTGGTTATTATACCACGTCGTGCGGTTCCGGCGCAACTTGCTATTCCGGCCGATTATGCTATAATACTTTAAATATGAACAAACACGGGAGCATTTATGATCTTGCCTGAACGGAAAAACCGCATACTGTCCGCGCTGGCGGTCTGTCTGGCCTCCATGGGCCTTACGGCGCTGGTGCTGGCGGTGGTCTACGCCCTGCGGGGCATATGGCCCTTCGGCACGGACAACGTGGCCTACATGGACGCGGCCCAGTTCTATGTCCCCGGCTACTATAGCCTGTGGGACAGTCTGCACGGGGACCTGTCCGGCGGCGTGTGGAAGCAGCTTCTTTACCCCTACAACTGGCCCTTTTTCTTCTGCGCCCGGGACCACGTGCTGGAGGCCATGAGCCTCTATATCGGCGTGAAAATGCTTCTGATCGCCCTCTTTGCCTCTATCGCCCTGTGCTGGCGGTTTCCCCGTGTGTCCGGCGTATATAAGACCCTCTTCGCCCTGCTTTACACCTTCTCCGGCTTTGTCCTGCAATACTACTCCAACGCCACGTGGCTCGCCGCCGTGACGGTGTTCCCGCTTCTGCTTCTTGGTCTGGAGCGGCTGCTGCGGGACGGCAAATGCGGCCTCTATCTTGCCTGCTACGCCTGGTTTCTCTACACCAGCATATACCACACCTTCATGGTCACCATATACGTGGTGCTCTTCGCCCTGGGCTATGTGCTTCTGGTCCTGCCCCGTGAAGCCCGCGGCGGTCGCATCTTCCGCCTGGGGGTGACCACGGCCTTGGCGGCGGGGCTCTGCTCCCGGCAATGGCTGCGCACCTCCGCGGTGCTGGCCGGCGGGGCAAGGTTTCAGGAGAATCTGGACAGCGGCATTTTGACCGGCATGACCACCTGGGACATCCCCAACACCCGGCACACGTTCCTTATGCTGCTGGGCATGAGCCTGGTGGCGGCACTTATTATATCGGCCCTGCTGCGCCAGCGGACCGCGCCAACCGACGAGCGGAAAAAGGCCATCCGGTTTTTTGGGCTTATGCTGGGTCTTCTCGCCCTGCCCATGGTCTTCACCAACATCGACACCGCCTGGCACTTTGGCCAGTACAATTTCTTCCCCATGCGCTACGGCTACATGCTCCCGGCCACGCTTCTGGCCGCCGGCTGCCTTTGCCTGGAGGACGAGCCCCCCGCGCCGCGTAAGATCCGGACCTGGCCGCTTGTGGCGGGCATATGCGCCGCCGTTGTGGGTCTGCTGCTGACGGTCCCGCCCGTGGAGCGGACGCTGCGGGCTTACGGCGCGTGCTTTTTGAACGTACTGGGTCCGGCGGGGTATTTTCGGTGGTTCGCCCTGTACGCCCTGGGGGGCGCGCTGTTCACGGCCCTTTATTACCTGTTGCGCACCCTGCCGCCGCGCCGGTCCGCGCTGGCCATTGCGGCCGTGGTTCTGGTGCAGCTGGGGGCCAACGCCTTTGGCAATATGGCCCCGGACGACGACCACACCTATACCCACGAGTACGACCCGGCCTATATCGACACTTCCGAACAGCTCCACGACTATTTCGCCGACCATCCCCAAGCGCCCTTTGCCCGTGTGAAGAACGTGGACAACTGCCTGAACGCCGGCTATCCCGCCATCGCGGGTGTGGACGCGCTCAGCTCCGTCAACTCCAACAATTCCGCCGGGACCCTCTCTGTGTTCGATGGCCTGGGGTACACCACCAACTACTTCCGCATTCTGGACACCGGCGGCACGGTGTTTTCCGATATGCTGCTGAACGTGGACCGGGTCCTGTCCGCCACGGCGTTGGACCCCGACCTGTACGACACCGGGGACGTGGTGGACGGCGTGCAGGTGGGCGCGTGCCGCTATCCCGGCGTGCTGGGGCTCATGTACGACGCGGACGCGCTGGATGATTACTTTGCCCTTGCTACTATCCCCGACCGGCTGAACGCCCTGTACCGGGCCTTCACCGGGCTGGAAACGCCCCTGGCCGCGGACCTTTCCCCGGCCCTGGACGCGTCCGGGGAGGGCATGCACGCCTACACCCTGACCGCGCAATTGGAGGCCCCCGCTTTCGTTTACCTGGCCGTGGACGGGATGGCCATGAACATCACCGCCGGGGACAGAGCCGTGGCCGTGCCCAGCTACGGCAATCTGACCAACCGGGTCTACCCCGCGCCCTTCAACGGCAATTTACTCTGCCTGGGCCTGTTCCAAGCCGGAGATTTTGAGGCGGCCTTCACCTCCGCCATGGACCTGACGGCGGAAAATATCACCCTCTTTGCCCTGGACAAAGCCGCCCTGGACGCTTTTACCGCCGACGCGGACCTGAACGAAAACATGACGGTGACGGCGACCGATACCGGCTATCGCATCGACCTGACCGCTGACGGACCCAACAAGCGGCTGTTCCTGCCCATTCTGGGCGCGGACGGCTGGCGCTGCGCGGTCAACGGCAAAGACGTGGATCTGAGCTGGTTCATCGGGACCATGATGAGCGTGCCGTTGGAAAACGGCGCCAACACCGTGGAGCTCTCCTGGGCCGTTTCCAACGCCCCGTCGCCGCTGGGCAAAATACTGCCCTGGGCCGCTTTGATTTTAGCGCTGGCCTTTCTGGTCCTGTGCCGGAAAAAGCCGGACGCCACACCCAAATGGCCGGGGAACGTCTCGCTGGCGCTTTTCTACGCCGGGGCCGCCGCGGTGGTCGCCTTTGTCTATCTGGCGCCCACGGTCCTGCTGCTTCTGCGCGGCCGGGTGATCTGGTTCTGATTGAAATAAACCCCCGATTATGGTATCATTTCTACAAGTTGGCGGGCCCACCTGCCCGTTTGGAGGAACGAATATGATCCCCTTCAATGTGCCCCCCTGCTGCGGCCGGGAGGACGAGTACGTCCTCGAGGCCATCCACTCCCACAAGATCTGCGGCGACGGGGCCTTCACGAAAAAATGCCACGCCTGGCTGGAAGAGCATACCGGCGCGGCCAAGGCCCTTCTGACCACCAGCGGCACCGCCGCGCTGGACATGTCGGCCCTGCTGTGTAAGCTGGAACCGGGGGACGAGGTCATTTTGCCCTCCTACACCTTTTCCTCCAGCGCCAACGCCTTCGTGCTGGCGGGGGCGGTGCCCGTGTTCATCGACGTCCGCCCGGACACCATGAACATGGACGAGACGCTTATCGAGGACGCCATAACCGACCGCACCCGCGCCATATGCGTCATGCACTACGGCGGCGTTGCCTGCGAGATGGACGCCATCATGTCCATCGCCCGCCGCCACGGCCTGAAAGTGATCGAGGACGCGGCCCAGGGCGTCATGGCCACCTACAAGGGCAGGGCCCTGGGCTCCATCGGCGATTACGGGTGCTACAGCTTTCACGAGTCCAAAAACTACTCCATGGGCGAGGGCGGCGCGCTGCTGCTGCGGGAAGACGACCCGCGGGCCGAGATCATACGGGAAAAGGGCACCAACCGGGCCCGCTTTCTCCGTGGCCAGGTGGACAAGTACACCTGGGAGGACCTGGGCTCCAGCTACCTGCCCAGCGAGCTGAACGCGGCCTATCTCTGGGGCCAGCTGGAAATGGCGGACGAGATCAACGCCGCCCGCCGCCACTGCTGGGACCTCTATCATGAGATGCTCTCCCCCCTGGCGGCCCAGGGCCGCATTGAGCTGCAGGCCGTGCCGGACGGCTGCGAGCACAACGGCCACCTTTTCTACGTCAAGGCCAGAGACCTGGCCGAGCGCACCGCACTCATCGCCTATTTAAAGGCCCGCGGCGTGGGCGCGGTGTTCCACTATGTACCCCTGCACTCGGCCAACGCGGGCAAGCGCTTTGGCCGCTTCCACGGGCAGGACAAATACACCACCCGGGACAGCCGGCGGCTTTTGCGTCTGCCCATGTACTACGGCCTTAAAGACAGCGACGTACAGCGCGCCGCCGAGACGGTGACGGCCTTTTACAGGCGCTGACATGGAAAAGCTTGCCATCATCGGCGCCAACGCCTATCAAAACCCGCTCATCGAAAAGGCGAAGGAGCTGGGCTATGAGACCCACGTGTTCGCCTGGGCGGCCGGAGACGTGGGAGAGCGGACCGCGGACGTTTTTCACCCCATCAGCATCACGGAAAAAGAGGCCATTTGGGCCGTGTGCCGCGATATCGGCGTGAGCGCCTGCTGCTCCATCGGCTCGGACCTGGCCGTGGGCACGGTGAACTTCATCCAGCGCAGGCTGTCGAATCCCTGTAACCCGGCGATCACCGACACCATTGCCACGGACAAGTACGAGATGCGCAAGGCCCTTTCCGCGGCGGGGGTACCATGCCCGCAGTTTTTGAAGGTCGCCGCCGTCCCGGACAAGACGGCCCTGGCCGGGTTCACCTGGCCGGTCATCGTCAAACCTACGGATAGGTCCGGCAGCCGGGGCATCTTCCAGGTGGAGGACTTTGACCAGTTGGCCGAAGCCGTGCCACAAGCAATCGAACAGTCCTTCCGCCACGAGGCCGTGATAGAGGAATTCATACCCGGCCCGGAGTACAGCTGCGAGACCATCTCATTCGACGGCGTTCACCACATTATGGCTTTTACGAAGAAATATACAACCGGCGCGCCCCACTTTATCGAGACGGGACACGTGGAACCGTCCGACATTCCCCACCAACTGGAACCGGCCATCCGGGAGCAGATCGTCGCGGCGCTGAACGCCCTGCAGATAAAATACGGCGCCAGCCACGCGGAATTCAAGCTCCTGCCGGACGGCGGGGTGCGTATCATCGAGATCGGCGCCCGCATGGGCGGGGACTGCATCGGCTCGGACCTGGTGTACCTCTCCGCCGGCGTGGACTATATGGCGGCGGTGATAGACGCCGCCTTTGGCCGCGCCCCGGACCTGACCGTCAAACGCAAACCCTGCCGTGCGCAGATACGCTTCATCTTCACCGACGCCGACGTACAGGCCATGGAGCGGGCGCAAAACGTCTGGCGCATGTCCTATGACGGCCGCGCCGGCGAGACGGTCACGGACAGCTCCAACCGCCACGGGTACTGGATAACCACCAGCCCGCTGTAACAGGAGGCACCCATGAAAAAACTGATGGTCCTGGGGGCCAGCGCGCCCCAGGTGCAGCTGATAAACGCGGCGAAACATTTGGGCTATTCCACCGCCGTGTGCTCCATCCCCGGCGTGTACCCCGGCTTTGCCGCGGCGGACGAGAGCATCTACGCGGACATTTCCAACCCCGAGGCGGTCCTGGCCGCCGCCATACAGTGTAAGGCCGACGGCGTCGCCACCTGCTGTCTGGACACCGGCGTGCACGCCTTGGGCTATGCCTGTGAAAAGCTGGGCCTTCCCGGCCTTTCCGAACAGGCGGCCATATGCTGCGCCGACAAGTGGGAGATGAAAAACGCCTTTCAGGCCGCCGGGGTCCACACCGCCCGCTTCCGCCGTGTGACGGACGAGGCGTCTCTCAAGGCGGCGCTGGACGCGCTGCAATTGCCGCTTATCTTGAAGGCCGTGGACCTGCAGGGCAGCCGCGGCGTGTTCATCTGCCGCGATGCTGCGGCGGTCCGGGCCAATTTCGCCCGTGTGATGGCCGAGACAAAGCAAAATTACTGCATCATCGAGGAGTTCATCGAGGGCACGGAGCTGGGCGCTCAGGCGTTCGTATACCATGGCCGGGTGCTGTTCGTCCTGCCCCACGGGGACGACACCTATATGGCCGGCGCGGCCGTGCCCGTGGGCCACTATGTACCCATCGACGCCCCCCAAGCCGTCATCGACGCCGCCGAGGCGGAGGTCCGCAAGGCCATCCACGCCATCGGCCTGGACAACTGCGCGGTGAACGTGGACCTCATCGAGCGGGACGGGACCGTATACGTCATCGAGCTGACCGGCCGGGCCGGCGCCACCTGCCTGCCGGAGACCGTGGGCATCTACTACGGCCTGAACTATTACGAGATGATCGCGGCCATGGCCGTGGGGGACGACCCGGAGGTCCTTTTCGCCCGCCGCACCGACGGCCACGTTGCCAACGCCTCCCGGATGCTCCTGTCGGAAAAGTCCGGCACGGTCAAAAATATCGTGGACCGTGTGACCCGGGACGAGAGCGTTTTCGACCTGTCCCTGCTCGTCAAACCGGGCGATAGGGTCAACAAATTCACCAACGCCAAGGACAGATTGGGCCAGGTCATCGTACAGGGCCCGGACCGGGACTTCTGCTTCCGCCGTCTTGCGGAGATACAGCGCCAGTTCGTGATAGAGATCGAGTAAATGGAAGGTGTGGGACATGATAACGATCACCGTAGCCATCCCCTGCTATAGATCCGCCGGGACCATCGGCCCGGTGGTGGACGAGCTGCGCCGGGTCATCCTCTCCCGGGAGGGGTACGACTACCAGCTCATTCTGGTCAACGACTCCCCGGGGGACGACACCTTTTCCGCGATCGCCGGCCTGTGCAAGGCCGACGAAAAGATCGTGGGCGTGGACCTTTCCCGGAACTTTGGCCAGACCACCGCTAAAATGGCGGCGCTGCCATACGTGACCGGGGATGTGCTGGTGTACATGGACGACGACGGCCAGCACCCGGCGGACCGTATCTTCGACCTGACGGACAAGGTGCTTAACGAGGGGTACGATCTGGTGTACGCCCGCTTTCCCCACAAGCATCATAACGTCTTCAAGCGCTTCACCAGCTGGCTCAACGGCCGGGTGCTGGAGTGGAACGGCTCAAAGCCCAGGGGCATCGCCCTGTCCAGCTATTGCGCCCTGAGCAAGACCGCCATCCAGGCTTTGCAGCAGTACAAAAGCCCCTTTCCCTCCATGGGCGGGTATTTGTCCCACGTGCTGTGCCGGTACGCCAATGTGGACATGCCCCACCGGGACCGCATCGCCGGCAGGTCCAACTATACCCTGCGGAAGATGCTGGCCCTGTGGCTGACGGGGTTCACCAACTTCTCCACGGTGCCCCTGCGCTTGGCGGCCGTTCTGGGCCTTATCTGCGCCCTGGTAGGCTTTATCACCGCCCTGGCCGTGGTCATACGCAAGCTGATAAACCCGGCCATCGCCGCCGGGTTCACCACCAGCATCGCCCTGCAGCTTGGCATCGGCGGCGTCATCATGGCCCTGCTGGGCCTGTGCGGCGAATATATCGGCCGCATTTACATGACCGTCAGCAACATGCCCCAGTACCAGGTCCGCCACACCCTGAACGACCCGGCCGATAAAAGCGAACGATGAAGCTCATCCTGCTTGCCAACGGCTACCCATACGGCCCCTGGGAGCCATTTTTGGAGACGGAGACAGCCTATTATGAGGGCTTTGACGACGTATACGTCTGCGCCATGCAGCTGCGCCGGGAGCACCGGGCCCACCTGCGGCCTCTGCCGTCCGAAAAATTCCACGTCTGCCCCGTGCCATTCTCCCTGGCGGCCTGCATCCCCGGCTGCCTCCGGGCGCTGTTGGATAAGGCGCTTTACGCCGAGCTGGGGCGGCTTTTTCGCGCCCGCCGCCTGAGTTTCAGCCGGGTGGCGTGGCTCTTTTTCTATCTGGGCCGGTCTCACCACGAGGCCCATGTCATCGAAAAATACCTGAAAAAAGCCGGCCTGGCCGGGTCCGGCGAGCCCGTCGTTCTCTACAGCTACCGCTTCGACTACCAGCCCTATGTGGCCCTGTTGCTGCAAAAGCGGCTGCTGCCAAACGCCCCCGTCATTGCCCGCGCCCACCGGTACGACCTGTACGAATCCGCCCGGAAAAACGGCTATATCCCCCTGCGGCCCTATTTGCTGGAGCGCCTGGACCGGGTGATATTGATAGGCGAGGATGGCCGCCGTTACCTGTCAGAAAAATACCCCGCCTGGGCCCACAAGCTCACCGTGTCCCGCCTGGGCACGCCGGACCGCGGCGTGTGCCCCGCCAGTTTATCGGACGGCCCCCTGCGTATCATAAGCTGCTCCACCGTCACGCCCGTGAAGCGGGTGGCCCTCATCGCCCAAGCCCTGGCAAATATCACGGACCGGGAGATACGCTGGACCCACTATGGGGATGGCCCGCTGCTGGACGAGCTGCGCGAGCAATGCGCCGCCCTGCCGGCCAACATAAAATGGGACCTGCGGGGCAATATCGACAACGCCGCCCTGCTTTCCGAGTACGCCAAAACCCCCGCCCACCTGTTCGTAAACGTGAGCGCGTCTGAAGGCGTGCCCGTGTCCATCATGGAGGCCCTGAGCTTTTCCATCCCCTGCCTTGCCACGGACGTGGGCGGCACAGGGGAGATCGTGCTTGACGGCCAGACGGGAAAGCTTCTCCCCCCGGACGTGACCCCGGAGGCCCTGGCGGCGGCCATACGCGCCTTCGCGGCCATGCCGGAGAATGATTACCAGGCGTATAGGGCTCGGGCCCGTGCTTTCTGGGAGGCCCATTGCAGCGCCGAGAAAAACTACACCGCCTTTGCCCGGTCCCTCCGGGCGCTGGGAGGGGAGGGGACATGATGCAAAACGCGCCCCGCATCGACGTGATCGTGCCGGTCTACAACGGGGAAAACTTTCTCTCCCGGAGCGTGGAGAGCCTTCTGGCCCAGACGTTTCAGGATTTTGTCGTCACCCTGGTGGACGACGGCTCCGCCGACGGCAGCGCCGCCCTGTGCGAACAATATGCGGCTCGGGACAGCCGGGTCCGGCTCCTCAGACAGGAAAACGCCGGCCCCTCCGCCGCCCGCAACCGGGCCGTGGAGCGGTCTGAAGCGGCGTATATCGCCTTTGTGGACGCGGACGACCGGGTGTCGGAGAACTATCTTTTCGCGCTTTACACCGCGGCGGAGCACTTTGGCGTGCCCATGGCGGTGTCCCGCCTTTGCCGGGAATACCCCCAGCCGGATGGCGGCGTGCGCCGGCAGCTCGCCCCGGCCATCGACCGGACCAGCCTGGAGCGGGACAGGGCCCTGGCGGAGGCGTGCTATGAGCGCCTTTTCGGCTGCTTTGCCTGCGGCCGGCTGGTGAAGCGGGAGATCGCGGCCGCCTGGCCCTTCCCGGAGGGCCGCATTTTTGAGGACTCCTTCGCCATCTGGCGGCAGTTTATGGCCTGCGACCGGGTGGCGTACGTGCCGGAGGCGGTGTACTATTATCTGCAGCGGCCCGAGAGCCTGCAGCACCGCGCTTTCGAGCCCCGGCACCTGGACCTGCTGGACGCCGCCGTGGACATGATAGACATGTTCCGGCGGGAAAAAATGCCCCCGGCGGTGCTGGCCGCGGGGGCTTACAAGGTCTGCAGGGCCGCGTACGTGACGGCCTATCACGCCGCCGCCGATCTGCCCTATGACGCATACCGGCCCGTGTACGACCGGGCCCGCGCTCTTCTGGCCCAGTACCGCCCGGCCCTGGACCCCAGCGCCCTGTCCCCCCGAGACCGCGCCGCATTCCGCCTGATGTCCTCCGCCCCCCGCGTCTTTTACACCGCCGTACGGATGAAAGGAAAATAGAAGGTGTCCCCGGCATAGCCGGGGACAGCGTTGGATTTTGATGCTTCTCTCCCCCAGTCTCGCTCCGCTCGCCAGCCCCCTCGTCAGAGGGGGCCATATTCTTTTCCTGGGGTATAGATCAAGGCCCCCTCTGACGAGGGGGCTGTCAGCGCCTTTGGCGCTGACTGGGGGAGAGACAGTTCACCGCCGGCCTTTCCTCCCCAGGTTCACCCCGCCTTCCATGTCTCGGCGGCCACAGGGGCCCATTTCTCGGCGTAGGGCGCGGTCTTGGCGCACAGGTGCTCGGCGCTCTCCGGGCTCTGGTAGTCGGTGTTCACCG
>CANQKA010000040.1 GCA_947624395.1 uncultured Oscillospiraceae bacterium
TCGGCTCCACGGTCGGCTCCACGGTCGGCTCCGTGGTCGGTTCCACGGTCGGCTCCACGGTCGGCTCCACGGTCGGTTCCATAGTCGGCTCCGGCGTGTCGGTGGGGGACGCTGTGGCTTCTGGCGTCGCGCTCGGCTCCATGGTGGGGCTCTCGGTCATTATAGGCGTGCAAATCGGCTCCAAAGTGGGAATGACAGGCTCCGGCGTGGCCGTCGGCACAGGCGTGGGTTTTGGCGTGGGCCTCGGCGTAGGCTTCGGCGTAGGCTTCGGCGTGGGCTTTGGCGTAGGCTCTGGCGTAGGCTCTGGCGTAGGCTTTGGCGTGGGCTCAGGGGTTGGCTCAGGGGTTGGTTCCGGGGTTGGTTCCGGGGTTGGTTCCGGGGTTGGTTCCGGAGTGGCCGTCGGGGAGGACTGAGGCACCGCGTAGCGAAAGACGGGATAGCCCCCGTTCTGCTCCGGTCCGGCCTGGGTGAAAGCGTCCCCCAGGCGGGATGGGAACGCGCTGTCCTGCATGGCGGCCGTGCTCTCGCGCAGAAGCTGGGCGTCGAGCCCGTTTCCCTCGGGCGACGCCACGCCGGCCAGAGCCCCGGCCAGATCGGCGTCGTACCAGACGTTGTAAGCGCTGCCGCCCTGGGCGTAACCGGCGAAGGCCCCGGAGGTGGCCCGCCCGCCGTGGACCGGACAGGCGGCGTAGCTGTCCCGCACCGGCGGCGGATCGATGGCGCCGCCGAAAAAGCCGCCCACGTATACCCCCGCGTCGTTGCAGAAGGCCATCGCTGTAGTGTAGCAGTTGGCGATGGACCCGCCGCCCTGGATATAGCCGATGAGCCCGCCCACGTACACGGCCCAGTGGAAGGCGCCGGTCCCGGCGGCATAGCCCGTGGCGGCCACGTGGTCCAGCACGGTCCGGCCCGTGGCCTTGCCCGCCACCACGCCCACGGCCAGGCTGCCGTCCTCCGGCACGGACCAGTCGGCGGCGGTGATATACCCGGTGACGGACGTGTGCAGCACCGTGGCGTTCACCGTCCACCCCGCCAGCGCGCCCACGGCGCTGTGCTCGTTGGCGGCCACATGGGCCTGCAGGATCAGGTTCTTGACCGTGGCGCCGTGCAGCTCCGTGAACAGGCCCACGCTGCCGCCGGCGCCGACGGTGAGCGTCAGGCCGGTGATGGCGTGGCCGCCGCCGTCGAATACGCCCTGGAACACATGGGCAAGCCCCAGGTCGGGCCGGCCGATGGGCGGCAACGGCTGACCGGCCAGGTCGATGTCGGCCGTAAGCGTCACGGTCCGGCCGGCGTAGCTCTCGCCGTCGTTGACGCTCTCGGCGAAAGCCGCCAGGTCCTGGGCGCTGGCGATGGTCCTCACCGCCCCCGGCTCCGCCTCCACGCCGGAGGACCCCAGGTCCAGCAGCAGCGTGACCAACAGCAAAAAGCCGGCCATCCGGCCGGCTTTCTTCCATCGTATAGACATTTTGTTTTGCCCCTCTCCGGCTCTTTTTCTTTCCTGGAGAGGTCGATCGGCCTCGTCCCATTGTATACAAGACGGGGCACGTTTGTGATTGCTTGGTTTACATCAGCGGCGCGGCGACCTTCAGTATGGCCCCCGCCAGACGGGTGGAGAGCTTCTGGTTCGCAGCGTCCTCCTTCGTGATCTCGCGGCACTGGGGGAAGGTCTCATGGAAATCCCGCAGGATGTCGGCTATCACGGGGCATTTGTAGAAATAAGCCGCGCACTCAAAGTGCAGGTACAGGCTCCGGTAGTCCAGGTTGATGGTGCCCACCACGGCCTTGATGTCGTCGCTGACGAACACCTTGGAGTGGATGAACCCCGGCGTGTACTCGTAAATGCGCACGCCGGCCTCGGTCAGGACCTTGTAGTGGCTCTTGGCAAGAAGATTGGCGTATTTCTTGTCCGGGATACCGGGCAGTATCAGCCGCACGTCGATGCCCCGCCTGGCGGCGAAGCAGAGGGCCGTGACCATCTCGTTGTCCAAAATGAGATAGGGCGTCATGATGTACACATAGTCCCGGGCGGTGTTCAGGATGTCCAGATACACCATCTCCCCGGTCAGCTCCTGGTCCATGGGGCTGTCCCCATAGGGTATCACGCAGCCCTGGCGCATGCCGTTGCACGGGCCCGGCTCGATGAGATAGGGCTCATAGTCCCGCTGGCGCTCCGTGGCGTTCCACAGTCGCAGGAACATCAGCGTCATGCTCCGGACCGCATCGCCCCGGAGCATCACCGCCGCGTCCTTCCAGTGGCCGAACATCTCCCGCCGGTTGATGTACTCGTCCGCCAGGTTCACCCCGCCGGTGAAGCCCACCTTGCCGTCGATGACCAGTATCTTCCGGTGGTCCCGGTTGTTGTAGCTGGTGGAGATGAAGGGCCGGATGGGCGCGAAGACCTTGCACTTGATGCCCAGGGCCCGGAGCTTTTTCGGGTAGCTGGCCGGCAGGCGCAGCAGCGAACATGTCCCGTCGTACAGCACCCGCACGTCCACGCCCTGCTGGACCTTCCGCTTCAGAATATCCAGAAGGCTGTCCCACATCTCCCCCTCTTCCACGATGAAGTACTCCAGGAAGATGAATTTCTCCGCCGCCTCCAGCTCTTCCAGCATGGCCGCGTACTTGTCCTCACCCTTGGGGAAATAGACCGCGTCCGTGTTCTCATAGGCGGGATAGCCGTTGGCCTCGGCCAGGTACCTTGCCAGGGGCCAGAATCCCGGCTCCTGGTTCTTCAGCCGGTCCATCAGCTCCTGCGGCTCCGGCATAAGGTGCGCGCACTCGGCCTTGACGCTGTGCAAAATGCGCTGCTCTGTCCGGTGGCCCCAGTCAAAGGTGATGAACAGGTACAAAAGCACGCCGAACACCGGCACCAGCGCGATGATGATGCACCAGGTGAGCTTGATGGAGGGGTTGGAGCGGGTGTTGAGCAGATAGATCAAAAACGCCACCGACAGCACGTCCACCGCGCCGGTCAGATAGATGCTGTACTGCTGCAGGCGTCCGAACAGCACGAACAGGAAGCCGAACTGGGCCAGCAGCAGCAACAGCGCCACCGCGCCGCGGCCGAATATGATGCTCCAAACGCCCCGGCGTGGGCGGGTATCGCGGCTGACGGGCTCTTTTTCCTTGTCCTGCATGACGCTCCCCCCTGTTGAAAAAACGTTATTTTCTATAATGCCACGTTTCCCCGCAAAAATCAAGGGCGCAGGCCGTCTGCCGCTCTGTCGAAAAAACGAATATACCCCTTGACAAGGCGCGGCGCATATGATAATATATGAACAATCAATCATATGTTTGTTTTTGCAAAGGAGGTGCGGACCATGCCGGACAGCAACGACGTGGAGCGCTGTGGCTTTCTGTTCGTCCACCAGGACACGGTGCGACAGGTGACGGAACAGATGCCGGAGGACGAGAAACTGTACGACCTGGCGGAGCTTTTCAAGGTGTTCGGGGACTCCACCCGGATCAAGATACTGTACGCGCTGTTCGAGGCGGAGCTTTGCGTGTGCGACATCGCACAGCTTCTGGGCCTTACGCAATCCGCGGTGAGCCACCAGCTTCGGGTGCTGAAGTCCGGCCGGCTGGTGAAGCCCCGAAAAGAGGGCAAGACGGTCTTCTACTCCCTGGCAGACGACCATGTGCGGACATTGATCGCCCAGGGTATGGAACATATTGAAGAATAATTTGAGAGGAGATACACCATGAAAAAGGCATTCAAGCTGGAGGACCTGGACTGCGCCAACTGCGCGCAGAAGATGGAGGACGCCGTGAAGAAGCTGGACGGGGTGCATGACGCCTCCGTGAGCTTTCTCATGCAGAAGATGACCATCGACGCGGACGACGCACGCTTCGACGAGATAATGAAGCAGGTGGTCAAGTGCTGCAAGCGGGTGGAGCCGGACTGCCGGATCGTACTGAAATGACGCGGAAAGAGAAAAAGGCTCTGGCCCGCATTTTGATCGCGGGGGCGCTGCTGATAGCCGCGTCGCTGGCGCCGCTGGAGGGTCTGTGGAAGCTGTTGGCGTTTCTCGTCCCCTATGTCATCGTGGGGTGGGACGTTCTCTGGAAGGCGGTGCGGAACATCGCCCACGGGCAGGTATTCGACGAAAACTTCCTCATGGCCCTGGCCACGGTGGGCGCACTGGCCCTGGGCGAGTACGCCGAGGCCGTGGGGGTCATGCTCTTTTACCAGGTGGGCGAGCTGTTCCAGAGCCACGCCGTGGGCCAGTCCCGCAAGTCCATCGCCCAGCTGATGGACATTAGGCCCGACAGCGCCACCGTCCTGCGGGACGGCGAGCCTGTCGAGACGGACCCGGACGAGATAGCCGTGGGCGAGCAGATACTTGTCCGGCCCGGTGAAAAAGTGCCCCTGGACGGCGTGGTAGTGTCCGGCGCGTCCACGCTGAACACCGCGGCGCTGACCGGCGAGAGCGTGCCAAGGACCGTGGCCCAGGGGGACGAGATCGTCTCCGGCTGCGTGAACCTCACCGGCGTTCTCACCGTGCAGGTGACGAAACCCTTTGGCGAGAGCACCGTGTCCAAGATATTGGAGCTGGTGGAAAACGCCGCCTCCAAAAAGGCCGCGGCGGAGAATTTCATCACCCGCTTCGCCCGGGTGTACACCCCCGCCGTGGTGCTGGGCGCGGTGTGTCTGGCGGTGCTGCCGCCGCTGTTCGCGGGCGGGTGGGCCACATGGGTCCACCGGGCGCTGATATTCCTGGTGATAAGCTGCCCATGCGCGCTGGTGATATCCATCCCCCTGGCCTTCTTCGGCGGCATCGGCGGAGCGTCCCGCCGGGGCATTCTGGTCAAGGGCGGCAACTACCTGGAACGGCTTGCCAAGGTGGAGACGGTGGTGTTCGACAAGACCGGCACCCTGACCCAGGGCGTGTTCGAGGTCGCCTCCCTCCACCCCGCTGAGGGCGTGACGGACGGCTCATTGCTGGAATGTGCGGCCCTGGCGGAGGCCTATTCCAACCACCCCATTGCCCAGTCCCTGCGCCGGGCATACGGACAGGAAATTGACGAGGGGCGCGTCACGGACGTGAAGGAGATCGCCGGCCGGGGCGTCACCGCCAGGATAGACGGCCAGAGCGTCGCCGCCGGCAACGAAAAGCTCATGGCCGACACGGGCGTGAAGGCCCAAAGCGGCAATGAGACCGGCACGGTGGTGTATGTGGCCCGTGAGGGCAAATATCTGGGCCGGGTGCTCATCGCCGACCGGGTAAAGGACTCCGCGCCCGCCGCCATCCGGGAGCTGAAAGCGCGGGGCATCAAAACCGTCATGCTCACCGGCGACGCCAAAGCCGTGGGCCAGGCCGTGGGCAATGCGCTGGGCCTGGACGAGGTACACGCCGAGCTTCTGCCCGGTGACAAGGTGGAGCACGTGGAGCAGCTTCTGGCGAAAAAGTCCCCCAAGGCGGCGCTGGCCTACGTGGGCGACGGCGTCAACGACGCGCCGGTGCTGAGCCGTGCGGACGTGGGCGTGGCCATGGGCGCTATGGGCTCCGACGCGGCGCTGGAGGCGGCCGACGTGGTGCTCATGGACGACGATCTGGGCAAGCTGGCCGCCGCTATGGACGTGGCCCGCAAGTGCAGCCGCATCGTGACGGAGAACATCGCGTTCGCCCTGGGCGTGAAGGCGCTGTTTCTGGTCCTGGGCGCGTTTGGTCTTGCCTCCATGTGGGAGGCGGTGTTCGCCGACGTGGGCGTGGCCGTGATAGCCATTTTGAACGCCGGCCGCATGCTCCGGGGGAAATAAAACGGAAAAACGTCGGGAGACAGCTGCAAAAGCCGTCTCCCTTTTGTTATTTTCCCGCTCATGTTTTGATCGCGGGGACCGCGATCCTCGCCCCAAGTTTGGGGTCCGCCCCCAGATTGAATATCGGAGCGATCTGATCGGCCTTCTGGTATCCGTAGCGTGCAAAGTCGTAATGCTCGACCGCTTGCAGGACCTGTCCGATAGCGGTCCCGAAATCGTCGGGGTCGTCATATGGCTCGCTTTGAAAGTGCAGCATGATACATGCCTCAAGCTCCGCGACCCTGTAGCCGTCAGGCAAAGGTTTTTCGTAATCCAGCGGCACCTCGACGCCGGACGCGACCTTGCTCTCTCCCTCTGTTTGCAGATGATCGGGCAGCTCGATCAATGCGGCGGTGTCAAACTTTTCGGGGATGCTGTTGAGCAGCCCCTCCCATTCGCACCCCATTTCCTCGCAGTAATCAAAATAGCCGGTCGCCGCCCGCGACGGCAGATAGATCAGTTTCCTTCTGGGCCTGGTCACAGGCGTGACTGTACAGAGCGCTGTCGTTTCCATCGCTTGTCCACCTTTCAAAATGTAGTAATGACTGACCGGGTGCTGGGTGAAGAGCGGTATGGCGATCTTCCGCCTGCGGTATTCCTGAGGCGTGATAAAAAAGCGTTTGGCAAAGCTCCGCGTGTAGCCCTCATGGGACTGATAGTGGCAGTCCAGCGCAACGTCCATGACGCCCTGCTCCGTCTCAAGCAGCCTCGCCGCGCTCTCGCTCAACAAAACGGCGTTGATATACGCATAGAGCGTCATGCGCATATGCTTTTGGAACAATCTGTCGAGCTGACGCCGGGAATACCCCACCGCACGGCATACGCTTTCGATGCCAAATTCCGCATCCCCGTGATGCGCTTTGATATACGCCTGCGCCAGGACTACCGCATTTACATCATTCATCCTGCACCCGCGATCTATCATACCACCAGGCTCATTTTGTTTCTTGATATATATGGACAAGCCTCGATCATTCACGCAGATCGGCGCTTTCAATATTCGGCGTAGTCCCGTATCTTCTCTATAACGCCCAGGTAGTCGTGGGCGGCGCCGCTGAACCGCTCCGGGTCGATGGGATGATGGATGTTGTAAAGGATACCGGTTTTGCCGGTCCGTCCCAAATCGTTTTCGTCCAGATGGCGCTCGTCGATATGCGCCTTCACGACCTGCAGGCACATCAGGACCGAATCGTCCCCCGCGGCGATCTCTTTCTCCCACTTGACCCTGCACTCCAGGTTGATAAAACATTCCCCGATCATCGGCGCATGGACTCTATCGGCCTTTACGGCGGTCAGACCGGCCAGGGCTATCTCGTCGTCGTCAAATCCATTATGCCGGATGGTCGCCATACATTTGTCGTAAAACTCGGCGGACATAAAGTTGATGACCGCCTCTCCCGTCTCGTGAAGCGTCTGGTATAAATGCCCGTATTTGCTGACGGAGGCGACGATGGCGTAAAAACCGTTTTTTCCGCCGGTGAAGGTGGTCCACGACTGCATGCAGGCATTCGTCAGGCCGTTGCTTTTGTAGGACGTGATGATATAAAGCGGCGACGGTATCTGCACCACAAATTCCATCCAGTGAAATCCGTACATTTCCATGTTTTTCATGGACTCCGGCAGCGCGTCATATGCTCTTTTCATGGTAAAACCCTCCATAAATCATAAGCAGATAATAGAACCAGCCTTTATGTTCCATGATACCGATCCAAAAATCCGCATAAGATTTTCTATCAAGCAATCCCCAAATTCTGTGAAGATGAAAAACTCCAAAAAACATGAAAAACCATGGTTCAAACATTTCTATTCTTTTCACGTATTGTACCTCTATATTTAAATTTATCTAAGCAGCTTACCATGAAAAAACTGTTCCTGAAAGGCTATCTTTTCGAGTATGACTTCATCTGGATAATCCTTTCCGTCTGCCGATACGATCCATTTATCTTCAATGTCATCAGACCTGCGGTATACGGCTATAACACATCCCTCAAACATATTTACAGGAACATCAACGCCCAAAAGATAAATATCCTGTTCTTCACCGTCCTCCGCAAAAACATTTTTGACATATCCGTAGTTTATCGGATAAATCATTTCCTTATCGTGAGGGTGGCAGCTGCCAATAGGTCTATCAATTATTCCATAGACTTTACAGCCAATTATTTTTGGATAGTCGTCACGCATAATATCCCTCCAAATCCCGATCTGCCGCTCTGAGCTGCTTATTGTTGGCTCACTGTCTTTTCATTTGCCGCAGAAACGCGCCCACCGCGACGACCGTCACGGCGGCGGCGTAGCCTGATACCCACCAAATATGTGGGAACACCCCAGCGGCATCGCCCCGCAGGACGGCCCGCTCCATCTCCACGGCGTGGACGAAGGGAAGCAGGTTCGCGATTTTCTGGAACGCGCCGCCCACCAGCCCTAAATCGAACCAGATGCCGGAAAGCCACGCCGTCAGATTCGTCAGCAGCGCTCCGCAGATGCCGCCTACCTGTTTATCTGTGAAAACGCTGCCGCACAGAAGCCCCAGCGACACGAACAGCAGCGCCACGGGGAGGGTACACAGGACCGATATCACGATATGCGCCGTCGCTCTCAGCCCCAGGAGCACCGCCACCCCGTAACAAATGGCCGATTGGGCAACGCAAATAGGCAGGAGCGGCAAGAGATAGCCCAGAATGAAGTCAACCGCCGTCAGGGGTGTGGTGTACAGCCTTTGCAGGAAGGAACTGCCCCGGTCTTTCGCAATCAGCGTAGCGGAGAACAGCGTCATAAACGACAGCCCGAATACGACGATCCCCGGCGCCAGATGCTCAATTTCAAACAGCGCCACCGGGATATTCCTCTGGATGACGGTCAAAAGGAGCAGCAGGACAATGGGAAAACCCACTCCGAAAAACAGATTCAGCGGGTCCCGCAAAATTTCCAGATCGTTCCGCTTGGAAAAAGCAAATACTCTCATTTGGCCGCCTCCTTTACGATGCGCACGAACGCCTCGTCGAATTTGTCTGTACCCGCATGTCGCTTGATCTCCGCAGGGGTGCCGGTGAGCATCAGCCGCCCGCTTTTCATTATCGCCACGCGGTCGGAAAGCGCCTCGGCTTCCTCCATGTAATGGGTCGTCAGGATCACAGTCATTTTTCCTTTGAGGGCACGGATCATGCCCCACAGTTCGCTTCTCGCCAGCACGTCCAGCCCCAGCGTCGGCTCGTCCAGAAACAGAATTTTCGGGTCGCTGACGAGCGCCATAGCGATACTGAGCCGCCGCTGCCAGCCGCCGGACAGCTTTCCCGCTCTTTTGTCCGCGACCTCTCCCAGACCGAAACGGCCGCTCAAGTCCGCGACCTTGTCCTTTACCTGCGCTTTGGCAAATCCATGCACACCCGCCATCAGCGCCAGATTCTCCCGGACCGTCAGATTGGGCGCCACCGCCGTTTCCTGCGGCGACACAGCGATCATGGCCTTGACCGCCCCACTGTCCGTCAAAATGCTCTTCCCGTTCAGGAACGCGTCGCCGGAGGTAGGCCGGGTAAGTCCTGTCAGCATCTTGATGGTGGTGGTCTTGCCCGCGCCGTTGACCCCCAGCAGGCTCAGCAGTTCCCCCTGCCGGACGGTCAGCTCCAGCGCGTCCACGGCGGTCAGGTCCCTGTATTTTTTCGTGAGCTTGACTGTTTGGATGGCGTCCATGTTATTCCCCCGCCTCTGCGCAAAAACGCGTCTTCAGGCCCATGTAGGCGTCGGTCAGCACGTCGCTGACGGTCTGCATATCCCAATCCAGATAGCCCGTGGCGATCATGGACGCAATACCGTGCACGAATATCCACAGCTCCAAATGAAACCGCTCCGCACGCTCCCTGGAAAGTCCCGTGTTTTTCATGATGAGAGGGATGATCACGTCCATTTCCCTGCCCGGTTCCGGCGGCTGACCCTGGCGGTCGCACATGAAAAGCAGCTTGAAAAGCTCTTTTTCCTCCCTGGCGAAACGGATATAGCCCATGCCGCTGGCCTTGTAGGGGGGATATTTCCCCGCGGCCATATCCTCGGCAAGATAGCTTTGGTACAGATCCTGCGCCGCGGACCGCACCGCAACCTGCACCTCCTCCATATTCTTGAACAGCCCAAATATCGGCTTGACCGACGAGCCCAGCGCCTCTGCCAGCGCCCGCGCGGTCAGGCCGTCGGGACCGGCTTTGCGCGTCAGGTCCAGCGCGGCGCGCACGATCTCTTCCCGTGTGAATTTGCATTTTGGCGGCATAATGCGTTCCTCCCAAGCGTAAAGCAACATAGGATGCGTAACCTATGTTGCTTATTATACCAGCATCTTTGAAAATGTCAAGAGAAAAGAGCCGATGACCTGTGAGGGTGCTCACAGATCGTCGGCTCCGTGCTATACGTCCTGTGTTATTTAAATTGCCCTTTTCTTCTCAAACATGGTGTTCAGCCACGCGCCCAGGAACAGGATATACAGCGAGCAGTACATCCAGAAAAGCGAGATGATCACGATGGCGAGGCCGCCGTAAATGCTGTAAAACCCGAAGCGCTCCACCGCCCAGGAGTAGATCTGGGAAAACAGCAGCCATGCCGCCGAGGAAAAGGCCGCGCCGGGGAGCTGGTCGCGAAAATGCAGCTTTCGCTTGGGGACCGTGCTGAACAGCAGCGCGTCCACCGCCGTGACCACCGCGAAGAAGATCACCGGCCGCAGCCGCATGATGACCCACATCGCCCTGGATGCGCCCAGCATGGACTCCCCCGCGAACAGCAGCGCCACATTGGCCAGCACCAGCACCAGCGCCACCGCCGTGTACAGCGCGCCCATGATCCGGTTGCGCAGATACCCTGCCGACCGGCCGTCGTACAGCCGGCCAACGCACCGCATGACCAGACTGAGCAGCTTGCCCGCCGACCAAAGCTCCGCCACCAGGCCAACGCCCAGCGCGGCCGTGGAGTTGGCGTACACGCCCTCCACCAGGTCCTGCACCAGCTCCTGCAGCGGCGCGGGGGCGTACCCCAGCAGCAGGTCCAAAAGCTCCTGCTGGGTGAACGGGAAATAGGGCAGCAGTCCCAGCAGGACCACCATCAGCGGGCCAAGAGACAGGAACATATAATACGACCCGCTGGCGGCGTACAGCCAAAGATCGGTCTTGCTGTACGCAGCTGCCGCCGCCTTGAGCGTGTCCCACAGTTTCTTCCCGCGCATGTCTGTCTACCCCATTTTACCGTTTGTTTGCTATAGTATAGCAGACAAGACGAAAATATGCCAGACGCAATATCGCCCGCGGGCGGAGTTTTCACGAGGGCATCTCGCCGGGGTACTCCACGTCCACCACCACGCCGAACATGTCCTCCACCTTGCCGGTCAGCATGATCTGCGCCACCAGGCCGGTGGCGGACGCCAGGTGCTCGGCCATATACCGGGCTGCTTCCTCATGCCGAGCGCCTGTGATGACGTAAACGCCATCCCGCGCCCCGATGCGCCGCAGAGGCAGACGCGTCACCTGCTCCGGTCCGGCTTCCGAGCGCAGCGTGTCCCGCCATACCTCGCGATAGCTTCTCAATACGATGCTCATGCTTCGTCCTCCTTTGTGTTGTTCCTTGACGGTGGCTTTATTATACGGCCGGAGCTGCACAATAAAACGGACAGCAACCACACGGACAACGCCTCCAAACTGTAATTGAAATTGAACAGCAGACAATGTATAATATGAATATGTTGCGTTATTTTGCACGGGAGGGCGCGCTATGAACATTCAGTATGCGAAGCAGCTTTTGGAGGGTTTAGCCGATGGCATGAACCCGTTGACCGGAGAAGTTTTGCCCAAGGATGACGCATGCAACGAGCCGGATATCATCCGGGCGCTCCACACCATTTTGCGGGAGCTTGACCGGAAAACATCAAAGAGGACGCCGGAAAACGCTGGAAAACCTTGGACAAAAGAAGATGACACGGAGCTTTGCCGTCTCTTCGACAATGGAAGCTCTGTAAGCGAGCTGAGCCACACTTTCAAGCGCACGCGTGGCGCTATTGCCTCCCGCCTAGAGCGCCTCGGAAAAATCAAGTGAAATCATTGTTTTACATAGAAACAGTTCGAGCACAACACCGCTGCACACAAGATCCCCGGTCAGCGAACGCTGGCCGGGGACTTGGTTATAGATACACAGGGCCACCTGGATGTCTCTCCATCGGTAGATGCTGCGGGCGGTGCTTTAACTGTACAAACACTTCAGCGTCCCTGTCAGGCCTAGGTAAAGAACGCGAGTTTAGGTATTATTCATCCGCGCCCACCATCAAGTGAACCTTTACTGATTACTTAGTTGCCATACACCACTTGGGCTACAAGCAGCCGCCTTCATGAGCCTCTCTTTTCTCAACTCAGTAGCAGCCCAGCGTATATCATATTGCCATGTATAAAACAAATCCCCCGAATCTCTCAACTCATCCGCATATTGTTCCCAAACGTACTTGCAAATACCAACAATAGTCGCCTCTCCGCCGAGCTCTCTCAAACTGGTTAAAAGCACTTCCGGCAAATCTCTCTTGGTCATCATATGACCCTCCCTTCTTCATTCCATATCTTGCTGGTCACACTCAGCAATTATTATAACACTTGCTATAACATTTGCAAGGCATAACTATCCGCGCCGTCCACCAGCTCCTGATACCGGAAGCATTCCTTGATATGGTCGTTGATAACGCCACAGGCCTGCAGGTGGGCATAAACGGTCACGCTGCCGATGTACTTCATGCCCCGCTTTTTCAGGTCTTTGGCGATACGGTCGGATAGGTCGTTGGACGCCGGGATATGGCCCAGTTCATGACCTTTGTAGAGCATCGTCTTCCCACCGGTCCAACCCCAGAGGTAGTCGGAAAACGTGCCGAACTCCGCCCGGATACGCAGGACGCACCGGGCGTTATTGATGACCGCCTCGATCTTACGCCGGGAGCGTATCATGCCAGATACGGCCATAATGCGGTCCACGTCCTCGTCGGTGTAGGCCGCCACCTTATCAAAATCGAACCCGTCAAAGCAGCCGCGAAAAACCTCCCGCTTTCGCAGCACCGTATCCCAGCTGAGGCCGCACTGCATGGCCTCCAGCATGAGAAACTCGAACTGCTTGCGGTCGTCATGGACAGGCACGCCCCACTCCTGGTCATGGTAGCGGGTCTGCCGCTCGTTCATCAGGCACCAGGGACATCTCTGCATCGCGGCTCACCCCCTTTTTTCTATTTTACCGCAAAGCCGCGCCGCCTTCAATCCTCGTCCCACAAAAGGTCATAGAACATCATCTCCCCGACGCTGAAGGGGCGGTCCCGCTGGGCCCTTTTCATTTTCCTGTACGTCTTGCCGTCCACCGTGATGTTCCGCTCTTCAAAGACCTTTGTCTTGCCGAACAGGCCATATTTCTCCACCTGGACCAGCGCCCTGACCTTGTGCTTCATAAAAACACCTCCCGGTATCCTCATCCTACCGGCATCGCTGTCCTATAAACCTCCCAGCAATGGCAACAGCCCCATCGCAACGATGAGGCTGTTGTTTGCTCTTGATGGAGCATCTTATTTGAAATACGCCGCGATCTCACGCATCCGGGCTGACTGCTCCACATGGAATGGGCAGCGGCCGTCGCAGTGCCCGCAGCCAACGCAGTCCGCGGCGGTCTTGGCAAGGGTGTGATAGTGCTCCGCCGCCAGGGGGTCCCCCGCCCTGGCCAGGTCGTAATACTTGTTGATGAGGCCCACATTCAGGCCCGCCGGACAGGGCGCGCAATGGTTGCAGTACACGCACCGGCCTTTGGATCCCTCCGGGGCAAGGCTGGCGATGACGGAATAGTCCCGCTCGGCGTCGGACGCGTCCAGATAAGCGAGGTTATGCCGCAGTTCGTCCACGTTGCCCGCACCAGGCAGCACTGTCAGCACACCGGGCTTATCCAGGGCGTACTGGATGCACTGGGCCGGGGTCAGGGCCCGCTTGAAGGGGGACTGCTTCGCGTCCAGCAGCTGGCCCGCGTTGAAGGGCTTCATCACCGCGATACCCACGCCCTCCGCCTCGCACCGGCGGTACAGCGCCTGCCGCTCTCCGTCGGAGCCGATGGCGTACTCCCCCTGGCCGTAGTCGTACATGGGGTTGATGGAGAACATGAGCATGTCCACGATGCCCTTATCCAGCACGTGGTTGACCGTGTCCGGGTTGTGGGAGGATAGGCCGATGTGCCGCACCACGCCCTGGGCCTGCATGTCCAGCACATATTGCAGCGCCCCGCTCTTTTCGTATGCCTCCACGTCCGTCCGCTCGTCCAGGCAGTGGATGAAGCCGAAGTCGATGGCGTCCGTTTTCAGATTGTCCAGCTGCCAGCCGATGGAGCGCTTGATAGCCTCCAGGTCGGTGGTCCAGCCGTACTCGCCGGTGGTGTAGTTGGCGCCGAAGTGGATCTGTAAGTACGCGTTCTTGCGGCAGTCGGCCAGGGCCTTCCCGTAGGCCGGGAAGCATGCGGCGTGACCCGCGGCCAGGTCGAAGTAATTGACGCCCAGCTCCACCGCCGTGCGCACCGTCTCGATGATGTCCCGCTCCTTCTGCTGGCCCACCACCGCCGAGCCCATGCCGATGACGCCGATCTTCTCCCCGCCGTGGGGCAGTGTGCGATATTGCATAGTGGCCTCCTTATTCGTTTCGCGTCAAATATATTTATTGCGAATATACTCTGCTACACATTCAATTTCTGGAAAAATCGTTGCATGGTTGATTTTAAATACATCAAGTTGTTTAAGAATTTCCTGTTTATTGTTTATCAGCACTATTATTCGCTTGCCATCCTTAGTATATCGAAACTCCTCGATTGAATCTTGAGATAGACCGCATATTATAAATGCACCATCTTGTCTTGCGATCCTGCTATTATGCTTTATCACATTCACTATGTAATTTCTTAACAATTCCGGCCCATCTATTTGGACAGTGGAAACTCCTAAATCTTTCCTAACCGCTTGTGCTAACTTTCGCAAAGCAACGGACGCATTCTTCTCTTGCTCTACATCGTTATCATTTATAGCATAATAATAAAGCTCACACTGCTGTTCATAAGTAAGCACAGAGAGGTTCGCTAGTACAGACGCTCTTTCATCAAGAGAATACACAGTACTTTGATTATCTGACGAAACAAGCACTAACTCGCCATATGAGTCTTTCTCAATCTCACATGCAAAATACAGTGCTACAAGCGGATTCCTTGTAATATCCAGTAATCGCGTCGGAAGACCATAATGCTGCATCTCAACAAGTTTTTCTAGCTGAGTTTTGCATTTTTCAAAACTATCCGGGCAATTGATGAGCAACTCCTGACACATATCATTCTCGTGCCACATCAGCCTCTCTGATCGCATGATTGAAGGCAGCATTCTAAAATTGGCATTGGCGTGTCCTCTGAAAAAAATCTTTTTCCCTCTTGTTGGCAGTGCCGCGATAAAATCGTTCACTTCTGACAATGAAGAAAGAATATTAATATCAACTTTTGCGGAATTGTAAACGATATTCTGAGTGAACTTTATATCATTTTGTATGCTTACCAAGTCCTTGGTTTGTTTGAAGATATTTTCTGTGAACGCTTGACGTTCTTCCTTTGTTGAAAAGACCCTATACACCCAATTTACAATCGCTTCTGCTTCTGTTTGAGATAGATCAACATCTTCTTCGGTCCCCGCATCACCACTTGTTGATAATCTTTTGTCCCACTCTTGTGCCGCCGTATCAGGCTTTGGATAGCTTCCGTCATACAGCCTGTAATACTCCGACCCTTCAGATTTGAGCCTATCTATAATGTCCTGCTTTCTGATGCTTCCTCCAACATATACACTCATATCGAAGTAGCCATCCTTAAGCATTTTGTCCAACATGACCATTTTAAATGCCCTATGTACTACCGGCCTATAATACAGCTCGTCAAAAAAGAAAAAGAACATTTCAACTCTCCTTCGCCTTACATTCGCCCGTAGTTCGTAGTCTTTGGCATATTATACATGAAACGTATTGCTGCTTCAAGGCTCGCGCCGCCATGCCCCGGCGTCTACGGGAATTTACACGTTCGTTGTCAATTCTTCCGTCAGTTCACTGGGTGAATGGTGATGCCCGTGTTTCCCGTCAGCACGATAGTGGTTGTGTTCGTGGGAGTGGGTGATCGTGTGGGTGTGGGTGCTGCCATCGTGGGTATGGGTGAATGTGTGCTGATGGGGGTGGGTGTGCTGCCGGACAAGCGTATCCGCCACCACAAGCGCGGTGCCCGCGGCCATGACCGCCAAGGCGACCAGATACATTGCCGTGAGCCGTTCATGCAGAAATACAAAGGAGAAAAACGCGCCGATGAACGGAGCGACCGCGTAATAGGCGCTTGTCTTTGCCGCGCCAAGGGTATACTGTGCGCGGATATACAGGAAGATGCTCAACCCATAGGCAACGAATCCCAGTAGCAGTGCAAGCGCGATATAGATGAGCTGCGGTGCGACCTCCCCCTTGATGAACGCGATAACAAGAGAGCCAAGCCCGGAAAAGACGCCTTTGAGAATGACGATCTCATAGGTGCTTTTAGAAGAAATCTTCCTTGTGCAGTTGTTCTCAAAACCCCAGCAGACCGTGGCCAGCAGCACGAACAGCGAGCCGTAAGAGAAGTGAAAGCTGTCCGTCCCGTCAAAAGAAAGCAAAATGCTGGCAAGGGTTATCAGGGCTATGGCCGCCCACAGCCGCCGGGACACGGCCTCTTTGAACACCGCCAGAGCGATGATGGTCGTGGCGACGATCTCAAAGTTGCCCAGCAGCGACGCGTTGGACGAGGAACCGTAGCTTATCCCCAGCATCAGGAAAATAGGCGCGGCAATGTCCAGCACGATCATCCCCACCACAAACGGCAGGTCTTTACGGTCCAGCCTCGCGCCGGGTGTCTGCCTGTTGAACAGGGACATGACGCCGACGCCTATCCCAGCGCCGAGGTAGAGCAGCGCCGCCATGGTCGCGGCTCCCACATGGGCCAGAAGGAGCTTGGAAAACGGCACGTTGACGGCGTAAAACGCCGCGGCAAGCAGAGCGAATGTGATCGCTTTTGGCTTTTGCATCTTTATCACCTGCTCCCCTATAAAGTCCAAGTTGTCGTCATTATACCTCTGCACCAAGTAAAACACAAGGAAACGTCCCATATACAAAAATCCCCGGCCAGCGCAATGCTGACCGGGGACTTGGTTTAAAACCTGTTTGCCTTAGCCCTCTTTGATCGCGGCCTGAGCGGCGGCGAGGCGGGCGATGGGAACACGGAAGGGAGAGCAGGACACGTAGTCCAGGCCCACCTTGTGGCAGAACTCCACGGAGGAGGGGTCGCCGCCGTGCTCGCCGCAGATGCCCAGGTGCAGGTCCGGGTTGACGGACCGGCCCAGCTCCGCGGCCATCTTCACCAGCTTGCCAACGCCGGTCTGGTCCAGCTTGGCGAACGGGTCGTTCTCATAGATCTTCTTGTCGTAGTAAGCGCCCAGGAACTTGCCGGCGTCGTCACGGGAGAAGCCGAAGGTCATCTGGGTCAGGTCGTTGGTGCCGAAGGAGAAGAAGTCGGCCTCCTTGGCGATGGCGTCGGCGGTCAGGGCGGCACGCGGGATCTCGATCATGGTGCCGACCTTGTACTTCATGCTGGAGCCGGCTTCCTTGATCAGGGCGTCAGCGGTCTCCACGACCACGTTCTTGACGTACTTGAGCTCCTTGACCTCGCCCACCAGGGGGATCATGATCTCGGGGACCATGTTCCAGTCGGGGTGCTTGGCCTGGACGTTCAGGGCGGCCTTGATGACGGCCTTGGTCTGCATGACGGCGATCTCCGGATAGGTGACGGCCAGACGGCAGCCACGGTGGCCCATCATGGGGTTGAACTCGTGCAGGCCGGCGATGATGGCCTTGATGTCGGCCACGGACTTGCCCATATCGGCGGCAAGCTTCTCGATGTCGGCTTCCTCGGTGGGGACGAACTCATGCAGAGGGGGATCCAGGAACCGGACGGTCATGGGCCGGCCTTCCAGGGCCTCGTACATACCCTCGAAGTCGGACTGCTGCATGGGCTCCAGCTTGGCCAGGGCCTTCTCGCGCTGCTCCACGGTGTCGGAGCAGATCATCTCGCGGATGGCGGGGATACGGTCCTCGTTGAAGAACATGTGCTCGGTGCGGCACAGGCCGATGCCCTGGGCGCCGAACTTCACGGCCTGGGCGGCGTCGTGAGGCGTATCGGCGTTGGTGCGCACGCCCAGACGGCGGTACTTGTCGGCCCAGCCCATGACCCGGCCGAACTCGCCGCTGATGGTGGCGGGCACGGTGGGCACGGCGCCGTCGTAGATCTCGCCGGTGGAGCCGTTCAGGCTCAGCCAGTCGCCCTCATGGAAGGTCTTGCCGGCCAGCTCGAACTTCTTGTT
>CANQKA010000041.1 GCA_947624395.1 uncultured Oscillospiraceae bacterium
ATGGCGAACAGCTCTTTTTCCTTGGCCTCGGTGAGCTTGTCGATGTCCTTGATGTTGTCGTCGGTCAGCTTCTGCAGGTCCTTCTCCAGGTCCTTCTGGTCGTCCTCGGTGATGTCGCCGGCCTTCTGCTGCTTTTTGATCTTATCCATGGCGTCCCGGCGGATGTTGCGCACGGCCACCTTGGCCTCCTCGCCGTACTTACGCACCTGCTTGGCCAGCTCCTTGCGCCGCTCCTCGGTGAGCTGGGGGAACACAAGCCGGATGACCCGGCCGTCGTTCTGGGGATTGATGCCAAGCTCCGAGGCCTGGATGGCCTTCTCGATGCCTTTCAGGACGGAACCGTCCCAAGGGGAGATGACCAGGGTCCTGGGGTCCGGCACGGAGATGGCCGCCACCTGGTTGATGGGCGTGGGAGAGCCGTAATAGTCCACGGTGATGCCGTTGAGGACCGCCGCGTTGGCCCGTCCGGCCCGCACGGAGTCGAACTGCCCGGACAGGAAGTCCTTGGCTTTTTTCATTTTTTCCTCAAATTCCTTCAGCTCAGACATGCGCTTGGTTCCTCCTTTGATGTTGATTTTAATAAATACCTTTTATGGCCCCCTTGTGAAAGGGGGCTGTCATGCGTCAGCATGACTGGGGGATTGTCCTTCGTCCGACAGCAATCCCCCCGGCCCTTCGGGCCACCCCCCTTTGACAAGGGGGGCATTAAGCAGTTAATCGACACATGTTCCGATCTTTTCCCCGCATACCACCCGCCGTATATTCTCCGGCGGGTCCAGGGCGAAGATCATGGTGGGGATGGCGTTGTCCCGCAAGAGGCTGGCCGCGGCCGCGTCGATGACCCGCAGGTCCTTGGCCAGTATCTCCCCGTAGCCGATGTGCTCCAGCCGTTTGGCGCAGGGGTCCCGCTTGGGGTCGGCGGTATATACCCCGTCGATGTTTTTCGCCATCAAAAGCGCCTGGGCGCCGATCTCCGCCGCCTTCAGCGCCGCGGCGGAATCGGTAGAGAAATAGGGATTGCCGCTGCCGGCGGCGAACAGCACCACACGGCCCAGCCGCAAGTGGCGCATGGCCCGGCCGTAGGAATAGGGCTCCGCCACACGGGGCATATCCAGCATGGTCATCACCCGTGCGGACACGTTCTCCTGCTCCAATACCTCGCACATGGCAAGGCTGTTCATCACCGTGGCCAGCATGCCCATCATGTCGGCCCGGGAGCGCTCCATCTTGCCGCCGCCGTCCTTGGCGCCCCGCCAGTAGTTGCCGCCGCCTATCACCACGCCCATCTGAACGCCCATATCCGCGCAGGCTTTGATGGCTCGCGCCGCCTTGTGCAGCATGTCGAAATCCAGGCCCCGGCCATTTTCGCCGCCCAGGGCCTCGCCGCTGAGCTTCAACAGCACCCGGCCATACACCGGTTTGTCCATAGGAGCGCCTCCCGTCGTGTTTTCATCCTTTTATTGTATGGGCGAAAGGTTACATTTTCAACCATATCTCCCGGCCTTTTCACGCCTTGTAAATTTTATCACACTCGCCCGCCGATTTCAACCGGCTTCGCATGCCGTTGGGGATATCATCGGTGTATGAAAACGGTGTATCTGGATGAGCTGTTTGCCCTGGACCTGGCGGTGGACTACTTTCTCCTGCTGGGCACGGCCAAGCTGCTGGCCCTGCCTTACCGGCGGGGCCGGTTCCTGGCCGGCGCGGCCCTGGGGGCGGTGTGGAGCTGTCTGGCGCTTATTCCATGTCTGGCGTGGCTCAAAAGCCCGCCCATGCTGCCTGTGCTGGCGCTGGCCATGACCCTGGCGGCCTTTGGGGACCAGCGGAAGCTTTGGCGGTGCTATGTGGGGTTTCTGGGCGTGACCGCCCTGTTCGGCGGGGCGGTGTACGCCGCGGCGCTGCTCCGTGGCGGCGGTCCGCCGCTGCGGCTGGACATGCGGGTGCTCATACTGTCCTTCGCCCTGTGCTGGGCGGCGGTGAGCCTACTGTTTCGCGGCGCTGCCCGAAACAGGCCCCGGCGTATTCTGGACGTGACCGTGGAGCGCGGGGGCCGGACCGTGCGTCTGCGTGCCCTGGAGGACACGGGCAACCACCTGGTGGACCCGGTCACCGGCTGCGCGGCCTTTGTGGCGGAGGCGGGAGCGCTCAGCGGCCTTTTCAGCCCCCGTGACGCGTCGCTGCTCCGGGGCCCTCCCGCCCAGGCGGTGCTGCGCATCCCCGGCACCCGGCTTATCCCCTGCGCCGGGGTGACGGGCGGGCGGGAAGTGCTGCTGGCCTTCCGGCCCGATAAGGTCACCGTGGACGGCCAGGAGCGCCGGGACCTGATCGCTGCCGTGGCGGCCAGACCCATCGGCACGGACGGCGCCTACGACGCCGTAATATGAAAGGAGCCCATGAGATGAACAAGCTGAGACTTTTCCTGCTGCAATTGCAGCTGCGTCTGCAGACCACGCCGCGCATCTTTTACATCGGCGGCAGCGACGTGCTCCCCCCGCCGCTGGAAAAGGAGGAGGAAGAGGCCGCTGTGGCCGCGCTGGTCCAGGGGGACGAAAATGCCCGCCAGAGCCTCATCGAGCACAATCTGCGCCTGGTGGTCTACATCGCCCGCCGGTTCGAGAACACCGGCGTGAACATCGAGGACCTGATCTCCATCGGCACCATCGGCCTCATCAAGGCCATCGGGACTTTTAACCCGGAAAAGCGCATCAAGCTGGCGACCTACGCCTCCCGGTGCATCGAAAACGAGATCCTCATGTTCCTGCGCAAGAAAAGCTCCCATCGCGTGGAGATATCCATCGACGAGCCCCTGAACACCGACTGGGACGGCAACGAGCTGCTGCTCAGCGACGTGCTGGGCACCGACGGGGAGGAAGTGAGCAAGCCCCTGGAGGACGACGTGGAGCGCCAGCTTTTGATGGAGGCGGTGGATAGGCTGGACGAGCGGGAAAAGTCCATCATCCTCATGCGCTTTGGCCTGGAGGGGTACGAGGAACTGACCCAAAAGGAGGTGGCGGACCTTCTTGGCATCTCCCAGAGCTACATAAGCCGCCTGGAAAAGCGCATCATCTCCCGCCTGAGACGGGAACTGATACGCCAAATGTGAACCAGATCGGAGGACCGTTGCATCGGTCCTCCGATTTTTTTATAATCATCTGTAGTTTTTTCCGCGCAAACACACAGATATGCAGTGGAAAGGAAAGGAGCGGTCAGCCGGATGGAGGATAACGCGATCATCGAACTGTTCTTTGCCCGCTCGGAACAGGCGATAGGGGAACTGGACAGGAAATACGGCAAGGTCTGCTACAAGATATCGTTCCATATCGTCAACAGCCGCCAGGACGCGGAGGAATGCGTGAACGACGCCTATCTTGGCGCCTGGAACGCCATTCCGCCGGCCCGGCCCGACCCGCTTTTGGCCTATATCTGCAAGATCGTCCGCAACATCTCCCTGAAGGCGTATTACCGTCTGGCGAGGCGGGGGAGCGTGGCGGACGCCGCCCTGGCCGAGGTGGAAGAGACCCTGACGGCCCCGGACAGCGTGGAGAGCGCCTTGGAGGCAGAAGAGCTGGCCCGCGCCATCGACGGCTTTCTGGCGGTGTTGCGAGCGGAAGACCGGGTGCTCTTCATGCGCCGCTATGGGTATTTTGACACATATGCCGAGATAGCCGGCCGGCTGGGCCTGACGGAGAAAAACGTGTCCGTGCGCCTTACCCGGCTGCGAAAGCGGCTGCGGAAATATCTTGTCGAAAAGGAGGTCCTTCCATGAACGGGAAGCTTTTCTTAGAGGCCATGGGCCGGGTGGACGACCGGTACTACATGGAGGCCGCCGCGTATCAGTCAAAGCGCTCCCGGCCCGTGCTCCGGCTGACCGTCCGGCTGGCCGTGGCGGCGGCGCTGCTGGCGGCGTGTACGGTCACGGCCTGGGCGGTCTATCAGGCGGCGTTTCGGGACTATTTTCTCGACCCGGTCCCGACGGAACCGGCCCCGTCCGCTGTACGGCTTTCCATGGTGGGGTACCAGGGCACGCCCGAATACCTGGCGCTGCAGGAGTGGCTGGACTGGCAGGAGGAACACCCGGTGGAAAACTATCTGGCCCCCGACGGCGGCGACGATAACGCCGATTACGCCTGGCCCGACTACCACCCCTTTTACGGCGCTTATTACACCGAGCAGGGCCGGGCCCTGGACGCCATACTGGAAAAATACGACCTCGAACCCCACCGCAACATGGCCTCCGCCTCCGCCGAGGACGTATGCGCCGCCCTGGGCACGGGTCCGCTGCTGCCCGCGGGGTTCTCCGGCGGCGGCTATCTCTACGACGACGGCACGGTCGATCTGCAGGTCTATAACGAAAAAGCGGGCTGCGGCCTTACGCTGTTCGCCGCCGTCAAGGGCACCCTCACGGACATCTACGGCTTCACCGGCGCGGACTATGAGGAATGGAGCCATACCGTCCCCACCGGCCAGACGGTGGACCTGGTCCTGGACGGCCGGGGGCAGGGCATCGTGCTTTTCGAGACGGCAGGGGCCTATATCTATGTGCGCGCATACCATGACTTCCCCGACCGGTCGCCTGTCACGCGGGACGAGCTGGAAGCCCTGGCGGACGGCATAAATTTCGCGGCCCTGGAAGACCGTTTTGACGCCTCCGCTCACCCGGAGACGGCCAGGGCCGTGGCCGCCCTGCGGGAGAAGATGGATAAGGAGGGATAACATGAAAAAGCGCATATTATCCGCCCTGGCGGCGTTGCTGGTCCTGTGCTGCGGCTGCCAGAAAACGCCGGACAAGGCCATCGTCACCAGCAAAAATGACGGGACCTTTGAGGCCGCTTTGGAAAATACGCCCCAGTCCGCGCCCACCGCCGAGGCGACGGAGCAGACCTATCAGGACAGCTTTGAAAACGCCAACGGCGCCATCCGCTACGAGCTCTCTCTGACCGCGCCGGAGCTTCCCACGGCCCTGCCGGTGGTCCGCGTCCGGCCCATGGAGATAACGCCGGAGCTGGCCGAAAAGGCCGCCCGCGCCGTTTTCGGCGACGCTGAGATATACGAATACACCACCCAGCACACCAAATCGGAGTTGGAAGCGGCCATTTTGCAGTTAAAGGAGCGCGTCAGCGACTTTGACGCTCTTGTGACCTCCTGCGGCGGGGACGAGGACGCGGCCCGTGACTACAAAACGGCGCTGGAGGCCCGTATTTCGGAGATGGAAGCCGCTTACGCCGCCGCGCCCGATACAGCGGAGCGGACCGCCTGCGACTGGCAGTTTCACCC
This sequence comes from uncultured Oscillospiraceae bacterium, assembly GCA_947624395.1. Taxonomy (GTDB): domain Bacteria; phylum Bacillota; class Clostridia; order Oscillospirales; family Oscillospiraceae; genus CAJOIG01. The sequence continues at coordinate 5,275 of CANQKA010000041.1, forward strand.
CGGCTCATACTACAGCGACGTGACCCGCGGCCAGATCGCGGACATCGGCCAGCAGGTCTTAAAGGCCAGCGCCACGGTGGACGGCGCGCCATTCGTGCTGGAAGCGGTCAACCTGGAAAAGGATGACTACCGGCAACACACCCTCACCGTCGGGCCGGACGCGGACCTGGCGGATATAGACGCCCTGTACGCCGGCACGGGGGCGCTGCCCGATATTTCCGCCATCCAGCACAAAGCGGTCCAGATCGCCGACGATATGGATTTGGGCGACTGGCACGTGGCCAGCTGCGACAGCGACCTAAACGCACCCTCTGTCACTTACCTCACCCTGACCCGGACCTATGAGGGTCTGCCCGTGACAAACCACGACGGCCCCAACGAGGCCGAGAGCGCCTATGGCCCCGCCTACACCTACGAAAAGCTGCGCATGGACTTTAACGGCGACAAGCTTTTGTCCCTGCTCTACCAGGGCGCGCTGGAGCAAACGGGCGTGGTCAACGCCAATGTCCAGACCCTGCCCTTTGCCGATATTCTGGACGCTGCGAAAACCCGGATGCAGCTGCGGGGGACCACGGACCCGCTGACCGGCGAGCAGGTCTCTGCGCCGGAGGACGGCGGCTACGACAAGATAGTCGTGGACCGGGCGGAGCTGGGCCTGAGCCGGGTCCTCATCCGGGACGACCCCACGGAATACTACCTGGTCCCCACCTACACGTTTTACGGTACCGCCGCCAGCTATAACGCCGACGGCACCTTGATAGACTACAGCTTTTTCGACGAGGCCACCGGCCAGACGATTGCCTTCCCCAGCGAGACGGCGGTGGAGCTCGCTGTCATCAACGCCGTGGACGGCAGCGTCATCGACCCGGGGCTTGGCTATTGACCTGTCACACTTTTGCCGTCGGGCGCGTTATTGAAAGAGAAGCTTGAAAAGGAGGGCAGACCCATGACCCATAAGACCGTCTCTTTCATCCTGGCGCTGCTCATGCTGTGCGGCTGTCAGGTCACCCCGGACAAGGCCGTCGTCGCCAGCAAGGCGGACGGGGCCTTTGAGGCCGCGCTGAAAGCAGCGCCGACCGCGCCCGCCGCCACGGCGGAGGCCACCGCCCCGCCGACCGTGTACACCGACAGCTTTTCCAACGCCGCCGGGGACATCACCATCGACCTGGCCATGCCGGAGCCGGCCGGCCCCGGCCCCGTGCCGGTGCTCCAGGCCCGGCCCATGGAGCTGACCGGCGAGCAAGCGCAAGGCATCGCCGCCGCCCTGTTCGGGGACGGGCCCATTTATGAGTACTCGGAGCAGATGACGAAGGCCGAGATCGAGCAGACCATCCTGGAGGACCGGCAGTTCATCGCCGACTGGGACGGAATGTTGGACTACTACGGCGGCGACGAGGCCCTGGCCCAGCGCGTGAAGGAGGATTTCGAGGGGCGCATCGCCGCCTTGGAGGACGCCTACCAGACCGCGCCCGAGGGCGTGGAGCCGGTCCCCTGCGCCTGGGAATTTCACAGCGAGGACTATTACATGTCCCCCGATATGGCCGCCGCGCTTTTTCAGGACGAGGGCCACCGATACATCAAGGCGTCCGCTACGCTTGACGGTCTGCCCTGGATATTCTCGGTCTGTAACCGGGAGGGGGAGGACTACCGGGTCCACAACGCGTCCGCCTACCCGGACGAGCGCGTCGTGTCCCCGGAGGACGTGGCCGCCGGTCCCGGCATGGACGAGGACGCCATGAAGGCATTTGCCCTGGAAACGGCGGCGGGCATGGGCCTGGGCGATTGGGCCGTGACCTCGGACATGATCGGGGAGGTCACCGGCATGGGCGGCGGCGATCCGGCGGATTGGTATCAGGTGACCCTGACCCGGACCTATGGCGATGTCCAGGCCGCGCCATTTTTTGACGCCCCGGCGGCGGACGAGCAGTACGCCAGCGTCTACGGCGCGGAGAACATGCAGTTCCAATTCTACAGCGGCCGCTTTTACTCCTTCTGGTACAACGCCGCTGCCCGGACCGTGGACACGGCCACCCCGGACGCGCCCCTGCTGCCATTCGCCGAAATTCTGGACCGGGCGAAGGAGCAGATGAAGATGCTGACCATGGACCGTCTCATGTATACCGGCGCCACCGCCCGCGTCTCGGCGGAAACGGCGGAATTGGGCCTTGTTTGCGTACCCATGAAGGACAACGCCACGGACTTCTATCTGGTCCCGGCCTGGATCTTCTGCGGCACGGCCACGGCCTATGACGCCGACGGCGCGCCCGCCACGGTCCAGTGGCTGGACAACGAGGGGAACGTGACGGACGAGCAGCCGGCCCAAAGCCCGGTGCTGCTGGCCATCGTCAACGCCGTGGACGGCACCGTCATCCACGCGTAAAAATAAGAAAAAGATAACATTTCCCGTCCAAAGCGTCCTTTTCCGCCTTCCGCCGGGTTTGCTATAATAGAAACGCTCATACTTACGACAGGGAGGGCGCGGGATGAAAAATCGCATTCTGATCGTGGAGGACGACGAGGCCATTGCCAGCGCCGTGGCGCTGAGCTTACAGGTGGCGGGCTACGACTGCGCCGTGTTTGACGACGGGGCCGGGGCGGCGGAGGCCTTGCAGGGCGACCATGCCTACGACCTGGCCCTGCTGGACATCATGCTGCCCGGTGTGGACGGGTTCGAGCTGTTTGACCACATGCAAACGTACCATATCCCGGTCATCTACATGACCGCCAAGACCGACTCCGCCTCGGAGATACGGGGCCTGCGGGACGGTGCGGAGGACTACGTGGTGAAGCCCTTCGACGTGCAGACGCTGATGGTGCGCATCGAAAAGGTCCTGCGCCGGACGGGGCGTCTGAACACGGTCTACCGGGTCCGGGACGTGGAGCTCAACAGCGAGACGAAAACCGTCACCAAATCGGGCCAGCCGGTGTATTTGCAGCCCCTGGAATTTGGCGTGCTTTTGATGCTCTTGAAATACAAGAACATGACCGTCACCCGGGAGCAGCTCATGACCGAGGTCTGGGGCTACGATTACGTGGGCGAGACCCGTGTTCTGGACATCAAGATACACAGTCTGCGCAAGAAGCTGGACCTGACCGACGCCATCCGAACGCTGCCCAAGCTGGGCTATCGATTGGAGGAACGGTGAGATGAAGCTGTGGCAAAAGGCGGCCGCCGCGTGCGCCGGTATCCTGGCGCTGGTGGTGGCCGTGTGCTCGGCGGCCATGCTGCTGTACGCACGGCACACGATCTTGAACATGTCCCGCGAGCAGATACGGGCCAAGCAGCGGGACCTGGCCATATCCTTTTCCGAGATGACCAACTATTACCGGCTGGACACGGACACCGGCCCGGTGCGCTCGTCTCTGGTGAACTACTGCTTCTCCCGCTTTGCGGACGAAAGCTCCGTCCTGATGCAAGGCGGCGAGACGGTGAGCTCCGCCCTGACCATCGACCCGTCAAAATGGCTGGACCTGCGCCAGACCCAGGACATGCCTCTGGACGGCCAGCGGACCTTTGAAGGGCGCGTTCAGGGCCGGGATGTTTTTATGGCCGGGGGCCTTGTGCACATCCGCGGGGAGGAATACGCCGTGTACACCGTGGCGGACGTGACGGACATCCACCGAAGCCTCGCCGTCATGGGCGGCATCTTTCTGGCCGTAAGTCTGGCCGGTATCGCCGCGGGGGCCGGCGCGGTGACCCTTCTCATGCGCCGTGGCGCAAAGCCCTTGGCGGCGCTGTCTGTGGCGGCAAAGCGCATCGCCGGCGGGGAATACCAGGTCCGGGCCGGCGTGACCACGTCGGACGAGATAGGCGCCCTGGCGGCGGATTTCAACACCATGGCCGCCGCCGTGCAGACGCGGGTGGACGAGCTTACCGAGACTGCCCAGCGCCAGCGGCTGTTTATCGGCGGGGTGAACCACGAGTTCAAAACGCCCCTCACGGCCATATTGCTGCACACCCGGCTTCTGCAAAAGGTCAACCTGACCGAGGACGAAAAGGCCCAGAGCCTTTCCCACATCGAAAAGCAGTGTACCTGGCTGGAACGGCTGACCCAAAAGCTGCTACGGACCATCACCCTGCGGCAGGACATCGTGAAAACCCCTGTCCCGGCCCGTGAGCTCATCGACCGGGTCCTGTCCAGCACCCGGCAGATCATGTCCGACCGGGGCGTGACGCTGCTGACCGACTGCGACGGGTCCGAGCTTCTTGTTGACGCGGACCTGATGCAGTCGCTTCTTGTCAACCTTGTGGACAACGCCGGCAAGGCATACGACCCCGGCGGCGAGGACCGCACCGTCTGGCTCACGGTCCGGGAAAACGTCATCGAAGTGCGGGACGCGGGCCGGGGCATCCCGCCGGAGGCGCTGGCGCGTATCTTTGAGCCTTTTTACATGGTGGACAAGTCCCGCAGCAAAAAGCATGGCGGCAGCGGCCTGGGGCTGGCCCTGGCCAAGCAGATCGCGGACGCCCACGGGGCGAAGCTGGCCGTGACCAGTACATTGGGGGAGGGGACCACGTTCCGCGTGGAGCTTCCGGTCGGATAAGAAAGAAATAACAAAGAGAAAAGATGCGGTTGATAGTTTTTCCGTCTGCCCTCCGGCATAATGGGCCTATCCCGACAAAGGAGGACAACGGCATGAAAAGATTTCTGCCCTTTGTTTTGCTGCTGGCCCTGCTGCTGACCGGCTGCCAGAGCACCCCGGAGGAAGGCATCGTCAAGGGCAAGAGCAGCGACGCGCTGATTGAAAAGGCCCAGGCCGAACCCGGTCAGGGCGCGTTGGCCGAAAAGCTGAACGCCCCGGAGCATTACGAGGACGCGTTTTCCAACGAAAGCGGCGCGCTGACCGTGACCGTGGACGCGGACGTGACCGTCCCGGACGCGGAAAAGGTGCCCATCTGGCGGGTGGAGGACGGCGCCATCACCCAGGCCCAGGCGGACGCGCTCATCAAGGGCCTGGTCCGCACCACACTCTATGACCCCGACCGGCCGCTTACAAAATCGGAGATAGCCGACCAGATCGTCCAGGCCAAGCAGAAGCTGGCCGAGGGCCCTTCCGAGCAGGAGAAAGACGTGATCTATCTGACCGCCGGCGACGATTCCGACGAGGCCGGCCAGATGACCTGGGAGCAGTACATGCAGGGCACCATCGACCGGCTCACCGAGCAGTACGAGAACGCCCCGGAGACGTCGGAGCCCCAGCCCATCACCGGCCAATTCGAGCCGCTGGACGAAAACGCCGAGAGCATTCTGGGCAAGGGCTATGCAGACGGCGTGGGCTATGAATCCCTGTCCATCTCCAACAGCCGCGGGCAGACCGGCATGTCCGTCGCCCACTACTACCGGGGGGACACCGACACATACGCCTCCGGCACCCAGTCGTCCCGGGATGAAATTGCCCAACGCTACCCGGACTTTGACTTGAGCACCCTGCCGGAGATCGAGATAACGGAGCAGGAGGCGGCGGCGCTGGGCGACACGCTGGTGGACACGCTGGGTATCCCCGGCATGCGTCTTTACTCCGCCCGGAAGCTCTATGACACCGCCGGGCTTGCGTTCCCGGACCAGAACATGCCCCTCCAATGCCGCTGGGTGCTGCAATATACCCGGGTGGTGGACGGCGTGCCCATCACCTACACGGACGACGCGCTGATGTTCACCTGGCAGGAGGACGGGACGTTCCAGATCCCCTGGACGTACGAGACCCTGACCGTGTACGTGGGCGACGACGGCATCGAGGAACTGCGCTGGGAAGCGCCCTATACGCTCACGGAGACGGTGACGGAGGACTCGGCGCTGATGGCCTTTGACGACATCATGGACATCTTCCAGAAGATGTACCTGGTGGAGCAGGACGGCATGGAGGCGGACGTGACCGTTGACGCCGTCCGCCTGGGCTATGCCCGTATCCTGAAGCAGGACGAATTCGGCGTAGGGCTGCTTGTCCCAGTGTGGGACTTTTTTGGGACAATAACAGGCGAAAATGGGACAATGTGGGACAAGTGGGACGACCCGGACGCCAGCCTGCTGACCATAAATGCCATCGACGGCAGCATCATCGACCGGTCCCAGGGCTACTGAGGGAGGGCCGGATATGAAGAGAACACTTGCATTTGCGCTGGCCCTGGCGCTTATCCTCGCCGCCGGCTGCCAGAGCACCCCGGAGGAGGGCATCGTCAAGGGCAAGAGCAGCGCCGCGCTCATCGAAAAGGCGAGCGCCCAGACCGGCGGCGCGCTGGCCCAGCGGATAGACGCCCCGGAGCATTACGCCGCCGCGTTTTCCAATGAGAGCGACACGCTGCACGTGACCGTGGACGCGGCCGTGACTGTCCCGGACGCGGAGGCCGTGCCCATCATCCGGGTCAAGCCCGCCAGCATCACCCAGGCGCAGACAGACGTGCTCATGGACAGGCTTGTTCAGGGCGAGCTTTACGAGTTTGAAACGCCCAGGACCAAATCGGAGATCGCCGACCAGATCGTGGCCGTCAAGCAGCAGATCGCCCAAGGTCCCCCAGCCGAGGAGGCGGGTACGCGCTACACGACCGACGAGGGCCAGCTCACCTGGGAGGAATATATGGAACAGGTGTACCTGCCGATCCTTCAGGAGCAGTACGACGCCGCCCCGGAGACGGCGGAGCCCCGGCTCGCCACGGGCAAGCTCACCGACGACGGCTCCGGCCTGAAGTCGGCCGGGGGCGTGAACACCACGGACGAGCTTGGCTGGGAGTCTCTGGTCGTCTACGACAGCGAGAACATGGACATTCCGCCCTCCGCCATGTACGTCCGGGCGGATGCGGAAGGGTTCATCTTTTCCTACAACACGGCGGAGCAGTTCAGCCAGACCGTGGACTACGCCGGCGTGGACATCGACGACCTGGCCCCCGTGACCGTGACGGCAGACGAGGCCCAGACCATGTGCGACGCCGTGGTGCAGGCTTTGGATATCCCCAACATGACCCTGTACGCCGCCGCGAAGAAATACGGCGGCGGCAAGGAAGCGCCCCGGTGCTGCTGGGAGCTGCAATACACCCGCAACATCGGCGGCGTGCCCGTGGCCTATACAAGCTATTCGGTGGGATTGCCTGATCTCCCCTCCGGGATGTCCGTCGCTGAGGTGGTCTACATCGCCCCCTGGAATTATGAGCATCTCAACTTCTACGTGAACGATGACGGCATCGTGGGCATGGACTGGCAAAGCCCCTGCCAGCTCACCGACACCGTGACCGAGGACGCGGCCCTCATGGACTTTGCCGACGTGACAGACATTTTCCAGAAGATGTTCGCGGTCAAGTACGACGGCGAGACCATGGACGTGACCATCAATGCCGTACGCCTGGGCTACATGCGGGTCAGCGAGCAGGACAAAAACTACACCGGCCTTCTTGTGCCCGTCTGGGACTTTTACGGCTCCCAGACCCGGCTTCTGGGAAACGGCGAGACCGATACCTTCTATGACCCGGACGGCAGCCTTCTCACGATAAACGCCATCGACGGTTCCATCATCGACCGCTCCCTGGGCTATTGAGGGAGGCGCGGCTATGAAAAAAGTACTTGCTTTTACATTGGCCCTGGCTCTTGTGCTGCTGACCGGGTGCCAGAGCACCCCGGAGGAAGGCATCGTCAAGGGCAAGAGCAGCGACGCGCTGATTGAAAAGGCGAGCGCCCAGACCGGCGGCGCGCTGGCCCAGCGGATAAACGCCCCGGAGCATTACGCCGCCGCGTTTTCCGGCCAGAACGGAGAGCTGACCGTCACCGTGGACGCCGATGTTATCATCCCCGAGGCGGAGCGTGTTCCCATTGTCGAGGTCACGGCCACCGATATCACCCAGACCCAGGCTGACGCGCTGATGGAGCAGCTTCTCCAAAGCGCGCTCCACTCACCCGACCAGCCCTTGACAAAGGACGAGATCACGGAAGCGCTTCTGCTGGCCCGTCAGGAGCAGACCATGGGGCCTGTGGAGAGCGACGTGGAATTATATCAGATATACCAGTATGAGGGCCGGGAGGTATGGGAGAAGGCCCTGCAGGAGAAGATCGACGTGCTGGAAGCGGAATACGACCAGGCTCCGGAGACGGTGGAGGCGGAGCCTATCTCCGGCGTTTTCACGGACCGGGGCGACGGCATGATGCAGATCGAGGGCGTGAACCGCTCGCAGGAGGTGGGCTACGAGGCCATTCGTATCGCCAACTATCCCAGCGGCCAGGGCTTCAGTTCGGCCTTCTACAGCTGGAACGCGGCGGACGACGGCCTGGACATTTCCTATGCCTCGGTCGAGGAAATGGCCCGGTACGCGCCCGATACGGACCTGGCGCAGGTGCCGGATGTAACGATCGCGGAGGATGCGGCGCAGGAGCTTTGCGATGGTGTGGTGCAGGCGCTGGATATTCCCGGCATGGGCCGCTGGTCCGTCCGCAAGGCGTACAGCGTCAGCCCGCTGCTTCCCACCCGGTGCTGCTGGGAGGTGCGCTATACCCGGCAGGTGAACGGCGTTCCCATCACCTGTACAAACGATTCCTACGTGTCCATGAACGTCACCTCGGACGGGGCGTATCAGATACCCTGGCCCTATGAATCCCTGGCCTTCTACGTCAACGACGCCGGTATCGTGGGCATGAAGTGGTTGTCCCCCTATGACATTGGCGAGGCCGTCACGGAGGATTCGTCCCTGCTGGACTTTGCCGATGTGATGGGCGTGTTCGAGAAAATGTACATCGTGGATAACAACGGCCTGAAGGCGGACGTGACCGTTGACGCCATCCGCCTGGGCTATGCCCGTATCCTGAAGCAGGACGAATTCGGCGTAGGGCTGCTTGTCCCAGTGTGGGACTTTTTTGGGACAATAACAGGCGAAAATGGGACAATACGGGACAAGTGGGACGACCCGGACGCCAGTCTGCTGACCATCAACGCCATCGACGGCAGCATCATCGACCGGTCCCTGGGCTATTAGCTTAAGAAATTCTTAAGACTTTCCCTGAAATAAAACCCCCTTCTGTGGGATATTCCCTGTGACGGACAGGCCCGCTCGTTCGTCTACCAACAGAGATACCCAAAAGGAGGGACGACCTATGAAAAAGCGCGTCATTGCCGCGGTTGCGGCCATTCTGTTACTTATCAGCGGCTGTCAGGCCACGCCGGAAAAGGGCGTTGTCAACAGCAAGAACGACGGGGCCTTCCAGGCGGCTTTGGAGGACAAGGCCAGCCCCACTGTGGCCCCGAACACGGACCAGCCCCCGGCGGTGGAAGCCCAGACCACGGCGGCGCCCACGGTCTATGAGGCCACCTTCGACGGCCAGCAGGGCGGCAGCGGCGTCACATTCCACGTCAAAGTCGCGGAGCCTACCGTGCCCGGTCCCATGCCGGTTTTGCGGGTCCGGCCGTTGGAGCTGACCGGCGAGCTGGTCCGGCAGGTGACCCGGGTGTTTTACGGCGATTCGCCCGTCAACGAGCTCACCGGCCAGATGAGCCGTGCTGAGGTGGAACAGGCCCTGTTGGACGAAAAGCAGGAGTACGCCGACTGGCAGTATCGCATCGAGCAGGACCCCACCATCGACGCGGACGACCGGGACTATGTGCGCGCCAGCTTTGAGGACCGTATCGCCCGGCTGGAGGACGCCTACGCCGCCGCGCCGGAGACGGTGGAGCAAAAGCCCCTGGACTGGCAGTTTCACCCCCAGAGCTATTACCCCGACTACTACGGCGGGGAGGACCTGGGCCACCAGTACATGAAGGGCCTGGGCCAGTATAACGGCCAGGACTACGAGCTGAGCGCCGTCAAGCGCCTGGGGACCGATTACTCCGTCCAGCGGCTGGGGGTCTGGCCCTATGTGCCACCGGCCATGGAGGACGCGTTGTACGCCGAACAGGCCGAGACGGAGCCGCCGGCGGTGGACATGGACGCGGCCCGGACCGAGGCATTGGAGCTGGTGAACGCCATGGGCGTGGGCGAATTTGCCGTGGTGCCGGACATTGCCATCGAGGCCGCCAATGACAACATGAGCTTTGACCAAAACACCGTGGTGCTCACCCCGGTCTATAACGGCGTGCCCCTGACCTTCCACTTCGGCGGGTTCAACATCGCCTCCAAGGGCGGCGACGAGTACGCCTCCACCTACGGCTATGAGTATATGACCTTCAGCTTCGACGAGACGGGCGTCACCGGCTTTGGCTGGGAGAACATGCACCAGGTGGTCCAGACCGAAAACGACAACGTGGCCCTGCTGCCTTTCGCCGACGTGCTCGCCGCCGCAGAGGACCAGATGCGCGTGATGGACCTGGAGCGCAGCGGTCTGATAACCCAGGGCGTCGCTTTACGCATCGACGTGACGGACGTGGCATTGGGCATGAGCCGTATCCGGATGAAGGACAGCGCCACGGACTATTACATCACCCCCACCTACACCTTCTACGGTGCCGCCACCTACTGCGACGAAAACGGCGAGCCCATCCGGTTCCCCGTCTACGATGAGCAGGGCAGCGAGACCGGCGAGACGGAGACGTTCCAACAGGTCACGGAGCTTGTGGTGATCAACGCCGTAGACGGCACCGCCATCGACGTGTGGAAGGGATACTGACCGAGGCAAAAGGAGGGCATATGAGACACACCATCTACTCCAGCGTCCGGCAGAGTGTATGCTCCGCCCGGTTCTGGTTGGGCGCGGTGTTTATCGCGCTGGTGCTGTTTCTGTCCTCCGCCGACGCGGTGACGGAGGCGTTTCGCTCGGAGGAACCGCTGGCATACGGCTACCACGGGGACTTCATATTGAAGGCACTGGACGCGGACGCGCTGACCATATGCCTGCCCATCGTGTGCGCCCTGCCATACGCGGCCAGCTTTGTGGACGACGTAAAGACCGGGTTTTTGAAGCTCTACATCCACCGCACCAGCCACCGGGGCTACATATTGGGCAAGGCGGCGGGGTGTCTGGTGTCCGGCGGGCTGGGCATCGTGCTGGGCCTGTGGCTGGCCTACGGCGTGTCCGCGGCGGTGTTTACGCCCATGGAGGGACCCCCGGACCCGAACGTGCCCACGCCGGAATACGCCGTGACGCTGCTCAGAAACTGCGGCCTCATCTTCCTCTCCGGCGGGTTCTGGTCGCTGTTCGGCATGACCATGAGCGCGCTGATGGCCAGCAAGTACATCGCCTACGCCGCGCCGTTCATTTTCTACTATGTGCTCATTATTATCTGCGAGCGGTATTTCACGGCACTGTACGTGGTCTATCCCAAGGCGTGGCTGAATCCCGGCGAGGAATGGACCATGGGCCGGTGGGGTCCGGCGCTGGTGATCCTGGAGCTGATCGTTTGCACGGCCCTGGGCTTTGGGGCCGCCGTGAGAAAGAGGGTGCGGGGTCTATGACAGCAACGCGGCAGGTCATGTCCGTCGTGGCCTATAACTTCCGCCAGTGGCGGCGCAACCCCCGCATTCTGGTGACCTTCGCCCTGGCGTTCATATTGAGCTTTCTTCTCAGCGACAAGGCGGTCAACTTCGCCGTGGAGCACAAGACCACCATGCAGCTGGCCGAGCCGTTCATATGGACCTTCGGCGACAGCAATTCCATTCTGCTCATATCTCTGCTTCTCATCCTGCTGTTCACGGACATGCCCTTTTTGTCCTCCGGCACGCCTTTTTTCCTCATGCGCATCGACCGGGCCAAATGGATCACGGGCCAGCTGGTCTATACCATGCTGGCGACGGCGCTGTTTCTGCTGTTCGTGCTGGCTTCCACCGTGGCGGTCAGCATGCGCCAATCCTACGTGGGCGACGTGTGGAGCGAGACGGCGGCCATTTTGGGCTACTCCGGCGCAGGCAAGGAGATCGCTCTCCCGGCGCTGGTGAAGACGTTGGAGATGAGCTTTCCCTACCGGTGCATGGTCACCATCTTCGGCCTGATGCTGTGCTACTCGGTGGTGATGGTGTTCATCATGCTGGTGTGCAACCTGGCCCGCGGCGGCGCGGCGGGCATCGTCAGCGGCTTTGCCTTCAGCGTGTTCGGTCTCTTACTAAAGCCGGAGACGATAAAGACGGTGTTCCAGCTGCCGGACGAGATGTTCTATAAGGCCAACGTGGCGGTGGGGTGGCTGTCGCCGCTCAATCAGGCCACTTACCACATGCACAACTTCGGCTACGACCTGCTGCCAAGGCTGTGGCAATCCTTCGCCATCTTCGGCGGTTTGATGCTGCTGGGGTATATCCTGGCCCTCGTCGCCATTCGCAAGTATAATTTCGTCTTCACAGGAACGGAGGGGTGAACCATGCCGGGAAGTGCCGCCATCAGCGTGCAGAACGTGTCCAAGACGTTTGGGGACACCACGGTCCTGCGGGACGTGAGCCGGGACTTTGAGGAGGGCCGGGTCCACGGCATCGTGGGCAACAACGGCTCCGGCAAGACGGTGCTGATGAAGTGCATCTGCGGCTTTCTCCCGCCCACAAAGGGCAAAATTCTGGTCCGGGGCAAGCAGGTGGGCCGGGACATGGACTTTCCCGACGACACCGGCATCATCATCGAGACGCCGGGGTTTCTACCGAACCTCACGGGGATAAAGAACCTGGAGCTGCTGGCATCTTTACGCCGCCGGGTGGACAGAGAGGGCATCCGGGAGACGATACGCCGGGTGGGCCTTGATCCGGACAGCAAAAAGCCCGTGGGCAAATACTCATTGGGCATGCGCCAGCGGCTTGGCATCGCCCAGGCCATCATGGAAAACCCCTCTATCCTCATCCTGGACGAGCCCTTTAACGGCCTGGACAAAAACGGCGTTTCGGACATGCGGGAAGTCATCAAGGGCCTGCGGGAGCAGGGCAAGACGATAATTTTGGCCTCCCACAACCAGATGGACATCGACGAGCTGTGCGACACCGTGTGCGAGATGGACGCGGGG
>CANQKA010000042.1 GCA_947624395.1 uncultured Oscillospiraceae bacterium
TTGCGGATGGGGTTGGTCACGATGCCGGTTTTTTTCGCGGACTGCCCGTTGTCGGGCTCCGTCGTTTTCTTTGCCATGATGATCGTCCTTTCCTCGTGAGTATACACCATTATCTTACCATATTCGCCGAAAGGTGTAAAGACAAACCGTGTGCGCCGGGGCGCTGGCAGGGCTTGCCGGAATTATAAACAAATTGTGAAAGTTCGGCGTCGGCTGTTGCCCGCCCGCCGCTTCTATGATATGATTTCAGCGGTTTTTTATAATGATTGCATACTAAATATATATTTTCAAGCATTGAGGTAAGCGCCATGTCCAAATTCAGCGTAAAAAAACCCCTGACCATCTTTGTGGCCGTGCTGGCGGTCATTATACTGGGCGTGGTCGCCTTTACACGCATGACGCCGGACCTGCTGCCAAACATGGACTTCCCCTATGTGATGATCATGACCACCTATCCGGGGCAGAGCCCGGAGATCGTGGAGGCGGAGATCACCCGGCCCATGGAGCAGTCCATGGCTACCCTGGAACACATCAAGGAGCTGACGAGCACGTCCCAGGAGAACTATTCCCTGCTGGTGCTGGAATTTGAGGAATCGGTGAACATGGACACCGTGGGCGTGGACATCCAGCAGCAGATCAGCGCCCTGCAGGGCACGTGGGACGAGGCCGTGGGCACGCCATACGTGCTGAAAATCAACCCGTCCGTGCTGCCCGTCGCCATCGCGGCCGTGTCCAGGGAGGACATGGACATCACGGAGCTGTCCGACTTTCTGGACGAGACCATCGTGCCCAAGCTGGAGGGCGTGGCGGGGGTCGCCAGCGTCAGCACCAGCGGGTCCATCTACCGCCAGGTGCACGTGGTCATCAGCCAGGAGAAGATCGACGAGGTGAACGCCCGTATGGCCCAGACGGTGGAAAACCGTCTGGACGACGCCAAAAAGGACCTGGAGAACACGAAAAAGGACCTGGAGGACGCCAAGGCCGAACTGGATGACGCCCAGGAGCAGATCGACAGCGGCAAGGACGCCCTGGTGGGCTCCGCCAGCTCCGCCCAGGCCCAGCTCAGCACCCAACAGATGGAGCTCATCAAGGGCCGGGAGCAGATACAGCAGCAGCTCACCGCCTTGCAGCAGACCCAGACTACCCTGACAAGCGCCATAAGCCAGCTGCAACAGGCCCAGAGCGGCTATGCCCAGCTGGACGGGGCCATCGCCCAGCTGAACGACGGCATCACCCAGATCGACCAGCTCACCGACGGCTTGGCCCAGGCGCGGACCCAGCGGGAGGCGCTGCAGGGGCAGATAACGGCCTTGGAGCAGCAGATCGCGCTCCTGTCCGGCGCGCAGGATCAGGACCCGAACGCGGACCCGAATGCGGCGCCCGAGGTGGGGCCGGAGGCGGCCGCCCAGCTTGCCGAACTGCAGGCCCAGCTGGCTACGGCTCAGGGGGCCTTGGCCGCCCTGGACGGGCAGATCGCCACGCTGGAGCCTCAGGAGGCTGCCGCCGCGGCCCAGCGGGAGGCCCTTGCGGCCCAGCTTGCCACGGCCCAGAGCAGCGTCGCCAGCCTGGACGCGCAGCTGGCGGCCCAGGGCATCGACAGGGCGGGGCTGCCGGCCAAGATAGCGGAGCTGCAGGCCAACAAGCAGCAGGTGGACGCGGGCATCGCCCAGCTGAACAGCACCCTTTCGGACCTGGACAGCGGCGCTATCCAGCTCAGCCAGGCCATGGGGGCCCTGTCCAGCAGCCAGTCCGCGGGGCTGTTGCAGCTGGCCGATTCGGCGGCCCAGATCACTATAAACTCCGCCAACCTGCAGGCCGGTCTGGACCAGGTGCAGTCCGGTCTGGACCAGCTGGAGGACCAGAGGGCAGACGCGCTGGAAAAGGCGGATATTTCCGGCCAGATCACCATGCAGACCGTCAGCCAGATCTTGCAGGCCCAGAACTTCTCCATGCCCGCCGGGTATATCCAGCAGGACGGCATCAGCTACATGGTCTCCGTGGGCGACCAGCTGACGGAGGAGGACGAGCTGAAGCAACTGGTGCTGTTCGACACCGGCGAGGACGCCATCGGCCCGGTGTATTTGCAGGACGTGGCGGACGTGTTCATCACGGACAACGCCGGGTCCGTGTACGCCAAGCTCAACGGCTCGGACGGCGTTATGCTCACCTTCGACAAGCAGTCCAACGCCGCCACCGCCGAGGTCAGCGATAATTTAAAGGCCCGGTTCGATGAGCTGGAAGAGGAGTACCCCGGGCTGGAATTCGTGTCCCTGATGGACCAGGGCGACTATATCTACCTCATCATCAACTCCATCATTTCCAGCATGCTCACGGGCGCGCTGTTCGCCATCATCATCCTGTTCCTGTTCCTGCGGGACCTGCGGCCCACGGTGATCACCATGGTGTCCATCCCGGTGAGCGTCATATTCGCGTTCGTGCTGATGTATTTTTCCGGCGTGACCTTGAACATGATATCCCTGTCCGGTCTGGCCGTGGCGGTGGGTATGCTGGTGGACAACTCCATCGTGGTCATCGAGAATATCTACAGACTCAGGTCCAAGGGGGCCACGGCGGTGCAGGCGGCGGTGGCCGGCGCACGGCAGGTGGCCGGGGCCATCACGTCCTCAACCCTGACCACGGTGTGCGTGTTTTTGCCCATCGTGTTCGTGGAGGGCATCACGAGGCAGCTGTTCACCGACCTGGCCCTGACCATGACATACGCGCTGCTGGCAAGCCTTATCATCGCGCTGACGCTTGTCCCCGCGATGGCAAGGGGCATGCTCCGGGATACGAAACGGAAAAAATACGGCGAGAACCAGCGGGGCGAGGGGGCTTTCTACCGGGGATACCGGAAGATCGCCATGTGGAACCTGCGGCATAAGTGGGTGACGCTGCTGCTGGCCATAGCTCTGTTGGGGGCCACCGGTTGGATGGCGCTGCAAAAGGGCTTCAGCTTCATGCCGGAGATCGACATGAATACGGTCAACGTCACCCTGTCCATGCCGGAGGACGCCACACGGGACGAGGCCGTGGCGCTGGCAGATGAGGCGTTGGAGAAGATCGCGGAGCTGCCCAACGCCCAGTATGTGGGCGCGATGATGGGCAACGGCTCCATCACCGGCATGATGGGCGGCGGCAGCGCCGGACAGTACGACGTGACCGTGTACGTGGGTCTGCCCGAGGGCGACTCCGGCGCGGAAGCGGGACAGTGGATCGTGGACAAATGCGCCGATATGGGCTGTGAGGTCCGGTACGATTCGGCGATGATGGACATGAGCATGCTCACCGGCAGCGGCGTTGCCATCAATCTCTACGGCGAGGACATGACCGGCCTGCAGTCCGCCGCCAAGACCATCGCCGGCGTGGTGGCCGGCGTGGAGGGCGTGGCCGAGGTGGACAACGGCCTGGAAGACGCCCAGAACGCCTACCACGTGACCGTGGACAGAAACGCCGCTATGGCTAAGGGCTATACCGTGGCCCAGCTCTACATGGACCTGGCGACGGCTTTGACCACATCGACAACGGCGATGGACATGGATATGGGCACGGTCAACGCGGACGTGATCGTGGAGGCCGGCGCGGGCATGAGCCTGGACGAGCTGCGCCAATATGAGTTCACGACCACGGACGCCGAGGGCAATACCAACTCTTTCCGGCTGGAAGATGTGGCGACGGTGGAGACCACATTGAGCCTCGCCACCATCCACCGGATAGACCAGCGGCGGTATTTGGGGCTGACGGCCTCGCTGGAGCCGGGGTATAATATCACCCGGGTCACCAGCGCGGTGCAGGAGGCGCTGCAGGATGTGGAGCTGCCCGAGGGCGTTTCCTATGAGTTCACCGGCGAGAACGAGACCATCATGGAGGCCGTGGAGGACCTGATGCTCATGCTGGCCATCGGCATCGTGCTGGTGTACTTCATCATGGTGGCCCAGTTCCAGAGCCTGAAAAGCCCCTTCATCGTCATGTTCACCATACCCCTGGCGTTTACAGGCGGGTTCGCGGCGCTGCTGCTGTTCCATATGGACATCAGCATCGTGTCCCTGATAGGGTTCGTGATGCTGGTGGGCATCATCGTGAACAACGGCATCGTGCTGGTGGATTATGTTAACCAGCTCCGAGCCAGCGGCATGGAGCGGCGTCAGGCGCTGGTGGAGGCGGGCGTGACCCGTATGCGGCCTATCTTCATGACCAGCCTGACCACGATACTGGGCCTGATCGTCATGGCCCTGGGCAAGAACGTGGGCACTTCCATCATGCAGCCCGTGGCGGTGGTGTGCATCGGCGGACTGCTGTATGCCACTATTATGACGCTGTTCGTGGTCCCGGCCATTTACGACATGATGAACCGGAAGGAGCTGAAGGTCGTCCGGGAGGAAGATATAGAGTACAACGAGCTGTAAAGCGTCGGAAAATACACACCCCTGTCTGCTCTTTACGAGCGGGCAGGGGTTTTTGCTGTTCTGCCAGCATTTGGCAGGTTATTTTCACCGCGCTACAGGTTACGACGGGAAACGATGCCGGCCGGCGGCTATAATTATGTCAACACAACACACGGAGGCGCGATCATGGCGGTACGGACGAGGCAGATGGGATGGGGCGCGGCATGGACGGATATGTTCCGGCAGCGTCCGGCGCTGCGGGAGGGGCTCGCGCAGGCGGGACATTTCCTGCTGGGACTGAGCCTGGGCGCGGGGCGGCTGTTCGGCGGCGCGGGGCCCTTCGGCATCGCGGGCGTGGCCGCGGCCGGGTCGGATATGCGGGGTTTTCTCACCCTGCTGGGCACGGGCGTGGGGTATGTGATATCCGGGGGCGTGTTCCCCGGCATACGGTATATCGCGGCGGCCTTTGTGGTGTTCACCCTGGGCTATCTCACCCAGAGCCTGACGCTGCGGCGGCAGCGGTGGTTCATGCCCGTGGTGGCGGCGTGCGCGTCGGCGCTCACCGGGGCGCTGTACGGCCTGGGCACGGTGGGCGGTCTGCCCGCGCAGGTGCGGCTTTTTTTGGAGGTGGTGCTGTCCGGCGGGTGCGCCTATTTCTTCTCGCTGGTGCTGGATAAGGAGGACGCGTGTACCGAGGCGGCGGAGCTGCGCCGGAGCATAAGCGTGGCCATACTGGCCGGGTGCGCGCTGATGGGCCTGGCGGGCATCAAGATATTCAACACGTTCAGCGTGGGTCGGACGGCATGTATGATGGCGGTGATGACGGCGGGGTTTTGCGGCGGGATGCTGCCCGGGTGCGCGGCCGGGTGCGCCATGGGGCTGGCCATGGATATGGCCGGCCGGACGGCGATCTTCTGCGGGGCGGCGTACCCGCTGGCGGGGCTGGTCGCCGGGGGGTTATACCGGTACGGGCGGCTCACGTTCGCCGTGAGCTTTTGCGCGGCAAACGCGGTGGCGGTGCTGCTGGCGTGGGGCGAGCAGCCACACGTGGAGGCGCTGTACGAGTGCTTTGTGGCGTCGGTGCTGTTCATGCTGCTGCCCCAGAGCGCGCTGACGCCGGTGGGGTCGCTGCTGCAGTCGGGCAAGGGCCAGGGAGAGACGGCTTTCCGGCTTTACCAGGCACAGCGGCTGGAGCATTTGAGCCAGGGGTTCCGCAGGCTTTACGAGTGCGCGTCCAGGCCGGAGCCGGACCGGTCGCCAAGGGGCGAGTCCGGGGCGGTGCTGGACCGGGCGGCGGACACGGTGTGCAGGACATGTTCGGGCAAGGAGCAGTGCTGGAAAAAGGACGGGTCCGAGACGGCGCGGCTGCTCTCGCCCATGCTGGACAGCATCGCGGGCAAGAGCGGCGTTACGGCGGCGGACTTGCCGGCGGCGTTCCGCCAGCGCTGTTCCAGGGCGGAGGCCTTCGCCGGGGCGGTCAACGGGGAGCTGCGGGGCGTGCGGTACCGGCGGCAATACCGGGCAAGGCTGAAGGAGGGCCGTGCGGCGGCCTACGGCCAATTCATGGATATGGCCGAGGTCATGGAGCGGGCCGCCAAGGACATGTCCGGCACGGCGGGGCCGGACGGCGCGGCCGAGCGGCGGCTAAGCCGGTATCTCAGGAGCCGGGAGCTGGACGGGGTGTGCTCCGTGTTCCGGGACGGCCGGGGCCGTCTGCACGCGGTGCTGGAAGGGGCCGGCGTGGAGGCGCTGGAGGACGAGCCGGACTATCTGGAACGGCTCAGCGAGGCCGTGGGCGTGCGTATCTGCCGGGTGGGCGGCAAGGAACCGGGGCGGATGGCGCTGCGTCAGGCGGAGCCGCTGGCCGTGTCCGTGGGCATCGCGTCCATGAAAAAGGAGGGCGAGAGCGTGTCCGGGGACAGGGGGACCTATTTCAAGACAGACGGGGGGCTGCTGTGCGTCATATTGTCCGACGGCATGGGCACCGGCGAGGACGCGGCAAGGGAGAGCGTGGCTGCGGTGGAGATATTGGAGGAATTATTAAAGGCCGGGATGGAGCCGGGGTGCGCCATGCGGCTATTAAACAGCGCCGCCATGCTCAAAAACGGGGAGGACTGGGGCTACGCCACCGTAGACCTGTGCTGCATCGACCTGTTCACCGGGGATACCCGGTTTTATAAGTACGGCGCCGCGCCCAGCTACATCAAGACGGGCCGGGCCATCCGGCGGGTGAAGTGCACGTCCCTGGCCGCCGGAATGCTGGCGGGGGAGGGGTCCGCGCCGGACATGGTGCGTATGCGCCTGCGGCCGGGGAACGTGGCCCTCATCGCCTCCGACGGGGTGCTCGCGGAGAAGAACGACCAGTGGCTGCGGGATATTCTGGCCGGAAGCGACGGCGTGGAGACAAAGGCCCTGGCAAAATCGGCCCTGCGGGCGGCGGTGGTGCGCTTCGGCAACGCCGACGATATGACCGCCCTGGCCATCCGGGTGGAGCAGCGGCAATGAGCCGGGTCCGTCTCACAAGGCTGCATAAGTTTGGCAGAGGCCGGTTACACTGCAAGCAAAGGGAAACGGGGGAGGGACCGGCGATGGTGAGAGGGACGAACCGGCGGGTGGTCGTCGTGCGCTCGCCCGACCCGCAGATATTTGAAGAGGCCATCTTCATCATCCGGGAGGATCTGTTCCGCCGGGAGGACAGCGCCGACAAGGTCCTCCGCCAGGCCCGTCAGGCGGCCAACGCCTATCTGCGCAAAACAACGCCGCCGCGCCGGTGGTACGCCCGCCTGCCCGCCACGCTGTACGCGGGCCTGGGGGCCGTGGCCGCCGGGATAGCCTGGCTGGCCTTCCGGCTGGTGGGCGTGTGAATGGGGCTTGTAATTTGGCAGGACCGGCGTATAATAGCCTAAAAGGAGGGGGTTGCCACGTGTCCATTCTGATAAAGGATACTACCCGGGAAGAGCGGGAGCGTATCGTCGCCAGGGCGCTGGCCGCCTGCGGCAGCGCGTGCGAGGGCTGCAACGGCTGCGACAATTTGGGCGGCGGCCGGGTCGATGAGATGTATCAGCCCTATATCGACGGCATAAAGGAGATCGCCGAGATCAACGCGGAATACCGACGCGGCATGGTCCGGGGATAAAATCAGACAAACAAATACCCGGCGGCGGGACGATGGTCCCGCCGCCGGGTGCGTTATATCGGTTTTCAGAGTTTGCGGGCCAGCATGTCCGGGTTGGTGCTGTGGGCCAGGGCCTCGTCACGGGATATTTTGCCCGATTTGCACAGCTTGAGAAGGCTGGCGTCCATGGAGAACATGCCGTCCGTAGCGGAGGAATAGATCAGCCCGTCGATCTGGTGTATTTTGTTCTCCCGTATCATGTTGCGCACGGCGGTGGTGGCGGTCATCAGCTCAAAGGCGGCGGTCACGCCCCCGTCGGCGGCGGGGATGAGCTGCTGGCTCACCACGGCTTGCAGCACGCTCGCCAGCTGCACGGCGATCTGCCGCTGCTGGCCGGAGGGGAACACGTCGATGATCCGGTCGATGGTGTTGGCCGCGCCCAGGGTGTGCAGGGTGGAAAGAACCAGATGCCCCGTCTCGGCGGCGGTCATGGCGATGGAGATGGTCTCATAGTCCCGCATTTCCCCAAGCAGTATCACGTCCGGGCTCTGCCGCAGAGCGGCCCGGAGGGCAACGGTGTAGCTGGCGGTGTCGGAGCTGACCTCCCGCTGGCTGATGATGCTTTTCTGGTGCCGGTGCAGGTATTCCAGGGGGTCCTCCAGGGTGATGATGTGCTTTTCCTTGGTGCGGTTGATGCGGTCGATGATACAGGCCAGGGTGGTGGATTTGCCGCTGCCGGCGGGGCCGGTGACCAGCACCAGGCCCTTTTTGAGCTCGCTCAGGCCCACCACCTGCTGGGGAATGCCCAGGGCATCCGGGTCGGGCAGAGCGAAGGTGATGACACGTATCACCGCCGCCAGAGAGCCGCGCTGGGTGTAGGTGCTCACCCGGTAGCGGGAAAGGCCCTGAATGGCGAAGGAGAAGTCATCGTCCCCGGTCTGGCGCAGACGGCTGATGTCCCGGCCGGCCAGCTCGTAGATCTGGCGCACCAGCGCGTCCGTATCGTCGGGCATGACCCGATCGCCGCCATAGTCCAGAAGCTTGCCGCCCAGCTTGTAGGAAAGGGGACGGCCCGCCACGAGAAAGAGGTCGCTGGCGCCTTTTTTCGTTGTCTCGGTGAGAAAATCCAATAGGGTCATGGTCATTCCTCCAGTCCATCCAGCACGGGCAGACCGCCTGTGCCCAGCAAATTCAAGGGTTTGTCGGCGTCCCAATCGTAATCGGACAGGGCCTGCCAGCGGTCCACGGTGAAGCTCCGGCCGTCCGCGGGGAGGGTGACCTCCACGGCCAGCACTTGGTCCTCCCCAAGCGGGACCCGGTAACTGGCGCGGCCATCCTCCGTCAGGGTGACGCCCGCCGCAGCGGCCACAGTCTCCAAATCGCCGGCGGTGAGAAGGTCCGTCAGGATGGCGTTGGCGGCGTTTTCCGCCGCGTAATAGTCCGTGGTGCGCTGGGCGCTCTTCTCGCTCAGGCGCAGGTCGGCCTGGGCGCTGACAAGGCTCAGCACCGCGAAAGTCAGCAGGGACAGCATCACGAAGATGAGCACGATGGAGACAACGCCGGTGCTGACCACGGGCCGGCGGGGGCGGCGGCTATCCATGGGACACCTCCCCTGTCAAGGGCCAGCGCAGGTCCAGGGCGTAGATGGTCTCGCCGTCCGGGCCGTCCATGCGGATATTGGCGGTGCGCACAAGGCCGTCGGCGGCGGTGTGGATGCGCATGGCGTAAGCCGCGTCGGTCTTGCCACAGGGGGCAAAGTCCCCGTCATAGAACACGGCGATATTCTCCCCGTCGGCCACGGCCTGGGGGAAGTACGCTTGCACCTGGTCCGGGGAGCCGTCCGTGTATTTTATCACGTTGGCCGCGCCGGACACGGCGCTTGAGGCGAAGCTCAGGTCCTGAGCCCGGGTGGTGAGGGTGTGGGCTTTGGCGAAGGCCTGCACGCACACGGCGCTGCCCAGAGAGAAAAACAAGATGGCGATGATGAGCTCGATGAGAAAAAGGCTCGAGCGGGTGTTGTTATGCCTGTCCAGGGCGGCGCCTCCTTTCCCGCGGTACGCGTTTTGTCAGCCCAGAGAGCGCTGGTGGGCCAGGTAGCGGACCGTGTGCCCGTCGCTGTCCGAGGCGGAAAACTCGTAAAAGCCGCTGCCGGCGTCGGCCACGGTGAAGTCCCGGACCTGCATGATCCGGCTGCCCATGGAGGCGGTCACGTCGGTACCCGCCCGGACGGTCAGCTCGTACAGGGCCTCGCCGTCGGAATAGATGTAGGTACAGTAGGCATCGTTGCCCAGCTGGTCGTAGAGCACCAGGGCAGGGCAGTCCTCTATCCGGCCCAGCGCCGCGCCGCCGGATACGTCGTGCTGACGCAGCTTTTCCGCCACGTAGGACAGGGCGGTGCGGGTGGAGAAGGTGTCCTGCATGTGCCGGGTGGTGTTCCGGTACGCCTGCACGCCGATGGTGACCAGAATGAAGGCGGCGGCGGCAAACACGCAGAACAGGCCGATGGTGAAAAGCAGGTCGGCGGTGTGGGTCCGGGTGTTCTTATCCATGGGACGCGCCTCCGTGCAAGGGGATGACGGACACGTCCGGCATCAGGTTGGAGCCTATCGCCTCATAGCTGACCACATATTTGTCCCGGTCGTAGGAAAGGCCGTAGTGGTCCTGCAGGTAGTCCAGACTGTCCGGGTAAAAGCCCTCCAGGGCGTAGCAGTGCACGGCGCTTTGCAGGATGGAGTTTTTAAGGCCCTCCGCCTCCTGGCGGGCGGTGACGCCGCTCAGGTCGTCCAGCCCCAGCAGGAAAAGGGCCAGCACGGCCAGGAAAAATGCCGCCGGTAACACCCGGCCAAAGGGAAAGCGGCGCGGGCCGGTCTTTTCAAATCGGTTCATGGGCCCGCCTCCGTCAGCCGATGTTGGACATAACGCCCATCAGGGGCAGCATCACGCTCAGTAAGATCATGCCCACCGCCACGGAAAGGATCGCCACCAGGGTGGGCTCCAGCTTGGCGATGGCGCCGGCCATGCCCTCGCTGATCTCCGTGTCGTACTGCCGGGCGATCTGGCGCAGGACCTCGTCGGTGGCGCCGGTCTTCACGCCGATGTTGATCATACGGGCGTACACGCCGGTGAAAAGGCCAGTCTCGACGATGGCGTCAGATAAGCTGCCGCCCTCGGCTACTGCATGGCGGATGGCGTTGACCTTTTCGCCCACCACCGGGTGCTCCACCAGGCGGGATACGGTGTCCAGGGCGTCGTCGATGTTCAGGCCGCTGGAAAGGGCCAGGTGCATGCCGCTGGCAAAACGGGCGCAGGCGATCTTCTCGGCAAGCTTCCGGGTGCCGGCAAAGCCCGTGGCAAAACGGCGCAGACGGGACCGGCCCTGGCGCGTGCCGAGGAAATAGCCGCAAATGGCCGCAAGGAGCAGCGCCACGGCGATGAATACAACGCTGTACCGGCTCAGGGACTGGCCCATGCGCAGCACCGCGCCGGACACGCCGGTCAGGCCCGCGCCAAGCTGCTGGAATACCTGGTCGAATACGGGCAGGACCTTGATGATCAGCACCAGCATGACCAGGACCATCATGCCCAGCATGACAAGGGGGTAGGTCACGGCGCTCTTGATGCTCCGGGCCAGCTCGTCCTCCCGGCGGTAATAGGCCGCCAGGGAGTCCATCACGTCGTCCAGGCGGCCGGACTGGTCCCCAAGACGGACCATACTGCGCATATAGTCCGGGAAGCACTTGACCGCTTCCACGGCCTCGGAAAAGCTGCCGCCGGATTCCATGCACGCCAGCATGGCGTCCAGGAGCTTTTTGCCGTCGCCGTCGGGCAGGTCCTCGCCCATGATGTGCAGACCCTCCAGGGCGGATATGCCCGAGCGGAGGATCATGGAAAGCTGGGCGCAGAAGGAGGCCAGCTCCGCGTTGGTCAGTGGCTTCATGAATGGTCTCCTTTCGGTCAGTGCAGGTATTGCAGGGCGTAGTTGGACCCGTCGCCGATGTACTTCAAAATGGCCTCGCTGCTGTTGCCGTTGGAGGCAAAGGTGGGGTCCATGCGGGTCCAGCCGTCGCCGGAAAACTCGATGAGCTTATCGATCCAGCCCACGTCGTTCACATAGACGCTGATCCAACTGTGGTAGATGCTGCCGGCGTAGCCTATCTCCAATCTGGTGGGGATGGCCTGACTGCGGAGCATGGCGGTGGTCAGGGCCGCGTAGTCAAAGCAGATGCCCGTGCAGGTGTCCAGGGTGTCGTCCACCGTGGGAAGATAGCCGCCGGTGACGGTGGCGGCTTTTTCGCTGTCGTAGGTCACGTTGTCTATCACATAGCGGTAGATGCGCTCCACGGCGGCCAGATCGCTGTCCGCGCCGGAGGCCATCTCGGCCGCCAGAGCCACGGCCCTGGTGTCCGGGTCAAACATTACATATTGGTTGGGGTAGAGGTAGGGCAGAAAGTCGCTTTCCAGGGCAACGTCCAGGTCGTCTTTAAAGAGGGTGGCGTAGGTGCTGCCCTGCACGTTTTCGTATCCGTCCACGGCGTATTCGCCGCTGCCGGCGGTCAGAGGCAGGGGCACGAAGTTGTCCGAGGGGGGCAGAAAGTATTTGTAGGCCACCGCGTCCGGGCCGGTGAGCATGACCACGGCCTTGGCGGCGGTGCCGGTATATTGGGCCATTACGTAGCCCTGGGAGGCGTTGGACGCGTCCACCAGCAGGGGGTCCTTGCCCAGGACAAGCTCGCCGGACGCTTCCGGGACGTACACCGCCGGGTCGCTGGGCCGGATATCGTCGGCCAGGGCCGGATGGCCCAGGGCCAGCGCCAGCAGCAGCGCCAGGGCAATACATCGGATGGGTTTCGGGATGGGCATAGCTATCGGGGCTCCTCACGGTCAGGGTCTCAGGTAGGACAGGTCTTTTTGCAGCGTGCCGCGGGCGGCGGCGATATACCGCTTGGCGGTGGCAAGGCTCACGCCCATGAACGCGGCGACCTCGTCCAGCTTCAGGCCGTTTTCGTAGCGCAGCAAAAAAGCCTGCCGCTGCTGAAAGGGCAGCTTCGCCAGACTGGCGCGCACCCGCTCCCAGCTGTCCCGGTCTTTGACCAGGCGGTAGGGCTCGTCGGCCAGACCGCCGGCGGTCTCGGGCAGCTCGGAGGCATACTCCTGGTCGGCGCGGGCCGCCTGGGCAAAGTCACAGCAGACGTGGTAGGCGATCTGCAGCGTCCAGGGTACCAGCAGCCGGTCCAGCTTTAAAGCGCCGATATTTTTGTATACGGCGATATAGACCTCCTGCATGGCGTCCTGCACGCTGTCAGGGTCCCGCAGAAAGCCGTGGATACGGCGGCGGAGCATGGCGTGGGTGGCGTCGTAAAACTCCGCGAAAGCGTCCGCGTCCTGCGCCCGTATCCGGCTGGCAAGAAGGGCGAAATATTGTTGGTCAAAGCTGCCTGGCACGATAATAGACCCTCCGAAACGGTTTGTCAATCGGCGTCCGGAGCAGGGTCCAGCCGCAGGGAAAGGGGGTTGGCGTTGTGGTCTTCGATGGTGACGCGCACGGACGCGCCGGTGAGCTTTACCCGGACATAGCCCTGGGCGCTGTCATGGGACGCGTCGGGGTAAGGTTCGCCGCTGTCCGCGTCGGTGACGGCCAGGGTGTCCCAGTCCAGGCCGGAGCCGTCCCCGTCCGTGAGGTAGAGATAGCAATATTCGCCCTGGCGCTCGTCGTGGTCCAGACGGGGCGGTTCCATGTCCGCCGAGACTTTTTTGGAGCGCGCCAGCAGCACGACCGCTACAACGACAAACAGCGCCGCCGCACAGACTGCGGCGACGCGGGGCAGCAGATATTTTACCCGCGCCCGCCTTTTATACTGTCCCGTAGGGGCCGACGCTTCCATGCCCAGCCTGGGCATGATCTGGCTGAGCAGTTCTTCGTCGGCGTGGCCGTGGCTGCGGTCGTTCATGAAGCGATTTCCTTTCCGGCGGATGTCCGGGGCTTGCGGTAAGTATGATAAACGGTGTAGGCCAGGGTCAGCAGAAGACTGGCCAGCATGGCGATGGCGCCGTAGCGCATGGGCATGAGGTAGCGCATTTTGAGGTAGGCGTGGTAGCCCAGAAGGGAGCCGAAGCTGACGCCCGCCGCCACCGGCGCCAGCCAGGGTTCGGCCACGGCCAGGGTCAGGGTCAGCATGTCCGCGATGAAGAAGTACCGGTCGTGCATGTGGGGCAGGAAAAAGGGCACCCCGATGGCGAACAGCACACAGGCGCCGAACAGGGCCTTGTCGTCCATCTTCTTAAAGCTCAGGGCGAACCACACGAACAGCCCCACGCAAAACAGGGCGGTCATGATGATGCCCGCCCGCTCGCCGGCGGCGTTGGTCATGGCGCTGAAGTCGTGCAGGGCGTAGACCGAGGAGGAGTTGTAGTTCAGCCCGTCCCCGATGGTGCCGGTGTTGCGCAGGTACAGCGTCAGCAGCTCCCAGAAGCCCCGGCCGGCGAAAACAGCCGGCAGGATGGAAATTACATAGGTCAGCGGGAAGAGGAAGATGTGCTTGAACTTGATCTTGCCTTTGAGCAAAAACAGGAACCAGACCGGCAGCAGGAACACGCCCTGGAGCTTGAAGGACACGCTCAGGGCGATGGAGATAACGCTCAGGGCCGGGTGGTCGTCCAGGGCGAAATACACCGCCAGCACCGCGAACGCGCCGTATATCACGTCGCACTGGCCCCAGAGAGCGCCGTTCAGGACGACGGAGGGCAGCCAAAGGGTCAGCACGAAGGCGGACAGCTTCTTCACGGGACTTTGCGTCAGCACGCCCACCAGGCGCATGACGGCCCAGGCCATCACCACGTCGAAGAAGATGCTCAGAAGCTTCACCAGTAAGAGGTCCCGCATGCCGCTCAGGGAGATGAGGGAGAGGAAATAGACGTACGGCACGTTGTAGTTGCAGCTCCATATCTCCTGCCCCAGGCCCTTCCAGGCCCCATTGTCCCGCAGGGACTGTATCCAGACCCGTATCCAGTCCTGGTAGTCCAGGGTCTCATAGGTCAAAAGGCAGTACCGCAGCACGAAGGCCAGCGGTACCAGCAGCAGCGCCACAGCCTGCGGTGCCCGCTCGCGCAGCAGCCCCTCCCGCCAGAGAAGGTACAGCGCCAGCACAAGCTCCGCGTACAGCAGTATGGTGGCCCGATAGTCCAAGACGGCTCCCCCCTCACAGAAAAAAAGCGGCGAGACACCCCGCCGCCGAAAAATCTTGTTATTTGTCTTGACAAAGGTATATGGAAAATGCTAGAATAATTTGCTATGCCGTAAAGAGGGGCGTCACACCCCACTCTCTATCGGTGCTATCATACCACATTGCCAGAAAAAATCAAGACGAAAGACAAAATTTGTAACAACTTACCCCGGCGTATCATTTACCGAAGGAGTGATCGAATTTCATGCCAAAGGAAGTCTACTACGGCAAGACCCTCCGCAAGAGCTTTGCCCGCGTGGAAGAAGTTCAGGACATGCCCAATCTTCTGGAGGTGCAGAAGAAGTCTTACAAGTGGTTCCTGGATGAGGGTCTGCGGGACGTGTTTCGGGATGTGGCCACGGTCACGGACTACTCCGGGAATCTGGAGCTGTCGTTCGTGGACTATAAAATGGACGACAAGCCCAAGTATTCCGTGCAGGAGTGCAAGAGCAGGGACGCCAACTACGCCGCGCCCCTGCGGGTGTCTGTCCGGCTGCGCAATAAAGAGACCGAGGAGATCAAGGAGCAGGAGATCTTCATGGGGGACTTCCCCCTGATGACCGACAGCGGCACGTTTATCATAAACGGCGCCGAGCGCGTTATCGTGTCCCAGATCGTCCGGTCCCCCGGCGTGTATTTCGACGCGCACCAGGACAAGGCCGGCACCACGCTCTACGGCGCGACCACCATCCCCTATCACGGCGCGTGGCTGGAGTATGAGACAGACGGCAACGATATCTTCTACGTCCGCATCGACAAGAACCGGAAGATCCCGGTGACCTGGCTGCTGCGGGCATTGGGCGCTTATGACCCGGAGCGGCCCCACACCTGGCTCACCTGCGCGCCGGTGCTGGAGGAAGGCGTGGTCACCGACGAGCAGCTGCTGGACGTGTTCGGCAAGGATACGCGCATGGTGAACACCCTGGAGCGGGATACCTGCCACAGCCGGGAGGAGTCCCTGCTGGAGATATACAGGAAGCTGCGGCCCGGCGATCCCCCCACGGTGGAGACCAGCGAGGCCATGCTGGACGGGCTGTTCTTCGACAGGCGGCGGTATGAGCTTTCCAACGTGGGCCGGTATAAGCTCAACAAGAAGCTGGCCACGTGGAGCCGTATCGTGGGCTGCAAGCTGGCCGCGCCGGTGGCGGACCTGCAGACCGGCGAGATCGTGGCCGAGGCGGGGGAGAAGCTCACCCGCGACCGGGCCGAGCAGCTGGAAAAGCGGGGTCTGCTGGAGGCCACGGTGGAGGACGAGCACGGCAACGTGATACGCGTGTTCGGCAACGGCACCGTGCCCATGGGCGCGTTCGTGAATTTTGACCCGGCGGAGCTGGGTATAAAAGAGAACGTGCGGTATCTGGTCCTGCGCCAGCTGTTGGAGCAGTTCGGCGACGACGAGGCCGCGTTGAAGGACGCCATCACAGAAAACATCGACGTGCTCATCCCCAAGCACATCGTGGCCGACGACGTGTTCGCGTCGGTGAACTATCTCAACTGTCTGGCCCACGGGGTGGGTTCTGCCGACGACATCGACCACCTGGGCAACCGGCGGGTGCGCAGCGTGGGCGAGCTGCTGCAAAACCAGTTCCGCATCGGCTTTGCCCGCATGGAGCGGGTGATCCGCGAGCGGATGACATTGCAGGACCTGGACGTGATCACGCCCCAGAGCCTCATCAATATCCGGCCCGTGTCCGCGGCCATTAAGGAATTCTTCGGTTCCTCGCCTTTGAGCCAGTTCATGGACCAGACCAACCCCCTGGCGGAGCTGACCCACAAGCGGCGTATGTCCGCGCTGGGTCCCGGCGGCCTGAGCCGTGAGCGGGCCAACTTCGACGTGCGCGACGTGCACTACAGCCACTACGGCCGTCTGTGCCCCATCGAGACGCCGGAAGGACCCAACATCGGCCTGATCTCTTATCTGGCCAGCTTCGCCCGTGTGGACGAGTACGGGTTCCTGGTGACCCCCTACCGGAAGGTGGATAAGACCACGGGTCTGGTGACGAAAGACGTGGACTATCTCACCGCCGACGTGGAGGACCGGTTCTTCGTGGCCCAGGCCTCTGAAGTGGACGACGAGGGCCAGTTCATCCACAACCGGGTCACCTGCCGGCATCGCGACGAGATCATCGCCGTGCCGCCGGAGCAGGTGGACTATGTGGACGTGAGCCCCCGGATGATGGTGTCCATCGCCACGGCCATGATCCCCTTCCTGGAAAACGACGACGCAAACCGAGCCCTCATGGGCGCCAACATGCAGCGGCAGGCCGTGCCTCTGCTGACCACGGAGGCTCCTATCGTGGCCACCGGCATCGAGCACAAGTGCGCCATCGACTCCGGCGTGTGCGTGCTGGCCGAGGACGAGGGCACGGTGCTGCGGGTGGATGCGGACCACATCGAGGTCAAATATAACGACCTGGGCGTGAAGGAATATACCCTTATTAAATTCGCCCGGTCCAACCAGTCCACTGCCTTTAACCAGCGGCCCATCGTCAGCGCGGGCGAGCACGTGATGAAAGGCGACGTGCTGGCCGACGGCCCGTCCACCAAGGACGGCGAGCTGAGCCTGGGCAAGAATATTCTCGTGGGCTTCATGACCTGGGAGGGCTATAACTACGAGGACGCCATCCTGCTTTCCGAGCGGGTGGTCATGGAGGACGTGTATACTTCCATCCACGTGGAGGAGCATGAGTGCGACAGCCGGGACACCAAGCTGGGACCCGAGGAAATTACGAGAGATATCCCCGGCGTGGGCGACGACGCGCTGAAATACCTGGACGAGCGGGGCATCATCACCGTTGGCTCCGAGGTCCGCGCCGGCGATATTCTGGTGGGTAAGGTCACGCCCAAGGGCGAGACCGATCTGACCGCCGAGGAACGGCTGCTGCGGGCCATATTCGGCGAGAAGGCCCGTGAAGTGCGTGACACCAGTTTGAAGGT
>CANQKA010000043.1 GCA_947624395.1 uncultured Oscillospiraceae bacterium
AAGCGTTCCAGGTCCCGGCGAACACCGCCTGCGTCGCCGCCGGAAGGCCCAGATAGATCGTATTGGATAAGATGCCCCCGTAGGCGTTCTCCCCCATCAGCGCGTAGGCCGAGACCAGGGCGTTATGGGAGTGCTGCAAGCTTGTACGCAACAGCTTTTCGTCCTCCGGCAAGAGCTTTCCATCCACGGGCCGGAACCGATAGCGCAGGGGATTGTAGCGGTCTTTTTCCATGTCCTCCGCCAGATCGTCCGCCGCGTCAAGAATGTAGATGATACGGCCAAGATGATATAAAAGCTCCCCGGCGGCCCGCTGTCGGGCCGGGTCGGCCACGCAGCCGGATATACTGCGCAATATCGAGGCGAATTTGTCCGCCGCCGCGTCAAGATTGGCACATTTTTCGCTCTCCAACGCCTGCAGCGCTGCGAGGTTTTCCTCCACGGCCGCCTCAAAATCGCGCTGGCGCGCCGCCGCCTTACCGTAAGCCCTCTTCAGCGCCAAGCATGCCAGCCGGCAGCAGACCGAAGCTGGAAACTTGCCATCTTTTGCCCCGTCCGCCAGCTTCCACCAGCCCAGCACCACGGTCATATCGGCCGCCAATGACAGGCTCCCGCAGCTTTCCAGGCACGCCCTTTTGCGAACCGGGTGGGCAGGACACCGGCGGGGGCACATAGCGGCAGGCTCGTCCCCGGCCAGGAGCATCGCCAGGAACGTGAAGTCATAATTGACGAGAAACCGGCTGAAAAAGCCGTATTTTCGGGCCAGCTCGTGGCACAGCCCGCAGTACACGCCCTGAAATCGCTCGAACTCAGCGACCTTCAGCTCGCCCTTGACCGGGCGGACGTAACCGTACATCAGCGGCTATAGCCGGTGATCTCGTAGTCGATCTTCTTGTGCCGCCGGCCCACGATGGTCACGATGGCCGCGCCCACCGCGCAGGCGACAAGGCTCACCACGATGCACTGGCCCTGACCAAGCTTCATCAGCGCACCGATGGCATAGCCCAAAAACAGCATCGCCACCGGGATGAGATAGACCAGAACCGCCGCCTGGACGATGACGCCCGTATCCGTTTCCAGCGTCACTTTGTCGCCGGGTTTGGCGAAAATCTTGTTTTTCGCCGCCACCAGAATACGCTTGCCGTACACGCACTCGCCGCAGCCGGTGCAGTGGCCGCAGGCGGTCCCCCGCTCCACGGCGACCTCCGCCATGCCCTGGTCCAGCAGCTTTGTCACCACTCCGTTTTGCGTCATTCCTCTTCCTCCTCCAGCTGCACATACACGGGATAGGACCCCACCGCGCCGGCGTTTTCAAACCCGTCCACGTACACGGTGGTCGGCACTCTGTACCGTCCGGCCCCGTACCCGGCCAGACCGGACAGGTCCGCCACCACCCGTATGTTGTTTGCGGTGATCCGGGACAGGATATCGGACGGGGCCCGGACCGTGACCACCTTGTTCATATCGATGATGCTGGCGTCCATGCCGTCGGGGGCGTTGATATAGCTCAGATTCGTCACGATGAACGTATCGGCGGCGAGGCCCACCAATTCCAGGCTCACCTTGGCCGTCGTCTCTCCGGACAGGCACTCCACGCCGTTGGGGAGCATGATGTTGTACTCCGTCTCCGGGAATTCCAGCGCGTCCGCCAGATTTATGTTGGCCAGCGCGATGGTATTCAGGCCGTCCAGCGTGGCCGCATCGCCCGCCACGGTGATGGTCTCGGGCTGGATATGCTTGACCACGTTTTCCTCTGCCGACGCGCCGCCGCCGCTTTGGAGCACCACGTCCAGAGCTACCTGCTTGATGGTGCTCACCGGCACGGTGACGGTCACGGTGTCCGCGTCCGCCTGCACGTCCTCAAATTCCAGCACATTGCCGCCGTCGTCCAGCAGCACATAGTTCCCCTCGGCGGAGAAGGACGAGCTGACCGCGTCCCGGCCCACCACCACGCGCACCGCGTCGATCTGCTCCAACTCCTCCTCCGGGCCGGTGAAGGTCACGTTGGCGGGGTCAAAGGTCATCTCGGCGCTGTCCACCATATACCCGTCTGCCGTGGTCCCCTCGAAGGAGCCGGTCACGGGGAAGGTGACGGTGGAAAGCTTGCTGATCTGCAAGCCTATGGTGGCCGGGGACTTGTTGGTATCCCGTATGCTGGCCTGGTTCACCGTCGTGGGATAGGAGATGGTATAGCTCATGGTCCTGTATCCGGCCATGGTGATGTTGGACAGGTTCACCACCGCCCGCAGATCGGCGCTGGTTATCTGGGAGATATCCCGCCGGGTGCCCGTCAGGGTCACGTTCACCGTGTCGGTCTCCTGGTCGGACACCACCAGATTGAGCGTGTCCCGCAAAGCCTCCTGGCCGGTGAATGTCACCTCCACGCCATAAAACGTCTGGGTCCTGGTGGCCCCATAGTTCGACGTATAGTATATCCACAGCATCAGGGCCGCACACAGGCTGAATATCACCCAGAACACGCGGCTGTCCAGTATCCTGCCGATCACATTTACTCTGCCGTTATCGCGCATCGCCGCTCCCCTTTGTCCGTTTCAGCCGGGCCAGCAGCCCTTTTCCTTCGTCCTTCTCTCTTGGCAAAAGCTCCTGGCGCAGCAGTTCTTCAAACGTGTCCCGTGTCAGATGCCGCTTCAAGAGCCCATCCTCCGCCACGCTGATGGCGCCGGTCTCTTCCGACACGATGACCACCAGCGCGTCGGACCGCTCGCTCATGCCGATGCCGGCCCTGTGGCGCATGCCCAGGTCCCGGCTCAGGTTGGCGTTTTCGCTCAGCGGCAGCATGCAGCCCGCCGCCGCCACGCGCCCCTCCTTTACGATCACCGCGCCGTCGTGCAGCGGCGAGTTGTGGAAGAAGATATTCTTCAAAAGCTCCGCCGACACCAGCGCGTCGATCTGTGTGCCGGAGGCCATCGCGTCGTTTAATCTGTTCGTGCGCTCAAAGACGATGAGCGCGCCTGTGCGGCTCTGGGACATATCCTCGCAGGCGTAGACGGTCTGGCGGATGACCCGCACCAGCGCCTCCCCGCCCACGTCCCGTCCGAACAGGGAAAACAGCCGGTAAGACCCCACGCGCTCCAGGGCGCGTCGTATCTCCGGCTGGAACAGCACGATCACCGCCAGCACGCCGATCTCGAACACCTGCCGCAGAATAAAGCTTGTCAGCGTCAGGCGCAGCGCGCTGGACAGGGCCAGCGCCACCAGCAGCAGCAGTATCCCCTGGGCTACCCGCACAGAGTTGGTCCGCCGGATGAAGGATATGGCGGCGTATATCGCCACCGCCACCAGCAGCACGTCCAGCACATCGGACAAACTCATGGACAGGATCAGCCGCAGATTGTCGGTCACGCTTTTTACAAAATCGCTCATAGAACTGGCACCATCGTCATCGTTTTTCCTGTATATCCATGCTAATTCAACTTTGTATTATATTACAAAACCCCGCCGTTGGCAATACAATTTCTCCCAAACGCGCAAAACCCTGTGTCCTACGCCAGCGCCAGCAACGCCTCCGCCGCCGTCAGCGCTTCCCGTCCGGTATTAAAGGGCGAAAAGCTGAACCGGACCGTCCCGGACGAGAGCGTGCCCGCCGTCTCATGGGCCAGGGGCGCGCAGTGAAGCCCCGCCCGCACGGCGAACCCCCGCTCCGCCAGACGGGCCGCCACGTCCTCGCAGTCCATGCCGTCCAGCCGGACGGACACAACGCCGGCCTGGTTTTTCGGGTCATCCGCCTGGAAAAGGTACACCCCGTCCGCACCGGAAAGCCTCTCGCAAAATGCCCCCAGCAGCTCCCGCTCGTGGTCCAGCACGGCGTGGCAGGTCCGCTGCTGCAGCCATTTTACCCCCGCCAGCATCCCCGCCACCCCCGGCACGTTGTGGGTCCCCGGCTCCAGCCGGTCCGGCAGAAATTCCGGCATGACCGCCTCCTGGCTCTGGGACCCGGTACCGCCGTAGAACAGCGGCGTCACATCCTCGTCCCGGCATAGCAACACGCCGGTGCCCTGCGGGCCCAACAGCCCCTTGTGTCCGGGCATAGCCGCGAAGGCGCAGCCCAGGGACTCAAAGTCCAGCCCCACGCTGCCCGCACTCTGGGACGCGTCCACAATGAGAGGCACCCCCTGCTCCCGGCACATTTCCGCGATACGCTCCACCGGCAGGATATACCCGAACACGTTGGACACCTGGGTGCACACCGCCGCCTTTGCCCCCGGCAGCAGCTCCCGGAAAGTCCGCACCATATCCTCAGGTCGGAACAGGGGCGAGCGCGCCACCCGTATATCCGCGCCCAGCCCGTGCAGAGGCCGCCACACGGCGTTGTGCTCATACCCGGAGATCACCACCTTATCCCCCGGCTCCACCAGGCTCCGGATAGCGATGTTCAGCCCATGGGTGGCGCTGGACGTGAACACCACCCTTGCCGGGTCCCGCACGCAGAAAAGGTCCGCCAGCGCCAACCGGCAGTCCAGCAGCGTATCCGCCGCCAGCATGGCGCTTTCGTACCCGCCCCGGCCGGGGCTTGACATGGTCCACATGGCCTCCGACACCGCGTATCGGACCGAGGCCGGCTTCAAAAACGACGTGGCGGCGCTGTCCAGATAGATCATTCCGACACCTCCAGCGTTCCGTCCGGATGGCGCAGGATGGTCCGCTCCGGCCCGAGCCCCGCGCCGGTGAGCAGGTGTACGGCCCAGTCCCGGTTCCGGGCCGCCACGATCACGCAGTAGGCGCAGCCTCTTGTGGCGGCCGCCTTGGGCACGCGGGAGACCGTTCCCGTCACGCCCGCCCGCTCCAGCACCCGGGACGCCCGCTGGGCATAGGTCAGGCTCCGGAATGTCAGTAAAACTTGCATAAAACAACCTCCCGCCAATGGTCACAGGCCATTGTATGCGGGAGGCGGTCTGATTGGTCCGTCTCAGGCCAGCAGCGCCACCGCATGGGCGCTGACGCCCTCGCCGGAACCGGTGAAGCCCATGCGTTCTTCCGTCGTGGCTTTCACGCTCACAGCGGAAACGTCCACGTCCAGGTCCGCGGCAATATTCTCGCGCATTTTGTCTATGTACGGCGCCAGCTTGGGCCGCTGGGCGATCACGGTCACGTCGCAGTTTTCCACGCGGTAGCCAGCTTCACGCACCGCCCGGACAGCCCCGCGCAAAATGACGCGGCTGTCGATGCCCTCCGTGGCCGGGTCACTGTCGGGGAACAGCTTACCGATGTCCCCCAGGGCCGCCGCGCCCAATATGGCGTCCGCCAGCGCGTGCAGCAGCACATCCGCGTCCGAGTGGCCCAACAGCCCCTTTTCAAAGGGTATCTCCACCCCGCCCAATATGAGCTTCCGCCCTTCCGCCAGCCGGTGGGCATCGTAACCGTGTCCGATCCTCATTGCCTCTCCCTCTCCTGCCAGATAAGCCGCGCCAGACGCAGGTCCAGCGGCGTTGTGATCTTGATATTTTCCTCGCTGCCCTTGGATAGGGCGATCCTGCCCCCGATGCGCTCCACCGCCGCGCAGTCATCGGTGACCTCCGGTGCGTTTTCCGCCGCGTCCAGCAGCGCCCCGCGGATGAGGTCGGCCTGGAAGCACTGGGGCGTCTGGGCCGCATATAAATGGGCCCGGTCGGGCGTGCCCGTGACCATGCCCTTATCCGCCACCTTTACCGTGTCCCGCACCGGCACGGCCGGCACCGCCGCCGTGTGGCGGTAAGCGGCCCACAGCGCGTCCATGATGACCTGTTCCGTCACAAGCGGTCTGGCCCCGTCATGAATGGCGATAAGCTCCGCCTCCGGCGGCACGGCCAACACCCCCGCGAGGCACGACTGGGCCCGTGTCTGCCCGCCGGGAACCACTGCCGAGAGCTTACCTATGCCGTATTGGCGGCACATATCACGCACCGCGTCCACGCTGTCAGGCCTCGCGGCGACCACAATGGCCCTGACCGCCTCCGTGCCCTCAAAGGCCAGCAGCGTCCGGGCCAGCACGGGCATACCGCCCAGGTCCTCCGCCAGCTTATCGCCGCCGAAGCGGGTCCCGGAGCCGCCCGCCACGATCACCGCCGCCGCGAATGGCAGCCGCGCCGCCTTCATCTTGTCCGATATCGCGCCCATAGCCATCCTCAACATATCCGCCGAATTTGTCCCATATAGTGGATTATAACCATTTTGCGCGCTTTACGCAAGGGCATGGGAGGGATCGGCTTGCTGCAAGACAGGACCCTGGCCTTCAACACGGCGCTGCTCACCGCCTCCGGGCTTGTCATGCGGTTCGTGGGCATGATCTGGCAGGTCTGGCTGGTGAGCCGCATCGGCGAGGCCGGCATCGGCCTTTTTCAACTGGTCATGAGCGTGAACGCCCTGGCCGTGACCGTGGCCATGTCGGGCAGCCGCTACGCCGTCACGCGGCTCGTGAGCGAGGAACGGGGCCTGGAAAGGCCGAACGGCGCGGCCCAGGCACTGGGCGAGACCATGCTGTACGGCCTCTTTTTCGGCTTAGCCGCCGGGCTCATCCTCATGCTCACGGCGGAGCCCCTGGGCTTTCTCTGGCTGGAGGACGCCCGGACCGTGCGGCCGCTGTTCGTCCTGGCCCTCACCATGCCGCTGACCGGCCTGGATTCGGTCATGCACGGGTACTTCACCGCCGTGGGCCGGGTATGGAAGAGCGTGACCGTGTCCGTGTGCCAGCAGCTTCTCACCATCGCCGTGACCGCCTGCGTGCTGCTGGTCGGTCCGGCGGCTGACCTGGAATTTGCCGTGGCGGGCATCACCGCCGGCGCGCTGATAGGCGAGGCGTTCGGCCTTATGGCGCTTGGCGCGGCCTACGCCATCGACCGGCGAAAGCACGGCATCGTCCGGGATAAGTCCCTCCCGCCTGTACCGGGCATGACCCGGCGGCTTCTGACCATCGCCCTGCCGCTGGCGGCGGCGTCCTATGCCCGCAGCGGCCTTTCCACCTTGCAGCATCTGTTGGTGCCCCGCGGCCTTCGTTCCTCGGGTCTCACGGCGGAGCGGGCGTTGGCCGGTTACGGGGTGATACAGGGTATGGCCCTGCCTGTGGTACTGTTCCCCTCCTGCCTGATGATGGCCGTGGCGGAGCTGATCGTACCCAAGCTCACCGAGCGGCAAATGCGAGGCCAGACCGATAGTATCCGCCAGGTGACGGAGGACGCACTGTGGAAGAGCCTGCTGTTCAGCGCCATCACCGCCAGCCTCTTCTTGTCCCTGGGGGACAGCCTGGGCCTTGCCCTTTACGACTCCCCTCAGGCTGGGCGATATATCCGCATCTTCGCCTGCATCGTGCCGGTCATGTACATGGACATGGCGGCGGACGGGTGCCTGAAGGGCCTGGGCGAGATGATGTTCTGCATGGCGGTCAACATCGCGGACGTTGGCCTTTCCGCGCTGTTGGTCTGGCTGCTGCTGCCCCGCTGGGGCCTGGGAGCCTATATCTTCGTCATATGCTTCACGGAAATATTCAACTTCGCCCTGAGCCTGTGGCGGCTTTGGAAGGTCTCCGGCGTGCGTCTGCCCTTGCAGCGCGTGCTATACGCGGCGCTGGCGGCGATCATAAGCGGCGCTTTGGCACGTTTTGTGGCCACTTTCACCGGCGCGGACGGCAGCCTGTGGGCGCTGGCCCTATCCGCGACGGCGGGGCTGGGACTGTACGCCCTGGCCCTGCGCGGCCGCTTCGACCTTTGACAGCGGCGGGCGGATATGATAAGCTATGGGCGGGAAGTGATGGAAAATGCTTTTGACCGTTGACCTGTCCAACAGCCGCATCACCATGGCCGGCATAGAGGACAGCGCCGTGCGCTTTTCCTGCCAGATGGCCACCGTCAAGACCCGCACGGCGGACGAGTACGCGGCGCTGATGCAGCTGCTTCTGACCCGCCAGGGCGCGGACTGCGCCGCGCTGGACGGGTGTATTCTGGCGTCTGTGGTGCCGGAGCTCACGCTGGTGCTGCGCCAGGGGCTGGAGCTTCTGACCGGCATCGCCCCCATGGTGGTGGGACCGGGCGTAAAGACAGGCCTGAACATCCGCCTGGACGACCCCTCCGAACTGGGGGGCGACTTTGTGGCGGCCGCCGTGGCGGCCCAGGTGGACTATCCCCTGCCCGTCATAACCGTGGATATGGACACCGCCATCGGCCTGGGCGTCACCGACGGCCAGGGCCGGTACATCGGCGGCGTTATCGCACCGGGCGTGCTGGCCTCCGCCGCCGCCCTCACCAGCCGCGCCTCCCTGCTGCACAACGTGGTCCTCAAAGCCCCCAGCCATATCATCTGCAAAAACACCGACGAGAGCATGCGTTCCGGCATCATCTACGGCGCCGCCGCCATGCTGGACGGGCTTTTGGCCGGGATGGAAGAGGAGCTGGGCGGACCGGCCACGGTGGTGGCCACCGGCGTGTGGGCCCCCGCCGTAATCCCCTGCTGCCGCCGGAAAGATATTCATTTGGACGGCGACCTTATTCACCGCGGACTGTGGCTCATTTGGAAGAAAAACCAAAAATCCTGAATATTGATAAATAAAAATTGGCAGCGGACCTTCCGCTGCCAGTTTTTATCCAATGGTAACAAGTTGTTACTGATGAGAATTTTCCTGTATGTACCGGTGTATACCGGCCGCCGCGGCGCGGCCCGCCGTCATAGCGCCGATGACCGTGCCCACGCCGGTCACCGCGTCGCCCCCGGCGAACACGCCCACCCGGCTGGTGGCGCAGCTCACCGGGTCCGCGGCGATGCCGCCGGATTCCGTGGCTCCCAGACCCGGCGTGGTGTGCAGCAGCAGCGGATCAGGTCCTGTGCCCACGGCCACGATAACGGTGTCCGCCGCCAGCTCATTCGCCCCAGCGCCAGACAGCTTCAGCGCCCGCACACGGCCGTCCTCCCCGGCCAGCATCTCTGTCACCTTCGTCTCAGGCAGGAATACCACGCCCTCGTCCTGGGCGCGCCTGACCTCTTCCCGGCGGGCGGGCAGCGCGTCCACAGGCTTTGTACACGCCACCCGTGCGTCCGCCGCCCCTAAGCGCAGCGCCGTTCTGGCCGCGTCCACGGCCATATCCCCGTCGCCCACGACGGCCACGTGCTTGCCCGCCATTGCCCCAACTGCCAGCTCCTCCGAGCGCATCAGCAGGTCCTTGGCCGACAGCACCCCCGGCAGGTCCTCGCCGGGCACGTTCAGCTTTAATAGCATGCCCGCGCCGGAGCCGATGAACACCGCCTCAAAGCCCTGCTCAAAAAGCGCGTCCACGCTGTCTGCCTTGCCCACGGTGGACTCGGTGACGATCTCCACCCCCAGGTTTTCCAGCCGCACGATCTCCATCTCCACCACGGACCGCGGCAGACGAAACGCCGGGATACCCAGCATCATCCGACCTCCGGCCCTGTCCATGGATTCGTACACGGTCACCTCATAGCCCAGCCGGACCAGCTCGCCCGCACATGTCAATCCCGCGGGCCCGGAGCCGATCACCGCCACCCGGTGGCCGTTGGGCTCGGCGTACACGTCGTCGGGCGATGGCCCGCCGTTTTGGATGTGCCAGTCGGCCGTGAACCGTTCCAGGCGGCCGATGGCCACCGGCTCGCCCTTGATGCCCCGGATGCACCGGCCCTCGCACAGGCTCTCCTGAGGGCACACCCGGCCGCACACGGCCGGCAGGTTGCTCACGGCGAAAAGCGTGTCATAAGCGCCCTTGAAGTCCCCCTCCGCCACCTTGGCGATAAAGGCCGGGATAGGCACCGCCATGGGGCAGCCCTGCACGCACCGGGGCTCCTTGCAGTTCAAACACCGCTTTGCCTCGTCGATGGCCGCCTCCGCCGAATATCCCAGCGCCGCCTCGTCAAAGTTGCCCAGCCGCGCCCTGGGGTCCTGCTCGGGCATGGGGTTTTTGTCCATGCGCATATTCGCCATGATGTGCCTCCCGTCAGTGATATCTCTCCGTCAACGCGTTTACGATCTTCTCAAAGCCCATGGCCCTGCTGGCCTTGACCAGCACCGCGTCACCCGGCCGCACCAGCGCGTCCAGGCTTGCGATCAGTTCCTCCAACCTGGCGAACCAGGGCGTGTCAGGCCCAGCGCCCACGGCGATCTCTTTTGCCTCAAGTCCGCACGCCACCACCGCGTCGCACCTTTCCGCCGCGAACGCGCCGACGGCCCGGTGCAGGGCAGGACCCGCCGGCCCCAGCTCCCGCATGTCCCCCAAGATCGCCACATGCCGCCCGGTCAGCCGGGTCAAGCTCTCGATGGCGCTGCGGGTACTGGTGGGGTTGGCGTTGTAGCAGTCGTCCAGAATGACGATCTGGCCCGCGTGCACCACCCGGCCACGGCTGCCCACCGTCTCATAACCGGCGATACCGGCGGCGATCTCCTCATCCGTAAGGCCCAGCTCCAGCCCCACGGCCGCGCCCATCAGGGCCGCGTAGACCATATGGTCCCCAAAGGCGGGGATGGTCACACTGATACGCCGTTGGCCCGCCAGGATGGCGCAGCCCATGTCGCTTTCTCCCGCCGGCTCTACGTCCACGGCCCGCACGGCGCAGCGCTCACCCAGGCCGAACAGCACGGTCCGATGACCAAAATCATGCTCCCGGAGCAGCCCGTCGTCCCCGTTGGCGATGATGACGCCGTCGAGGCCCATGCCCTCCACCATCTCGCCCTTGGCACGGAGCACACCGGCCCTGTCGCCCAGAAATTCCAGGTGCGCGTCGCCAATGAGGGTGTACACGCCCAGATCGGGCCGGACCATTTGGGTGAGCCTGCGCATCTCGCCGAAGCCGGAAATGCCCATCTCCACCACGGCCGCCTGGTGATGTTCCCGCAGCCGGAACAACGTCAGGGGCACGCCCAGCTCGTTGTTGAAATTCTTCTCGGTCCTGAGCGTATCGAACCGGGCGGACAGCACCGCGGCGATCATCTCCTTGGCGGTTGTCTTGCCCACGGAGCCGGTCACGCCGATCACGGGTATGTGGAACTGTCCCCGGTACCATGCCGCCAGGGTCCGCAGGGCCGCCTGTGTATCCGGCACTTTTATCTGGCACACGTTCGCGTCCACGAACCGCTCACACAGCACGCACGCCGCGCCTTTTTCCGCCGCCTGGGAGATAAAATCGTGTCCGTCCACGCGGGCACCCGGAATGGCCGCGAACAGGCACCCGGCCTGGATGGTTCGGCTGTCCGTAGTGACGAATGCCAGCTCCCCCGCCGGGATACTGCCTCGCACCTCACCGCCCGTGACGGACGCCACCACCGCCGGTGTGAAATTCTTCATCGTATCACGCATATTTTTTCATCGACGCGTCCACCAGCGCCTGACACAGCCGCTCATAGTCCAACCCCATGGCCCGACCCATGCGGGGTATCAGGCTGGTAGGCGTCATACCGGGGAGTGTGTTGGCCTCCAGACAATAAAACACGCCGTCCTGGCCCATGATGAAGTCCACCCGGCCGTAAGCCTCCAGGCCCAGCACGCCGTACACCTTCTCCGCCAGACGCTGGATGGCGGCTGTCTGGTCCGCCGTCAGGTCCGCGGGGCACGGTTCGTCCGTCAGTCCGGGCTGGTACTTGTTCTTGTAGTCGTAAAACCCCGACTTGGGGATGATCTCGGTCACAGGCATTGCCTTTCCGTCCAGCACGCCCACGGTCAGCTCACGACCGGCGATAAACTGCTCCACCAGCACGCTGTCCTCGTACCGGAACGCCAGCTCCAGCGCCGCGCCGAGATCCTTCGGATCTTGCACGATGGTGGTGCCCACGCTGCTGCCGCCGGAGCAGGGCTTCACCACGCAGGGATATTTTGGCTCCGGGGCCTTATCGCCCTTATGTATGGTCACGCTGTCCGGTACCGGCACGCCCGCCGCCCGGAGCATACTCTTGGACACGCTCTTGTTCATCGCCAGGGCGCTGGCAAGATAGCCGCTGCCCGTATAGCGCACGCCGTTTATGTCCAAATAGGCCTGCAGCTTGCCGTTTTCCCCTTCCTCGCCGTGCAGGGCCAGAAATACGATGTCCGCCGCCCTGCATATGTCCGCCACGTTTGGGCCGATCAGGCCCTGACCGGGGCGCATGGCCCGCACCGCCGCCAGGTCCGGAGCGCTCTCCGCCACGGCAAAGGCGCTGTCGTTATCCTCGGCGGTGAACACGTCGTCTATAGTGTCAATAGGCTCCGTCCGGCCCAGAA
Source organism: uncultured Oscillospiraceae bacterium (assembly GCA_947624395.1). Lineage (GTDB taxonomy): Bacteria > Bacillota > Clostridia > Oscillospirales > Oscillospiraceae > CAJOIG01. The sequence goes on from CANQKA010000043.1 coordinate 12,180, forward strand.
ACAGGTCCAGCAGCACTGCCCGATGGCCCAGCGCCCGCAGGGCCCTGGCAATGCCCCGACCGCTGGACAGGGACACGTCCCTCTCGTTGGAAAGCCCGCCGCAGAGCACCGCGATCTTCATATCCGTCTCCTCCTGAAATCCAAAATGTCTGCCGGTCACTCCCTATTTTATCCGATACGGATTGCAAGGAACATTGTGCTTTGTGCTTGAAACCATGCGAAAAATGCTATGTTATGTTTTCTGCCGCTCATTCTACCATACGCGGAAGATTCGTGCAATTGTATTGTCATGTTTTCAAAAATATGTTACAATATTTTGTACCGCGCATATGGCGCACAGGAAGGAAACACCCCATGCCATACATTGTCCTCGACCTGGAATGGAACCAGGCCATGAGTGCGAGATCCTCCGTTTTCAACCATCTTCCCATCCGCCTGCGGGGCGAGATCATCCAGATCGGCGCCGTCAGGCTGAACGACGACTTCACCCCCGGCGAGGAATTTCAGTGCGACGTGAGCCCCGTGTGGTTCCGGAAGATGCACTTCAAGGTCAAGAAGATCACCGGCTTTGACAACGCCCGCCTGGCCCAGGGCACACCGTTCCCCCAGGCGTTGGAGAAATTTCTGGCCTGGTGCGGGCCGGACTGCACCTTCATGACCTGGGGCTATGACGACAGCGGCATCATGGAGCAAAACTGCATCATCCACGACCTGGACATCGACTGGATGGGCCAGTGGGTGAACCTGCAGCTCATCTACAATATGCTCACCGAGGACCCGGACCGGAACCAGAAATCTCTGGAGACCGCCATGGAGCACTTCTCCATCGAGCAGACCCGCGTGGCCCATGATGCCCTGGGGGACGCCTATAACACCGCCCTGGTGTGCTCCCGGCTGGATATGGCCCGCGGCCTTTTGGAATACGACAGACTGGCCCGCCAGCTGGCCATCCAGCCCGCCGGCGGGCAAAACGGTCTCAAACCCATTGAGCACTCTGTCTCGGCCGTGTACAGCACCAAAGAGGAGCTTTGGGCCGCGGCGGAAGAGGCCCGGGCCGTGTGCCCTGTGTGCGGAAAGCTTTTGGTGCGGACCCGCTGGGTCAGCCAGGGCGACCGGCGGTACATGTCCCTGGCCAAGTGTGACGAGCACGGGTCCTATCTTTGCCGCATACGCTTACGCAAGCGGGATGACGGCACCTGGATCGCCAACCGGCTTCTTTACGAGGCGGACGAGGAAATGGTCAAGAGCTTTCACGACCGCAACGACCGCACCCGCCGCCACCGGCACCGCAGCCGCAAAAAATCGCAGTAAGATTACCATATCGAAAGCCCCCCTTGTCAAAGGGGGGTGGGCGCCGCTCGCGGCGCTCGGGGGGATTGCTACCTTAAAAAGCCTCCCTCTGATGAGGGAGGTGGCGCGGCTCCGCCGCGTCGGAAGGAGAGAATGGGCGCGTCTTTCGACGCGCCCAAAAATGTCATTTCGTGTATTTCAAAGAATTACTCGCCTTATACGGCCCCAACAGCGTCTTTTTATCGTTCTCGCAGCACCGCACCGTGAACTGGTATGTCACGCCGTTTTTCAACTGCGCCGCTTTCCTGGTGTAACTGGTGGCCGTGGTCGTTCCTATCCTCGTCCACCCGCCGTTACCCGCTTTATAGTACACCATATACCGCGGCGAGCCCGCGATTTTATTCCACGACACCTTGATGCCATTTGCGACCTTCGCGATCTTCACCGTTGGCGCGGCAAGCTGTGCGGTATATTTCAGGCTGTTGCTCACTTTATACGGCCCCAGCAGCGTTTTCTTATCATTCTCGCAGCACCGCACCGTGAACGTGTACGTCACATTGTTCTTGAGGTACTTCGCCGCTCTGGTGTACGTGGTGGCGGTGGTCGTCCCTATCTTCTTCCACCCACCGCTGTTTTCCTTGTAATACACCATGTACCGCGGCGCACCCGCGATCTTGTTCCAGCTGACCTTGATGCCTGTAGAAACTTTCTCGATCTTCACCGTGGGCGCTGCCAACTGCGGCTTAGGCGTGGCCGTGGGCTTTGGCGCTTCCCCAAGGGACTGGAACGCATAGCCGTGCTTTTTCGCGTAAGCCTCCGCCGTGGAGCCGGAGGCCGCGATGACCTGCGTCGTCCCCGGCACACCCAGCGTCAGCCCCGGCGGATTCGACTGCGGGTCCTGGATGTCGCACTGGGAATTCAGGACCTTGATGGTTTTCAGGCCCGTGCAGCCGCTGAACGCCGAATCGAAAATGGTCTGAACGCCGGCGGGAATCTCCATGCTCGTCAGGCCCGTACAGTTGAAAAACGCCCATATGTCGATCACCTTCACGCTCGCGGGAAGCGTCACGGCGGTGATCTCCGGGTGGTTCAGGAACGCCATGTACCCGATCGCCACAACGCCGTCGGGGACCGTGACCGCGGTCTTTCCATCGCCGTTGTATTTTTGCAGCGTACCGCCGACCACGACGAACTCAGCGGTTTTTTGCTTTGTGTACCACGGCGAACCGTCAAACGGGTCGCCTTTGAGCACGGCGTCGCTGGCAAGGCCCTCTACGGACGCAAGAGTATCAATGCTGCCAAACGCGCCCGGGCCAATGTATTGCAAGCTGGCGGGCAGCTTTACAGACCGCAGTTGCCATGCGCCCCAGAAAGCCTGGTTGCCGATGGACCGGACCCCTTCGCTGATGGTCAGCGTCTGCAAAGTCTCATTGGCCCAGCACGCATAGTCCGCAATGATAGTAGGACCAGGCGGCGTCGTCAAACTCGTGAGGCCGTTTTTGATCTTCACAAGGCAGTTGCCCAGGATGACACAGGGGCCCACATTGTTTTTCTCCCAGGGGGTACCGGTAAACACATCGCGGCCCACTTGTGTCAGCGTCTGCGGTCCGCTCACCGTGCTCAGCTTCGTGCAATTATTGAAAGCATAGCCATATATCTCCTGCACGCCATCCTGGATCGTCACCTGCTCCAATCCGCCGCACTGGGCAAATGCCCAGGCGCCGACGGTGACCACGCTGCCGGGGATGGTCACGCTGAAAAGGCCGCTGCAGGCGCGAAAAGCGTGTGCGCCGATGCGGGTCACGCCCTCCGGTATGGTCACGCTGGTCAAACTTTTATAGGAATGAAACGCCTGACTGCCGACGCTTGTCACGCCCTGTTGGATAACGACCTTTTTGATGGAATCGCGCAGATCGTACCATGGCGCGGACGCGGCGGAAGCATAGTCCGTCATCGCGCCATTGCCTGATACGGTGAGCGTACCGTCGGCGAATGACCAGGCGACATTCGCCCCGCATGTGCCGTTGGCCGCTGTCCCGGCGGCGGTCTCCGGCTCCGCCGTTTCCTCCGGTACTTCCGTCACGATCGGCTCCTCCGTTACCACCGGCTCTTCCGTTGCCACCGGCTCATCGGTCACGGCGACCTCTTCCTCCGCCAATGCCGGAACGCACAGCGAGAAGGTCGTCACCAGCGCCAGGAGCAGACACAAACCGCGCTTTGCCATTAGGATACCCCTCTCTTTCTAAATACAGTTTTTCCCAATTATAGTATTTGTATCTTACCCCCCCGTATCGGCCATTGTCAAGAACAAAACGGCCCCGGCGCGTTGTGCGCCGGGGCTTGGCATTTCCTATTTTTCACGCCCTGGGGTGGGCTTTCACATACACGTCCTTGAGCTGCTTTTTCACCAGCTGGGAATAGATCTGGGTGGAGCTGATGTCCGCGTGGCCCAGCATCTCCTGGATGGAGCGCAGGTCCGCGCCGTTTTCCAGCAGGTGCGTTGCAAAGCTGTGGCGCAGGGTATGGGGCGTGATGTCCTTTTCGATGCCGGCCTTCTGCTGATAGCTCTTGACGATCTTCCAGAACCCCTGGCGGCTCATGCGCTCGCCGCTGACGTTCACGAACAGCGCCCGCTCACCGGGCGTTGCCAGCATCTCCGGCCGAATGAACTCCACGTAATCCTTCAGCGCCTTTATCGCCTTGGGATACAGCGGGATGGCCCGGACCTTGTTGCGCCCACGGCAGTTGATGATGCCGGCGGACAGGTTCAGGTCCGTCACGTCCAGACCGATGAGCTCGCTGACCCGGATACCCGTGGCGTACAGAAGCTCCAGCATGGCACGGTCCCGATAGCCCTTCCGGTCGGAGCACTGGGGCTGGGCCAGCAGCAGCTCCACCTCCTGGGCCGTCAATATCTCCGGCAGCTTATGGGTTGCCTTATCCGGCACCAGCTTGCCGGTGGGGTTCGTCTCCACATAGCCGCGCAGGACCATCCACACATAGAAGTTCTTCAGCGACGCGATACTGCGGGACACTGTCGCCACCGACTTGCCCGCCTGACGCAGGTGGTCGATGTAACCGCACAGATCGTCCTCGTCCGCAGTGACATAATCGACGCCGTCCGCCTCTATGTACTCGCCGAACTGTCGCACATCCCGGAGATAGGAGCTGAGCGTGTTTTTCGAGGCCCGCTTCTCGTCCGTGAGATAGCGCTCATATCCGCTCAGGCATTCTGCATTCGTCACCATGGTCACGCTCCTTACGCATGCTTAACATAATCAGTGACCATAATATAGCGCAAATTCAGAGAGTAATCAAGAGGTTTTCATAAAAAATGTCATTTTTGTTACTTTTAACGGA
>CANQKA010000044.1 GCA_947624395.1 uncultured Oscillospiraceae bacterium
ACGATCTCCATGTTGTTGACGTTGAAAGCGCCGATGGCATAGCCGCCGTCATAGGCTTTCTTGAACATTTCGGTGGATGTTACGAGAGGCATAGTAAATCTCTCCTTCACAAATATTTTTTGCGCCCTTTATTTTAACGCATATTTGTGCTATAATCAACAAAAACATTTTATTTGGAGGGAAAATTATGCCTGAAAAACTTGTTGGGGCCTGCATCATCGGCCAGTCCGGCGGTCCTACGTCCGTCATCAACGCCAGCGCTTACGGCGCCATCAGCGCCGCCCTGGAGGCCGAGGAGATCACCCAGGTCCTGGGCGCCGACCACGGCATCACCGGCGTGCTCGCCGATAAGCTCTACGATATGGGCCAGGAAGACCCCCAGGAGCTGGCCTACCTGAAAAATACCCCGTCCTCCGAGCTTGGCTCCTGCCGGTACAAGCTGGCTCAGCCCGAGGATGACGACACGGATTACAAGCGCATTCTTGAGGTCTTCAAAAAGCACAACGTCCGCTATTTCTTCTATAACGGCGGCAACGACTCCATGGACACCTGCGACAAGATCAGCCGCTTTATGTCCAAGTCCGGCTGGGACTGCCACGTGATGGGCATTCCCAAGACCATCGACAACGACCTTTGGGGCACCGACCACTGCCCCGGCTTTGCCTCCGCCGCCAAGTATATCGCCACCAGCGCCATGGAAGTTTCCAAGGACAGCAAGGTCTACCCCACCGGCCAGGTCACCATCATGGAGATCATGGGCCGTCACGCGGGCTGGCTGGCCGGTTCCGCGGCCCTGGCGTCCTATTTTGGCGCCGGCCCTGACCTGGTTTATCTGCCGGAGACCGACTTTGACCAGGACGCTTTTTTGAACGACGTGGAGCGCATTTACAACGAGAAGAAAAACTGCCTGGTGGCCGTGTCCGAGGGCCTGCACTATGCCGACGGCACTTTCGTCTCCGAGGCCAAGACCAGCGCCACCGACGGCTTCGGCCACGCCCAGCTTGGCGGTCTGGCCGCCCGTCTGGGCGAGCTGGTGAAGGCCCGCACCGGCGCGAAGGTCCGCCCCATCGAGCTGAGTCTGCTGCAGCGCTGCGGCGCGCACCTGGCCTCCGCCACCGATCTGGAGGAAGCCGAGATGGCCGGCCGCAAGGCCGTGGAGGCCGCTGTCGCCGGCGAGACCGGCAAGATGGTCGCCTTTGAGCGTACCTTTGACGGCAATGGCAAGTACGTGTGCAAATACGTCCTGCTGCCCCTCACCACCGTCGCCAATGCGGAGAAAAAGGTCCCCATGGAGTGGATCACCCCGGAGCACAATTTCGTGACCAAGGACTTCATCGACTACGTCCTGCCCCTCATCCAGGGCGAGCCCGAGCGTCCCACGGAGAATTCCCTGCCCCGTTACGCCAAGCTCAAGAAGGTCCAGGCGTAAGATATACAGAAAATACGGCCTCCGGAAGCACCGGAGGCCGTTTTCTTATGCTGTTTTCAGCCGTTCCAGGCGGCGGTCTGCGCAAGCAGCCAGTTTTCCCAAGCGGCAAACCCCTCGCCGGTCTTGGCCGACACCGGGAAAATAGCCAGGTCCGGGTTGCGCATATGGGCGTATTTGACCACCTTGTCCATGTCGAAGTCAAAGTACGGCAGCACATCGATCTTGTTGATGACCAGCGCGTGGCAGACCTCGAACATCAGCGGGTATTTCAGGGGCTTGTCGTGCCCCTCCGGGACAGACAGGATGGCCACGTTTTTGCTGGCACCGGTGTCAAATTCCGCGGGACAGACAAGATTGCCCACGTTTTCCAGCACCACCAGGTCGAAATCCTCCGCGCCGATCTCCTTCAGGCCCTGCTCCGTCATGCCGGCGTCTAAATGGCACATGCCGCCGGTGTGTATCTGGATGGCCTTGGCCCCGGCGGCGGTGATGGCCTCCGCGTCCACGGTGGAGTCGATGTCCGCCTCCATGACGCCGATACGCAGCCGGTCCTTCAAATCGCCGATAGTCCTTTTGAGGGTGGTGGTCTTGCCCGCGCCGGGGGACGACATCAGGTTGACCAGAAACGTCTTTTTCGCCTTCAATTCCCGGCGAATACGGTCCGCCTCGGCGTTATTGTCCGCAAAGACGCTCTGTTTGACCTCAATGACCCGTACTCTGTCCATCGTCTTCCTCCTCCGGTACCTCGATCTCCTTGATGATAAATTCGTTGCCCTGCACCAGCCACGTATTCCCGCCGCCGCAATAGGGACAGGTCCGGCCGTGTTCAACGGTGCCGTACTGCTTTTTGCAGTCGTCGCACCAGCTCACGGCCTGGATGGGCTCGATGACCAGCTCCGCGCCACGGACCAGGTCGTTTTTTTCGGACGCCCACTTCCAGCAGTCGGTCAGGTAATGAGGTATCACCGTGGATACCTCCCCCAGCGCCAGCGTAACCCTGTTGATTCGCGTCACGGCGTTGTCCGCCGCCACCTTTTCCAGATCGTCGATGATATGGAATACGACGCCAAGCTCATGCATTTTGGTTCTTCCTGCCGAACTTGATATGGATGGCCTGTTTGGCCGCGTAAGGCAGGATCTCCTTGAGCTTATCCTCGGCGGGGATCATGTGGGTGCACTCCGGGTGGTCCCTATGGAGCGTGATGGCCCCGAAGGCGCATTTGGTGGTGCACACGCCGCAGCCGATGCACTTGTTGGGGTCCACGATGGACGCGCCGCAGCCAAGGCACCGGGCAGTCTCCTTTTTGACCTGTTCCTCGGTGAAGGGGATACGCTCGTCCTTAAACGTCTTGCGCAGGGCCTCGTTGTAGCCAATGCGCTGGCGGGGCGTGTTGTCGAAGGTCTCCTCGTCGATCTTGATGTCCGTCTTGTCCAGTTCCACGAAATGATTGGGGTTGCGGCCTATGGTCAGGCTGGAATGGGGCTGGACATACCGGTGCAGGCTGATAGCGCCCTGATGACCGGCGGCGATGGCGTCGATGGCGAACTTCTGGCCGGTATAGGCGTCGCCGCCCACGAAGATGTCCGGCTCCGCCGTCTGGTAGGTCACCGGGTCCGCCTTGGCGGTGCCGTTGGGGTTAAACTCAACTTTGGTGCCCGACAGGAGCATTTTCCAGTCCACCTTCTGCCCGATGCAGTAAAGCACCGTGGCGCATTCAGCCGTCTCGGTCTGGTCGTCGTCAAACGTGGGCGCAAAGCGGCCCTCAGCGTTTCGCACGCTCAGGCACTTGCGGAATTTAATGCCCACACACTTGCCGTTTTCGGCCAGTACCTCGGTCTGGCCCCAGCCGGCCTTGATGATAACGCCGTCGCGTTCGCACTCGGAGCGGTCTTCCTCGCCCATTGGCATCTCGTCGTAGCCCTCCAAGCAGTACATGGTGACGCTTTCCGCCCCGCAGCGCACCGCCGTCCGGGCCACGTCCGCGGCGATATTGCCGCCGCCGATGACCACGACTTTGCCGGTGAGGTTCTCTTTGCCGCCCGCGTTGACGGCCCGCATGAAGTCGATACCGGCCACAACGCCCTCGGCGTCATCACCGGGCACGCCCAGCTTGCCGCCGGACTGCAGACCCACGGCCACGTAAAAGCCCTTGTACCCCTGCTCGCGAAGCTGTGGGATGGTCACGTCCTTGCCGACCTCCACGCCGGTCTTGAACTCCACGCCCAGCGCCTCAATGATGTCGATCTCCGCCTGTACCACGTCCTTTTCCAGCCGGAAGCTGGGCAGGCCGTTCATGAGCATGCCGCCCATTTTGGCTTCCTTCTCAAACACGGTTGGCTTATAACCCTTCTCCGCCAGGTAATAGGCGCAGGAAAGGCCGGCGGGACCGCCGCCGATGATGGCGATCTTTTCCTCGAACTCGCCCCGGACCTTGGGCACCACCTTCTCCGGGATGAACCGCGTCTTGGCGTCCAGATCCTGCTGGGCGATGAAGCGCTTTACCTCGTCGATGGCCACGGCCTGGTCCACGGTGCCGCGGGTGCACGCGTCCTCGCAGCGGCGGTTGCACACCCGGCCGCAGACCGCCGGGAAGGGGTTCTCCCGCTTTATCAGCTGCAAAGCCTCGGTATACTTGCCCTGGGCCGCCAGCTTCAAATAGCCCTGCACGGCGATATGGGCCGGACAGGCGGTCTTGCAGGGGGATGTGCCGGTCTCATGGGTGTTGATACGGTTCTTGTCCCGGTAGTCCACGGTCCACATGTGCTCGCCCCAGGACTGCTCGCTGGGCAGGGGCTGGCGGGGATATTGGATCTCGCTGCCGTCGGCCTTGCACAGCTTCTGCCCCAGCTTCACCGCGCCCGCGGGGCAGTACTCCACGCACCGGCCGCAGGCCACGCACTCGTCCTTGTTCACGTGGGCCGTATAGGCGGAGCGGGACATATTGGGGGTGTTGAAAAGCTGGCTGGTCCGCAGCGCGTAACACACGTTCACGTTGCAGTTGCAGATGGCGAAGATCTTATTCTCGCCGTCGATGTTGGTGATTTGATGCACGAAGCCGTTGTCCTCGGCCTTCTTGAAGATGGCGAGAGCCTCTTCCTTGGTGATGTACCGGCCGCCCTTGCCTGTCTCCACCACATAGTCGGCCATATCGCCCACGGCCACGCACCAGTCCATGAAATCGTCGGCGCAGCCCTCCTCGTAGGTCTGGCGGGAGCGACGGCAGGAGCAGGGACTGGCGGCGTATTTGCCCTCGTACTTGTCCAGCCAGTGGGAGATGTGCTCCAGCGAGACGGACTTATCCTCCATCTCGATGGCCTTCTCCACGGGGATGACGTGCATGCCGATACCGGCCCCGCCGGGGGGCACCATGGGCGTCACCTTGGTCAGGGGCAAAAAGCTCATGCGCTCAAAGAACCGGCCCATCTCCGGGTGCTCGCCGATGATAGTCTCGTTCATGTTGGTGAACTCGGCGCTTCCGGGCACGTACATGGGCAGCACCCAGCGCTTTTCATGGTTCGGGTTTTTGCCATCCAGGTTTTCCCAGTTGTATTCCAGCAGGCCCGTAAAGCTCATGTGCTCCAGCATCTTTTCCAGCTTTTCCGTCTCCATGCCGGAAAGCTCCTGGATCTGCTTGAACGTCTTGGGTTTGCGCACGCCCAGCTTCATAGCCAGCTCCGCTTCCTCGTCGCTGACGATGGCGGACAGCGCCCAGTATTCCGGGTCGTCCTTGGTGATCTTCTTCAGACCCAGCTTCTGGGGAATGCGGTCGGTGATCAGCTTGCCCAGCTTGGCGATGGGTTCCCGCATGGGCTCTTCACGCACGATCTTATCGGGATTGGGGTCGTGTATGGATGCCATAGTGCAGCTCCTTTCATAAACCGGCCATATGCCCCGCGTCCATGACGTGGAGCATATGGATATGTTTGGTTCTTACTTGCAGGCGAAGATCACTCGGCGCGGGCCATGGCCTCCTCGAAGTCCCTGGTGCCCTTGAACACCTCGTGCTTGTAGGGGTTGATGTGCTGGGCCTTGGCGCGCTTGACGATGAGCAGCAGCGCCGCGCAGTTGATGAGGATGCTGAGCACCGCCACGACGCCCTGGGCCCTGGGGTCCACCGCCGTGGGGTGGGTGGCCGCGTCCATGAACCCGTCGGCGTACAGGCTGGGTATCACGGAGAAGCGGCTGTAATCCTGGAACATGGGGAACACCTGCGCGAACATGCACCAGGTGGCCAGGGTGTTGGCCCGGTTCTGGATCCAGCCGCCCTTGTTCCAGAAGATGGCCGCGCAGGTGGGAGCCAGCAGCAGCGCGAAGCCGCAGTACCAGGAGTGGGTGGGCAGATTCAGATAGGTATACACGAAGTTCCAGATGTCGTAAGCCACGATGTAGACCCAGGTCATATCCGGCCAGAGCATATCGTCGTGCTTCTTGGAGGAATAGATGCCCCACCAGCCGGTCATGCACAGGATGTTGACGATGCCGGCGATGCCGTTGGCCCAGTTCCACCAGCCGCCGTACAGCCAAACGCCCTCGCTGGAAAGCCACCACCGGCTGCCGGTCTCGGCCAGGGCCACGGAGCCCTTCACGGCGCTCTCAAAGTCGCTGGCAACGGCGATCAGGATATTAATGGCCACGATCACGAAGGGATAGCACTTGAACCAGTCCTTCTTGCCCAGAGCCTGCTTGTACTTCAGCCACATGAAGCCGATGCAGCCGATGCTGGCGGCGTACAGCTTGGCGTAATGGAACCAGCTGTTCATGTACACGTACGTGGGGTTGTTCAGCGCCCACTCAGCCCCGCGGGCCGCGCCCACGTAAATGGCGATGAAATACACCGTCAGGCCGCCCAGAATGGCCACGAAGAAGCCGTAGCCCCCCAGCTTGCTGCGCCGCTGGATCTCATTGGTGAGCACCAGTCCCAGGAACACCAGGACCCAGCCCACGATCTGGTAAATGGAATTGTCGCCGTAGACTTGGAAAAGCATGTTTTCTTCCTCCCTGCTTAAGATCGTGACATTTGGTTCACGATTTGTTCATATTTTAAATATACCGTTCCGCCTATTGCAAAACAATTCGATTTGCGGTACAATTTATTCCGATAGAGAATAAATTGTCGATTTTTGGAGGCCCCATGGATATCAGCTATATTCGGGAATTCGTGATGCTGGCCGACTGCCTCAATTTCAGCGAGGCGGCGGAGCGTCTTTTTATCTCCCAATCCTCCCTGTCCAAGCATATCCGCTCTCTGGAGCGGGAGCTGGGCACGGCGCTTTTTGACCGCACCACCCGCAGCATCCGTCTGAGCGCCGCCGGGGAGGTCTACCTCCCCTACGCCCGGAAGATCTCGGCGCTGTGCTCGGAATCGGAGATCGCCATGGACGACCTGCTGCGCCGGTCCTCTACCTCCCTGACCATCGCCGTCATGCAAAACCCGCAGTACTACAACCTGACGAAATATATGACCGGCTTTCGTCTGGCCCACCCGGACCTGAGCTTTTCCATGGTGGAGGCGGACGAGGCCGGCCTTTGGGACATGTTTCAGAAAAAGGCCGTCAACATCATCCCGGCCTTCTCCGGCTTTCAGGCAGGACCGGACTGCGTTTTCATGCCCATTGCCGCCAGCGACGTGGTGGTGATTTTCCGCCGGGACCATCCCCTGGCCGGCACTAAGTCTGTGACGCTGGGCCAGCTTGGCGGTGAACGGCTGCTGCTGCCCACCCGCGGCGGGTCCCTGTCGGACCTTATACTCTCCGCATTCCGGAAAGAGCGCGTCACGCCCAACGTGGTCTATGAGGGAAGTTCCCTTGGCTGCATGGACCTGGTCAAGGCCGGCATGGGCGTGTCCCTCCACGCACGGGAATTCACCGCCGCGCTGGCCCTGGACCCGGACATAGTTGCCGTGCCCATCGAACCGGCGCTCACGTTCCAGTACGGCCTGTGCCACCGCCCCCCTGCCGAGCTGACCCACGCCGAGCAGCTATATCTGTCCCACATGATGCAATACGAACTGAAATGAAAACGCCCGGCCGGGAAAACCGGCCGGGTCTTGCTTTGGGTGTTTACTTCTTCATCTTGTCGAACGCCGGGTTGACGGCGTACACGTTGCGCTGGTCCATCTTGGCCGTGACGTTGCCCATGGCCTCGCCGAAGCGCTGGAAGTGGACCACCTCGCGCTCCCGCAGGAACCGTATCACGTCGATCACGTCCGGGTCGTCCGCCATGCGCAGGATGTTGTCATAGGTCACCCGTGCCTTCTGCTCCGCGCCCATGTCCTCGCTCAGGTCGGCGATCACATCGCCCTTGACCTGGAAGCTGGCGGCGTTGTAGGGCCAGCCTCCGGCCGCCTGGGCATACACGCCGGCGGTGTGGTCCACGAAATAGTCCTGGAAACCGGCCTTCTCCACCTGCTCCACCGTCATGTTTCGGGTCAGCTGGTGGATGATGGTGCCCACCATCTCCAAGTGGCCCAGTTCCTCCACGCCGATGTCGGTCAGCGTGGCCTTGACCTCCGGGTACGGCATGGAGTACCGCTGGCTCAGATACCGCAGCGACGCGCCAAGCTCCCCGTCGGGCCCGCCGTATTGGCTGATGATATATTTCGCCATCGCGGGGTTGGGATTTTTGATGCGGACGGGATATTGCAGCTTCTTTTCATATACGAACATTACTTTTTACCAGCCTTTCCGCCCGCGTTCCAGGGCCAGGGGTCCTCGGGCCAGACCCAGGAATCGAACTGCGCGGTGTCCGAGCGCCTGATGGGTCCGTACATCTGCACATAGCGCTTGCGGCCCTCGTCGGCCAAGGCCGTGAAGCTCTTCCAGCTCTTAAAGGCCTCTTTGTCGTCGGGGTGGGTATCCAGATATAATGCCAGCTCCTGGCACACGAAGTCCAGAGCCATCAGCTCCGCCAGCGGCGTATCCTCCACCTGGCAGGAGGCCACATAGTCCATAAAGGGCAGGTCCAGGCCCGGAAACAGCGTACCTTTCGCCAGCGCGTCGGCGCTGTCATAGGCCGGCTGGCTGCTCTGCTGGGCGGCCAGCATGGGCACGGCCAGCGGCGCGCAGGAGGGCAGAGACCCCTCTTTATAGGTACAGGAATCGTTGTTTTGCAAAAAAATTTCCCCCTTTGCACGCCATTCTATGCAAAGGGGGAGATTGTTGTTAAGAAGAAGATAATGTTACCTTACTGTTCTTATCCTATATCGTCTTAATTCATTATTTTGTTTTTGCACTTCAACGAGCCAATTCGGGCCAAGTGCATTAACTATTGCATCAAGCCAGTTTCCTTTGATATATGTGCTGCGAATCGTTGTTTGTATATCACTTAGCAAAGGGCTGGCCTTAGCAGTTTGGAATATTCTGCGAAACAACATACCACTTCTTGAGACACCATGAGGAGATAGGCTATCCAGTTCTATCACTATATATTTAGCAGTATGTTTTCGTGCAATTTGCATCGTCATAAGAATAAGCATTGGATTAAAAGTATATTCGATGCTAAAGTCAATTTCTAAGTTTATCCAAAAGTCATCAAAGAGTTTGCGGCTAAAGTAATACACTTTGCCGGCAATGCTAATTGATTTCTCGGCATCACAACTCCAGGGGCCTTCTATATAACCCGGAATAAAGAAATCAAAGTAATCACCAGATTCATCATGAAAGACATCTAAGTAATTGCATATATACTCCTTTGCTGCGGTCTGTCGCGGGTCTGCCAGCAGAATTCCAAATGTAACGCACTCCGATTCGCCTACATCCCTGTAACGAGAGAGTAAATCAGAAGAAAAACGATCATAACTTCCGATAGGGAACATAATATACCTCATTCAATAGTATCGAAATATAACCAACGTATTGTCAACTATTCTTACAATACCCTAGCTATTAAGTTGTTGGGCTTGTCCAACATACATGGACTTCAAATATGTATCTGAAAATCTCCAAAATCGAATATGCCATTTCCCTGTTCAAGCTTTCCGGAAGCTGCCAATTCGCTGAATCCTTTTTCTATTCTATCAACCAGGTCTACAGGGATATTCAACTGATGATGGCCAGGCATGATTCTTTCTATGTCGAGTTTCTGGACCCTCTTCACAGACTGCCAGAATTTCTGTGGGTCGGTGGACGGATAAAACGCGTCGAGACAGCCCTGATAGATCAGGTCAACGGAATACAAATACTTTCTCTCCGGCTCATAGAAGCAGCAATGACCGGGTGAGTGTCCGGGCGTATGAACGACTGTCAACTGCCGGTTACCCAAGTACAGACAGTCCCCATCATGCAAAACCATCTGCGGCTCACCCTGAAAAATCTCGTAGGCATCAATAGAAAAGCCGCTTGGAAAGTCGCAAGGCTCATGCGTCAGATTGCTCTTGACCACCGCCAATGGTATCGGAAACTTGACAGAAAGCCAATTCTGTTCCGCTTCATGAACCGCAATACTGTCAAAGTACCTGTGTCCGCCAATATGGTCCCAATGTGCATGGGTGGTGACCGCCATCACTGGGAGCGCGGTAAGCCTGTCCACGACCTCCCGAATGTTTGCGACGCCCTGGCCGGTATCGATCAGAATTGCTCTATCTGCTCCGCAAACCAGATAACAATGCGTCTCTTCCCAATGTTTATATTCGCTGATGGCATAGGTATCCCCGTCGATCTCGTCGATCGTAAACCAATCGTTCATAGCTGCCGCGCTGTCATTCCTCGATCAGCTTCAAAAACTCATCCTCGCTGATGACCGGCACGCCCAAAGCCTGGGCCTTGGTGAGCTTGGAGCCGGGGTCGGCGCCGGCCAGCACGTAGCTGGTCTTTTTGGACACGGACCCGGAGGCCTTGCCGCCGAAGCGCTCGATGATCGCCTCCGCCTCGGAACGGGTGAAGCGCTCCAGCGCGCCGGTGAGGACAAAGGTCTTGCCGACAAACCGGTCGTCGGCGATCTCCTCCGTACTTTCAAAGGACACGCCAGCCTCCCGCAGGAGCCGGATCTGGTGCTGGCTCTGGCCGCTTGCAAACCACTGGATGATATACCGGGCAGTGACGGGACCCACATCGTCGATGTTGGTCAACTCCTCCTCGCTGGCGGCCATCAGCTCATCCAGTGTGGCGAAATGCCGCGCCAGGACCTTGGCCGCCTTGGACCCCACCTGCCGGATGCCGAAGGCGCACAGCAGCCGGGCCAGGCCCCGGGACTTGCTGTCGGCAATATTGGCGATGAGATTTTCCGCCGACTTCTTTCCCATGCGCTCAACCGTCGCCACGGATTGCGGTTCAAGCTGATAAAGCTCCGCCGGGGTGCGTATGAGCTCCGCCTTATCCAGCGCCTCCACCACCGCAGGCCCCAGCCCGTCGATGTCCATGGCGTCTTTGGACGCAAAGTGGACGATGTTCCGAAGCCGCTGGGCAGGGCACTCCGCGCCGGTGCAGCGGATGGCGGCGCCGTCCTCGTCCCGGACCACCGGCGCGCCGCAGGCGGGACAGGTCGCGGGGAATCTGAACGCGCCAACGCTGTCTTTCTTCACGACCTCCAGCACTTCCGGTATGATCTCCCCCGCCTTCTGCACCAGCACCGTATCCCCCACGTTCACGCCCATTTTCTCGATGAAGTCCTGGTTGTGCAGCGTGGCGTTGGTCACAGTGGTCCCGGCCAGACGTATCGGCTCGATGACCGCCTTTGGCGTCAGCACGCCGGTACGGCCCACCTGGATGAGGATATCCGTCACCCGGCTGGGCTTTTTCTCCGGCGGGTATTTATAGGCCACCGCCCAGCGGGGGTATTTGGCGGTGCTGCCCAGGGCGGTGCGCTGGGCAAGATCGTTGAGCTTCACCACCGCCCCGTCGATGTCGAAGGGGTAATTTTCACGGCCCTCGCCGATGGCCGTTATCGTATCGGTGCACTCTTTCGGCGTCCTGCACAGAGTATGGGCCACCACCGGAAAGCCCATGGCGGCCATCGCTTCCAATGTCTCGTAGTGCGTTTCGTATGTCACGCCCTCGGCAAGCTGGATATTGAAGCAGATGATGTCCAGCATGCGCTCGGCGCACACGGCCGGGTCCTGCTGGCGCAGAGAACCGGCGGCGGCGTTGCGTGGGTTGGCCAGCGGCGGCAGCCCCTCCACCTCCCGCTGGGCGTTGATGGTGTTGAACGAGTCGTGGGACATATAGACCTCGCCCCGGACGATGATGCGGGATGGCGCGTTTTGCAGCTTCTTAGGCAGATTCCGGACCGTGCGCAGGTTCTCCGTCACGTCCTCCCCCACCGCGCCGTTGCCCCGGGTCGCGCCGCGATACAAAACGCCGTTTCGGTACTCCACCGCCACGGACAGCCCGTCGATCTTGGGCTCCGTCACGTAATCGTGGGGCTCGGACACAGCCGCGTCCATCTTCTCCACGAATCCGGCCACTTCCTCGAAGGAGAACACGTCCTGCAAGCTCTCCAACGGCACCTCGTGCTCCACCGGCGCGAACGCCTCGCTCACGTGGCCGCCCACGTGCTGGGTGGGCGAGTCGGGCCGTATCCAGTCCGGGTGCTCGGCCTCGATACGCTTGAGCTCGTTGTTCATCCGGTCGTACTCAAAGTCCGACACCAGCGGCGCGTCGTTGTCGTAATAGGCCACGGACAGCGCCAGAAGCTTTTCCACAAGCTGATTGTAAGCCTCGATCGTATATTCCATGTTCATCTCTCCAGGTTCATATAACTGCTGGGCACCTGGCCCACGATGACTGTCTCGGAGACCAGTATCTCCGGCCGCACGGACGCGTCCATCTCCCGCCATGGGAGCATACAGGAAAGCCGGATATCCAGGTCCAGAAAGAGCTGATGCCGGGTCTGGTTGATACCGGCGCTGGTGATCTCGCTGCGGAAGCTGGCCGTACTGGAGCTGAGCACGGTCACGTCCACGGTGATGGACGGGCCGCGGTTCATGAAAAGCGCGCTGCCCAGTATATTCGCCAGCGGTATCTCCACCGCCGCCGTGCCCTGCTTTGTGGCCTCCACTGCCCTTGACAGCACCTCCGCCGACAGGCTGTTGATAGTCGCCACATTGGCGCTCACCGCCGACACGTTGCCGTCTGCATCGTGCTCCAGGTCCACCAGAGCGCCGCCGCCGAACCGCTCGTCTGACATCACGTCCTTGACGATCTCGTTGACCCGCACGACCACGTCGTCACGAGCGGCGGACACGGCGTAATCCGCGATCATGCGCCGCAGGGATACGCTCACCAGCGCCAGCATACAAGCCGCCAGCAGCGCCACCGCCAGCAGGATCGCACGCCGCGCTGTCCGTCTCGCCCCCGGCTGCATGAGCGCCCGACCGGGCCATCTGTGGGTCCGCATACCGTCACCCCCTTCTGGGGACGATATGCCTCCCACCGCGCTTTTATGACACTATTGTGCCATTTCCTCCAAAAAGAGCCGCGCCAGCGCCAGCTGCGCCTCGCACTCTGAAAGCTTCGCCACGGACGCCGGAGAGTGGATATTCCGCACAGGCACGGACAGCGCCGCCACCCGCACGCCGCCCAGACTTCTCTGCACAGCGGAGCCGTCGGTCCCGCCGGCGATCATGGTCTTTGTCTGCCAGGGGATATGATGCTCCTCCGCCAGACGCCGGAGGGTGTTATAAAGCTCCCGGTCGTAAATAGTCCCCCTGTCCATAAAGGGGATGACCACGCCCTTGCCCAGTTCACAGACCCGGGCCGCGCCCTCCGCACCGGGCAGGTCGGCGGCGGTGGTGGTCTCCAGCACCAGGGCCACGTCCGGCTCCACCGTGACCGCCGCGATGGAAGCGCCCCGGCAGCCCACTTCCTCCTGGACCGTAAATGCAAACCAGCAGTCGCAGGGAAGCTCCCCTTCCAAAAGCTCGATCATGGTGGCGCACCCGGCCCTGTCGTCGATGGCCTTGGCCTTCACGAACCCGTCCCCGTAGCGGACAACCGTATCGTCAAAGGCCGCCAGGTCCCCCAGGGACACGGACTTTTCCGCCTCTTCCCGGCTATTGGCGCCGATGTCGATGTACATATCCTTCATCGGCGGCAGGATCTTCCGCTGTTCCTGGGTGGTCAGGTGCACGGCCTTGCAGCCTATCACGCCGCGTATCCGCTGCGGGCCCACATGGACCGGCTTGCCCAGCAATATCTGGGGGTTGACGCCCCCGGCCTGGTCAAAGCGCAGATAGCCCTCGGTCGTGATGTCCGTCACGATCAGGCCTACCTCGTCCATGTGTGCGCAGAGCATGACCCGCCTGTCGGGGGTTTTCGCGCCGTGTTTGAATACCATGAGATTCCCCATGGGGTCGGTGCGTATGGCGTCCGCGTGGGGCATGACCCGTTCCAGAATATAATCCCGGACCTCATCCTCGCCGCCGGTAACGCCGTCCAGGCAGCACAGTGTCTCCATCGTGTCCAGCAGCATCCGTCACACCTCCATATTCTCCACGTACGCCGTGAGCAATTCCACGCACGCTTCCATATCCCGCAGGTCCACGACTTCCACCGGCGTATGCATGTACTTCAGCGGCAGATCCACCAGCGCCGTCGCCACGCCCTCCCGTGTGATCTGTATGGCCTCGGCGTTGGTGCCGCTGTTGCCGCCGGGTTCCGCCTTCCGCTGGCAGGGGATGTTCTTTTTCTCCGCCAGGGCCAGCAGCTCCATGGCCATCGCCCGGTTGATATTGGGCCCGATGCTGACGGCAGGTCCCTTGCCGCACTGGCAGACCACCTGGGGCGCGTCCGGCGTCCGGCCATGGGTCACGTCCACCACCAGCGCCTTATAGGGCCGTATGGTCCAGGACGCCACCTTGGCGCCCCGGTGGCCAACCTCCTCCTGGGTGCTCACCAGGCAGCACACGTCCACGTTCAGGTCCTTTTTCTCGCTCAGCCGTTCAAAGGCCTTCATGATGATGGCCGCGCATGCCCGGTCGTCCAGGGCCTTGCCGCATATCTGATGCTCGCCCAGCGCCTCGCAGGAGCTGACGTACACCGCCGGCGTACCGGGCGGGACCAGCTTTTCCGCCGTGGCCTGGTCCAGCCCCACGTCGATATAGAGCTTGTCCGCCGGCAGGGCCTTCCCCTTGTCCTCCTCTGAGAGCACATGGGGCGGCATAGCGGCGATAACGCCATAGAGCGGCGGCTCGGTCATCACCCGGACCTCCCGGGCCGGGAGCATACGCGGGTCCACCCCGCCCAACGTGGCAAAGGACAGAAACCCGTCCTTCACGCCGGTGGTGATAAGGCCGATCTCATCCATGTGCGCGTCCAGCAGCACAGTCCTGGCCGCCGGCTGGCCGCAGCGCTTCCAGGCCATCACGCTGCCAAGCACGTCGATGTGTACCTCATCCGCGAAGGGGTGCAGGTAATTGGCCACATACTCGGCCACGTCCCCCTCGAATCCGGACGGTCCGCTCAGGCCGGACAGCCGCTGGGTAAGCTCCATCAGTTCCAAGGCTATCACTCCATTTCCATGACGATTTTACGGAACAGCTCTCCCCGTTCCTCGAAATTTTTGAATCTGTCAAAAGACGTGCTGGCTGGACTCATCAGCACCGTATCCCCCGGCTCGGCAGCGGCAGCCGCCGCCCGCACCGTCTCGGTGAAATCATCCAGCACGAATATCTCCGGCGCGCCTGGTCTATATTCCGGCGCGGATTCCACAGCCGCTTTTATCTTCCCCGCCGTCAGGCCGGTGAGATAAAGCTTCTTCACATGCCGGCATATGGCCGGTCCCAGCGGGTCAAAAGGCACGCCCTTGTCCTTGCCCCCGGCGATGAGAATGATCTTCTCGTCGAAGCAGGCAAGCCCCGCCAGCGTCCTGTCCGGGCTGGACGCGATGGAGTCGTTGATATACGTCACGCCCTTATGCACCCGCACGGTCTCCAGCCGGTGGGCCACGCCCTGAAACGTCCGGGCCACGTCCGCCATCGTCTCCGGCGGCACAAGGCCCCACAGGGCGGCGAAAGCCGTCATCATGTTCTCCACGTTGTGTACGCCGGGGACTTTGATATCCGCCGCGGGCATGATCTCGGTCACCTGACCGTCCACGCTGGCGCAGATAACCCCGTCCGGCCTGAGAAATACACCGGGCGTCACCGCCTCTTTCCTGCTGAACCACCACACACGCCCCGGCGCCTCATCCGCGCAGGAGCGCGTCACGTCGTTGTCCCGGTTCAGGACCAGTTTACCCGTGGGCTTTTGCTGTAAGAATATCCGCTTTTTCGCGTCGATATAATCCGCATAATCCTTATGGATATCCAGATGGTTGGGCGCGATGTTGGTGATGACCGCCACGTCCGGCGCGCATGTCATGGAGTGCAGCTGGAAAGAGCTCAGCTCCAGCACCGCCGCGTCCTCCGGACCTATCTTGTCCACGTCCGCCAGCAGAGGCCGGCCGATGTTCCCGCCCAGCCAGACCCTGCGGCCCGCGGTTTCCAGCAGCTTGGCGATGACGGTGGTGGTCGTTGTCTTGCCGTCGGAGCCGGTCACGGCCACGATGGGACAGGGACAGAGCCGGAAAAAGACCTCCATCTCGCTGGTGATCAACGCGCCCTTTTCCGCCAGCCTTACAAGCTCCGGCCGGAACGGCAGCACGCTGGGGCTGCGAAATACTACATCTCCGTCCAGCGCGTCCAGATAGTGCTCCCCCAATGAGAACTTCACGCCCCGTGCGGCGCGGGACTGGTAAAAACTCCCCAGCGCGGCGGCGTCCGCCTTATCGTATACGGTCGTATCTATCCCGGCGTCCGCCAGCAGGTCGATGAGCGGCCGGTTGGAAAGGCCCGCGCCCACCACGGCCACGCGCTTTCCCCCCAGGGAAGCTATATACTCTTTCAGCGTCAAGCTGCACACCTCACGATCTATGCTATTATAGTACAACATCTTGTACCATACAAGAAACGAATTGATACAAATAGTTGTTTTGCATAAAAAGAGACAGGAACGATTCCTGTCTCTTTTTTAAAAATGAGTCCTCTTGTAAGCCGGATTCTGTTAAAAATGGCCATCTATCTAGGCGCCGCGTTGCCGCTGCGCTCCA
>CANQKA010000045.1 GCA_947624395.1 uncultured Oscillospiraceae bacterium
TACACGCCCGCCGCCACGGAGGCCACGATCTGGCCGTTGTTCATCACCGCCGTATGCCCGCCGATCTGGCCCACCAGCTCCGGCATGCCGTTTTCGTTGGCGATGAACAGCCGCCCGCTCCGTGGATTGCCGCCCCCGGCGTACCCCTCGATGGGCCGCCAGCCGCCATTTTTATAAATGCCGCCCTCGGCCTTCTGCCCTATCCTGGCGCCGGGGATGAGATACGAGAGCACCCCGGTCAGCTTCGCGGTGAAGCTCAGCGTCTTATCCTTGATGGCGTCGATGAACGACGTGATCCGCGCCTTAAAGTCCAGCACCTTGTTCTTCAGCGCGTCCACGAACGACGTGATTTTCGCCGAGAACGTGACGCCCCCGGCGCTTTTCTGGCTCCACCAGGTCTTCACGTTGTTCCACCATGTGGCGGCGGTGTTGTTGACGCTGGTCGTAAAGTTCTTGACAGCTCCGACCTTGCCACCCCACCAGTTCTGGACATTCCCCCACCAGGTGGACGCCTCGTTTTTGGCCTTGGTCGTGAACTCTTTGACGGCCCCGACCTTGCCTCCCCACCAGTTTTGCACATTGCCCCACCAGGTAGCAGCATGATTCGCCACGCTGGTGGTGAAGCTCTTCACGGCGCCCACTTTCGCGCCCCACCAGTTCTTCACGTTGCCCCACCAGGTGGCCGCGTGATTGGCAACATTGGTGGTGAACTCCTTCACCGCACCAACCTTGCCGTTCCACCAGGTCTGCACGTTGCTCCACCACTGGGCCGCGTCGTTTCTGACCTTTGCGGCGAACTGCACCACCGCACGGCGAGCGTCCAGCGCCTTCTGCACCAGCGCAACGACCTTCTTTTTTACCCAGTCCGCCACGCTCATGCCCTCCGCGATACGCACGTTGGACAGCGCCACGCTGATACCGGCGCCCACGGTGAACCCGATGGCCGCGCCCACCGGCCCGCCTATCACGAACCCCAGCACGCCGCCCAGCATCCCGCCCAGGGCGGTCAGAACCAGCTTCACGATCTCGCTCCTGCTGAGCTTTCCGTCGCCGTTGAACAGCACCTGGCTGAACTTCACGCCCAGCAGCGCCCCCATGGTCAGGCCCACCAGGCCGCCCATCGGCCCGCCCAGGGTATAGCCGATGATGCCGCCCGCCGCGGCGCACAGGCCGGTCAAGATCTTCTCCGCGATAAGCTCCGGGTTCAAATTTTCCCACCGGAACAGGATGTCCCGCAGCCGCACGACGAAGTCCCAAGGCTCCCCGGCCTCTTCCTCCAGCCCCAGATCCAGATCCAGGTCGTCGCCGGCGCCGCCGCCTCCGCCGCCGGAAGCGGTCTTCTCCTGCCAGATGTTCAGCTCGTCCAGTCCGGCCAGATTCCTTGCCGCGTCTGCGGCCGCCTTACCCGTGGCCGCCACGCTTTTCGTCACGGCGTCCTGCCCCGCCGCGGCTTTTTTCGCCGCGCTGCCCGACCGTCCGCCGCTCAGGACCGAGAAGAACCGGGCCACATAGCTCGCTGCCCTCGCCGCCAGCGTACACAGCTTTTCCAGCAGCGGCGCGGCCGCCGTCACGATGGGCGCGAACGCTGTCGCCAGCGCGCTCTTCACCGCGCCAAGCCCTGCCCGCAGACCGTCCAGCGCGCCTCTGGCCCTGTCGTTTTCTGCCGTCACCGTGCGCAGTCCGGCCCCGGCCTGCTCGCACCCCGCCAGCACCGCGCCGCCGACGCGCCTTGCGCCATCGCCGCAGGCGGCCATAGATTGGGTCCCCTCAGCCATCGCCCTGGTCATGGTCCTGCCAGTCCGCTCCGCCAGGTCCGCGGCCCTCCTGCACCCGGCCCGGATATCGCCCACGCCGGCGCGCAGACCGCCGGTATCCATCTCCACTTTTATCACGACGGAACCGTCCGCCATATACCGTCACTCCATTCCGAATAATTTCCGCAGTTCGTCCTTTTGCTCCCGCTCCTGCGCGGTCAGCTTTCGCCGCAGGTCCACCAGGGCCTTATTCTCCCGGACAAACTGCTGCTCCTGCTTGTCCAGCTTCTTGCCCCGGGCACGCTTCTGCCGAATGCCTACCACGGTCGAAAACAGGCACTCCCCTATCTCCATATAGGCCCCCAGGAACGTCCACCAATGCAGATAGGGCAGCGCCCGCACCTCCTGCCCCAGCACCCGGTTCACCGCCGGTATAATGACCGGCCCGTCCTGCTCCCAATCCATGGTCCGGGGCATGGGCCGCCGTTTATCTTCCCGGACGCCGGGGCCGTCGATGAACGCCGCCAACGCCTCCATCGCCTCCCGGTATTGCGCCATGGGCAGGCTCTCCCAGTCCTTCACCATCACCCGCAGGCACACCGCCGCCTGTTCGTCCGGTTCATAGTCCGGGTCGTTGAACACACTCAGCACGTACAGCACCTTGCGGAAATCCGTTTCTATATCAAAGCCTGTGTCCCCTATGGTCAGGGACACAGGCAAATCCCACGCACTCATTTCTTCCCCGGCGCGGCGGCCACGGCCTTGTTGATCTTGGCCAGCTTCTTGTCCAGCCGCTTCTTGGTCACCTGCTCGATGATGCCGCCGATGCCCTCCAAGGCCGCTTCGAAGTAAAAATCGCCGCTCTTGGTCACCGTCAGCGGCCCGCAGGAGCCGAACAGCCCATCGGACACCTTATAGCCCAGCAGGTAGTCGAACTGCCCCTCGATATCCGCCGCCAGGGCGTTCAGCGCTTCCAGCTTTTCCTCGTCGGTGGCGTTCTCCCGCTCCGCGATCTGGGTGTTAAAAAAATCGACCACGGCGCCGTACCGCTTCAATATGTTCGAGTCGGCGGGATTAAAATCGAACGAGCCAATGACCTTGCCCCGCTCGTCCTCCACCTCCACCGTGACCGCCCCGGTCTCGACTTTCATTTTCATAACTTCTGCCATTTGTATCATCCTTTCCTTATTGAAAGCCCCCCTTGTCAAAGGGGGGTGGGCCGCCGAATGGCGGCTCGGGGGGATTGCTGTTGGACGAAGGACAATCCCCCAGTCATGCTGACGCATGACAGCCCCCTTTCACAAGGGGGCCGTCCATATTGTGCGTCTCCGCCGCCTTACACGCCCGGGATAGCCCCCTCGGTAAACGTGGGGCTGCCGCTCTTGATGCTGGCGGCGGTCACATACCCCTTCTGGCTGGCCCCGTCCTCGCTGACGGTGAAGGGGATATTGAATCCCTCGGTACCGCCGCCGTAGCTCTGGGGCTTCACCATGACCTCCCGCAGCCACGCCAGGTGGTTCTCCGCCGCCGTGTCCTCCACGATGACCTCCAGCATCAGGGTCTTGCACCCGTCGCCCTTCACCCGGTCCATGGCGATGTCCCGCAGCTTGGGGTACAGCTTCTTGTCCGGGTCAGCATAGAACGGGTCCGCGTCCATGCTGGGGGCGTAGCCGTTATCCCGGGTCTTGGTCTGGCCCAGAATGTTCTTGATCTGCTCGGTGTCGGCGTTGAGCTCCACGCTCATCTCCTCGATGTCGTCGCCGATGATCTCGAACTCCGCCTTCTCCACGTCGGCCACCTTGGTGTTGAACTTGGTGTCCAGGTAATGGGCCATCGCCTCGCGTTCCAGTTTTGCCATTTTAAAAATTCCTCCTGATAATTATTTTTGATAGATGTTTTCATACCGGGCGGCCAGCGCCACCGCCCAGGTCTCTGTCTGGTGCTCGTCCCGCTCATAGAGATAGGCCGGCGCCTGGATGGAAAAATCCAAAAACCGCCTCTCGCCGGTGAGCGCCGGGTACCGTTCCAGCGCGTATGCCTGTCCTTCCACGGTCACGCTCTGGCCCTGCAGCCACCGGCCCAGCATATCCAGCCTCTCTTTTGCGCTGGCGCGGCTTTCCTCGTTCATGCCGCCGCCGCGTATCAGCACCGCGAACGGGTAGCGGCACACCTGCCGGACCCGGCCCGTGACGGACCGGTGCTCTTCCTCGATCACGGCCCCGTCGCCGGGGAAGATAGCCAGCCCGCCGCTGTCCCGCAGCGTAGCGAAGGCGATCTTCTCCCCCGGACCCAGGCCGGGGAACCGGTTGACCAGCGCCCGCACGGCCTGGGTGAGTACGTCAAAGCTCTCCGTGTCGTATCTCGTCTCGTTCTTTTCGTCCATGTTTTCACCGCTTTCGCTCTTTACCGTCCAGTATGGCCTGCATCCGGCCCAGCCACCGCTTCAGCCGTGCGGCCTTGGCCGCCTCGAACCAGGCGGGCCTTGCCGACGGACTTGCGTACCGCAGCGCCCTGCCGGTCGCTGTGAGGTGCGCGCCCTTTTGAAACCGCGGCCCCACGCCGGGGATATTTCGCGGTCCTTTTCCGGTTGCCGCATCCACCATGACCCGGTTTTGATACAAATATCGGGCCATTGGCCCCACTCCGGCGAAAATCTCACCGGAGCCGATCATGCTCTCATTGGCCCCGCGGGTCCGCTCCCGGAAGGCCCCGGTCCGCACCGGCATGTACGGCAGCATATCCGCCGCCGCCATCTCATGCAGCGCGTCGTAGGCCCTTTCCAGCCGGCCGGACAATTCCTTCCCGTCGAAGGCCACCCGGACAGAGCCGTTTGACCCGCCAAAGCTCTTGACTTGGAACCTCACGGCGCTCACCGCCCCACGATCTCAAAGTGGGGCAGCGCCCCGTACCGGTGCACGCTCCCCACGGCCCAGACCCCGTCCCGCTCCCGGCACAGGTGCTCGTAAAAGCCCTCGGGCCACGTTCCATCGGTCACCGGCTCGTCCTCCGGCCACGCACCGGGAACAAAGAAGTCGAAATCCTCGCCTTGGGCGAACGTGACGTACAGCTCCGGCTCGTCCGCCTTCTGCCACACCTTCGGCGGCAGATAAATCTTGCCTTTCACGGTCAGCGCGCCATCCAGGGGCACATAGGGGATGAGGGCCACGGTCTCGCCGGTCTGCTTCCAGCCGTACCCGGCGGCGGCCTGGACCCTCTCCACGCTCAGCTGCACCCCCTCGATCACGGTGGGGTACCACACGTCCCCCTCCTGCCCCTTCTTCCGGTTAAAAATCGTTATCGTGTCGTTATAAATCAGACCACTTCCTTCCTTTTTCAAAGCCTCCCTCTGACGAGGGAGGCATATTCTCCACCGGTGTATAGAATCCGGCCCCCTCTGACGAGGGGGCTGTCAGCGCTCCGCGCTGACTGGGGGAGAGATATTTTGATCGCGCTGCAGGCGCACATTATGGACGGCCCCCTTGTCGTCGCCGCTCGCGTGGCTAGGTCGGGCCTTGCCGCGTCTGGGGGATTGTCACGGCACCACCGGATACAACCCCATATAGAGCAGATTCACTCCGTTGGCGTCCTTCACCCCGGCCAGATACCGCTCCACCACCTCCCGGCAGCGCTCGTCTCTGTCCTGGCGGGAAACCGCCGTCGGCGCAGCGAAGCTGACGGACTCGCTTCCGGCGGTGACGGCTGTCACCACCCGGCCCGTCACGGTCCCGTCGTCCCGGCTGACCAGGCCCTCGGCCTGGTCCGTCTGCCACAGCAGATGGACCAGCGCGGCCTCGCACCGCTCCACAGCCTCTTTGTCCTGCTCGTCCGCCGGCGGGGCCGCTTCCAGCTTCCGCAGCCCGTCCAGTCCGGTGGTGGCCCTGTCCATGACCCGGCGGGCCTCCCACCGGAGCCGGTCAAAGGCGCTCTCATCCGGTCCATCCGGATAGAGCGCCGCGTACCGGGCGTAATCCATCAGTCCCCCGCCCCGATGGTGGCGACCACGATGCCGTCCAGCTTCTCGGCCAGCAGCTGCATGCCGCACACCACCGTATCCGCGGCGGTCATGTTGGTGTAGTCGGCCTCCTCGTGGATGCCCACATAGCCCGTCTCGTCGCTGGTGAAGGCGAAGGCCTCGTTCAGGTCCGCGCCGTTGACGGGGATGTAGTACAGCACCAGGTTGTCCTTGGCGGTGGCGTAGATCTTGCCCTTTGGCACGCTGGCGTTGAGGATCACCGTGCCCAGACCCATGAAGTTCTCCACGTAGCTCAGACCGAAGGCGGTCTGCATGCTGACGGGAGTAGTGGCCAGGTAATCGGCCACGTCCAGCGGGTTCATGAAGTAGGCGCAGGCCACGCCGTCGTCGTCGAACAGCACCTGCAGCTGGCCCCAGGCCTGGGCGATGGCCTCCTGGAACGTGGCGCCCTTGGCCGTACCGGTGCCGGTGGCCAGGAAGTCGAAGAAGTCCTTGCGCAGACCCTTCTGCACGTCCCGGAGCATCTCGTCGGTGATCATATCCACCGCCTGATCGTAGCCCCTGTCGATGATGGCCTCGGCGCTGGTGGCCTTGCGCCACTTCTTCAGGGTGATCTCCTTGACGGCCACGGCCTGTGTCTCGTACTTGCTCAGGGGGATAGCCTCGCCCTCGGCCACCACGCCGCTGGCCAGCGTGCCGGAAGCCTTATAGGTCTTCAGCACCGCCCCCGCCTGCTTGGGGATCTTCCGCGTCACGCCCATAGCCTCCATGAGCTTGGTCACGGAGCCGGAGAACGCGCTCACGAACTCGATCTCCCGCACCCGCGCCAGGGCGTCTTTTGTGATGATGTTTTCTTCTGCCATTTTCATTCTCCTTTAAAAATTTCGATGTTTTCCGCGATGGCTCTCCGCCGTGCGGCCCGGTCGGGGATAGCCATGATCTTTTCCCGGGTCATGCCCGCTGCGCCGGACCCGCCGTCGGACATCGGCTGGGTGAACCGGGCCATGCCGGCCCGCATCTCGTCCAGCTTTTCGTCCACAAAGGCGGACCTGTCCTTTTCCCGTATGGCCTCCATGAGCGCTTCCAGCCCCTGGATACGTCCGCTCTCCAGCGTCAGGCCCGCCGCCCGGACCTGTCCGGCCACGTCCCGCCTGGCCGCCTCGGAGGTGAACCTGTACCCCGCCAGCGCCGTTTTTAATGCGTCGTCGAAGTCCCGCTGGGCGAGACGGGCGTCAAAGGCGCTTTGCGCGTCGTTCAGCGCCCCGTCGGCCGCCTCGGCCCGGGCCTTCCACTCATCCCGCGCCGCTTCCAGCTTGGCCATCTCCTTGACGGTCTTGTAATTTTCCCGGAATCTGGCCTGGAACGCGGCCGTCTTCTCCGCCGGTATCTCCACGCCGAACTCCTTCAGGATGCTCTCGATGTTCTGCATGTTTTATCCTCCCACATGATTTTTATACCGCGCTGTCCGCGGTCCGGACTTCGGGCGATATACCGCGCCCGCCGGTGGGTATGAAAAAAGCACGGTGCAACAGCACTGTGCTTTTAACATCTGGTATTTAATTCTCAATAGAAAGGGCAGACGCTTGGCAGGCGTAGCATTCTCCTGCGTCTCTCGGGTTTCCCCTGTCGTACCATCGGCGTGTGGTCGCTACGAAATCCACCACCTCAAGCGCCTACCCAAATCTATTGTATCGTTATTATACCGCATTCATTCCCGTTTGTAAAGCGGTTCACGATTCCTGAGCCGTTGTGCGAAACGTTTATTACTCTCCTTGATGGCTGTGATAATAGAATTTTTGAACATTGGGTCATCGCTCTCAACCGCCAGCCGGATAACCAAATTTATAACCGCGTCCTCCGTGGCTATGGATTTACAGGCAAGCGCTGAGTTCATACGCACATCCCTAAAGATATAATCCGGATCGGATATGACCTCACTAAAGTATCGGCTGTATTTATCAAAAAAATCCTGTCCCCGTCTATCTTTGATATGCGCGATTCTCTCATCCGTGATAATGACCTCATCCGTTTGGATATCCTCGGTCACGCACTTATACTTTTCGATATCGATGCGCCCAACAGTATACACGCCACGCTACCCTTCCTGCTGTCTCTTTTGGTCGATTATACTGTCTTTTTTTGGCTCCGTCAACGGGGCATTTCGCCGCTTTTTTCTTTCCCTTTCCCCACCAACATTTTTGCCTCGTCCTCGGTATAGCCCTCGAACTTGACGAGATACGCCCACGCGGGGAACACGCCCTCGCGCACATATTCCCAATACCGGTTTCTATCCTCTTCCCGGCTATAGGTGATATCCCCGAAGTCGCAGGCCGCCTCCCACTGGCCCACCGGCGTCACGTCGTACAGATCGGCCCATTTGTCCAGCGCGTACAGCAGCCCGTCCATCGCACTTTCCAGCTTATCCCGCACGTCCTTGACCCGCTGGATGGTCCGCCGGTCGTCCGACTCCACCTGGGTAGCCGTGACCAGCACAGACCGCTCGTTGAACACGAAATAGCCGTTGGAGAACCCGCACTTGAACCCGATCTGGCTCAAAAGCGCGTTCACGCCCACCAACCGCTCGGTGGTATTGATCTGCGGGTCGATCTCCTGATAATACTCGTCCGGCCCGAACCCGCTGACCTTCCGGGCCTGCCGGGGCAGCTTCACGCTGTCCGACCCGCCGAACCCGGTCCTGCTTCCGGGCACGTCCAGAAGCCGGTCGTCGATGAGGGCGATACGGGCGCTGTCGTATATCTCTCCGGTCATGCGGCTGTAGGCCACGTCCAGGTCCTTCAGCTCTTCCAGCGCGTCGGCGAACACAGGCGTACCCAGCGCGCCGCCGTCCACATTGTTCACCCCGGGCATACGCAGCACGGCGAACAGCGGCCTTTCCAGCCCCTGCACCGCCACGTCCCTGGCCAATCCCGCCCATGGCGTGGCCTCGATGGGCACGGCCCTGCTCATGTCCTGCTGGCTGTGGCCCACGAAGCACCGGTTGCCGATCTCATAGATCCCGCCGTCGGTGAACCGATGATACTCCAGCCGGGTGTACCACCGCTCCGTCTCGGCCTCATAGGCGCGGCTGACGAACACCGCCCCCACGATCTCGTCGTCCCGCACATCCACGGCCACGAACTGCTCCGGCGTCAGCGCCTCCACGCCATCGCCGTTGGGCTTTAATATCACCGTGCCCCAGGCGCAGCCCTTCTCGGTCCACTCCCGCAGCCGGGGATAGAACCCGTCCACCTGCTTTTGCAGCCACGCCGCCCGCTGGCTGCCGCCGCCCACGGTGATCTTGGTGCCCAGCATCGCCAGCCTTGCCGTTTCCGAGCACACGGTCTTGGCGAAGTTCACGGTCCGGATACCCTCGCCGGCGTCCGCCCAGTCCGGGTGTCCGCCGTAAATATCCGCGCACCGCCGGAGAAACGCGTCCATCCCTGCCGACGCGGCCGGCCTGACGCCGAACGTCTCTGTCGCCTTGCTCCCCATGCGCATATCAAACCACTCCTTTACTCTGGCAAATAATTTCACTGTTTTCCCTCCTGACCTCACGCGCTTGTCCCGCGCCGGCTGAACAGCCCCTCGTACGCGTACCGCAGCGCCGATATGGCGTGATCGTCCTTATCCGGGTAACCGCTTATGATATTCCCGGTCCTGTCCCGCTCGTACTCATAGCTGACGATTTCCCGGTGTGCCCCCGGCGTACGCAGCGGGTCTATCACGATGGTCCGGCCCTGGAGCCACTTGAACCCGTAATCCACGCTGCCCGGACCCTTGACCGCCCCGCGGGCCGGCAGGCCCATAGCCCTGTAATCGGCGATGCTCTTGGGCTCTGCGCTGTCGCAGGTGATGGGGTAGTCCATGTACCCCTTATCCCGTATCCACGCCCCCGTCTGGGCGTTGGGCGTTCTATTGACGTACAGCTCATCCAGCAAAAATATCTTCTCTCTGGCCCTGTCATAGGCCGTGCGCAGGAACGCGAACTTGTCCGGGAACCACCCCCAGTCCACGCCCTGAAATATCCTGTCGAACCCGTCTATCTCCTCGTCTTCTATCCGCCGGACCTCCACCCGCTCGAACACGTCCGCGCCTGTCCCGGCGCACTCGCCCAGGTATATGTGCCTGTAGCCCCGCTCGTCGGTGTTTTTCTTGTGCTCGGCCTCGGCCAAAAACGCCTCGCCCAGCCACTCCCGTGGCACGTCCAGATAGGTGCTCCTGTGGCAAAGTCTGTCTGGCCGGACGATCTGACTGTCCAGGTTGGCCCAGTTGTCCCGTGAAAGCGGCGGGTTATAGCTCTCGAAGTTCCAGAACATGGGCCCGCCACGCATGGTGGACTGCAAGATGGTGTCGATCTCCGTCCGGCCCGCGAACTGGTCCTTTTCCTCGAAGTGGGTGACGGCGATGTACCCAAACGGCGCCTTGATGGACTTGAACTTGCCGGTGTCGTCCGCGCCCCGGAACATGATCTTCTGTCCCGTTGGCTCATACACCAGCTCCATGGGCGACAGCCGCGCCGTCCACAGCCCGCCCATGCCAAGCTTTTCCACCGCCCACTGGTATTGGGCGAACACGCTCTCCCGCATGGTATTGGCCACCTTGCGCACCACCATCGCGTGGGTATCCGGGTGCTGGGTCAGTATGAGCGGCACCAGCAGGCTCACCGTGGAGCTTTTGAGACTGCCCCGCCCGCCGGCCAGGTCATAGTGGGTGTGCCCATGCCGGAGCACGTCTCCGGCCAGCTCCCGGAACGCCGGCCCAATGACCTCGCTCAGCCGTATTTCTGCCATTTAAAATCCTCTTCCTTATCCTCTGACGAGGGAGGTGGCGCGGCTTCGCCGCGTCGGAGGGAGAGAATTATTTAAATCCTCTTCCTTATTCAAAGGCCCCCTCTGTCGTCGCCGCTCGCTGGGCTAGGTCGTGATTCGCCGCAAGCGGCAAACCCCGAATAGCCCGCGGCGTCTCCTCTCCCCAAAAGGCAAGCGTGCCTTTTGGGGGCCCCGGGGGGCTGTCAGCGCCTATGGCGCTGACTGGGGGAGAGACAGTTACGCACCAGCTTACCTCTCCCCCTACACATCAATAATCACCGTGACACCCTCGTCGTCCTCGTCCTGCTCCGGGCTTTTCTGCCACCGCATCTTTTCCCGGTTGGTCAGCCAGAACTGCACGGCCTTCATATCCGGCGGCACGTGCCTTTCCCGGTCCACCATTTCGATCACTTCCCGATCCTCCCACTGGCCCGTATGGGGGTCCCGGACCCGTTTTTTCACCCGCATAGGCACCTTGACCGTCACGTTATAGCCCAGCGCCTTTTTATAGAGCGCGTTTTCCACCTGTTCCGTAGTGCCCTCGCCCCGGCCGCGGGCCACGGCCTCGGCCACGTCATCGTGCGTCCCGATCCACCGGTTCAGCGTCCTGCGGGACACGCCCAGGTTTTTCGCCAGCTGCGTACTGGTGATGCCCTCTCTGGCCCAGGTTTCGATACGTTCCAGCCCCTCGTCCGTCAGCCACTGTTCATATTTCCTTCTGCCGCCCGTACTCCATCACCCCCGTCGTCGGCGCTCGCTGGGCTAGGCCGGGATTCGCCGCAAGCGGCAAACCCCGGATAGCCCGCGGCGCCTCCTCTCCCCAAAAGGCAGGCGTGCCTTTTGGGGACCCCGTTCAATAATGTTGCCGCCCACTGGGCGGCAACTTGATTTTGCGGCGCCAGCCGCTTCCATATCGAAAGGCCCCCTTGTGTAAAGGGGGCTGTCACGGCATAGCCGTGACTGGGGGATTGTCCCCTCGCGCCTTTGGTGCTGACTGGGGGATTGCCTCCCCGCTTCCCGCTTTTCGGTGATACCAAAATATCACATTCAGCTGGCCGTGAGCGGCCAATCTTCATCCGCCAGCCCGAAATTTACCGCCACCCGGTACAAGATATCCCGGTTCCACCGCCGTGCGGTCCGCTCGGACACGCCCACCTCCCACGCCGCCGCGTACAGCTTGTGCGTCTTATCCCAGTACACCAGCTTCACCAGCTTCAGCCGCAATGCCCCGTCGGGCTTTTCGGCAGCGTAAGCCAGCGCGTCCCGCACGGCCTCGTACTCCCGCTGCTCCGCCGGGGAAAGCTCCCGCAGCGCCACGGTCTCGGTGGTCCTGCCCGGACTCTTGCCGCCAAGCGGCTCCGCGCCGTACCGCCCCGTCATGCGCACGGCCCGCTTTTCCTCCAGCGCCGCCGCCCGCTCCGGGTACCTTCTCATCATCCCCTGCACATAGGACCACCAGATATTCCTCGGTGAACTCATTGTCGTTTCCTCCTAAGTTGATTTGCGCTGTGCAATTAGCGTAGTGCAAATATTAGCACTGTGCAACAACTTTGTCAAGTATTTTTCCGTTTATTTGTTGCGCTCTGCAAATTATTATGCTATAATGGCCGTAAACAGCCATTATATTTAATTTAAGGCGGTTTTACTCCCGGCTGGCGCCGGAACCGCAAAACGTGCCACATTGGGCCGTAAACAGCCAAATAAAAAAGGAGGTCCCACCATGGACAACAAGCAGCTTGGCAGCCGCATTCGTCAGCGCCGGCAGGAGCTGGGTCTGACCCAGGGGGACGTGGCCGCCGCCATCGGCGTGGCCGTCTCCACGGTCCAGCGCTACGAGACCGGCGCCATCGACAAGCTGAAAATGCCGGTGCTGGACGCCATCGCCCGGGCCCTGCAAACCACCCCTGGGGAGCTGATGGGCACGGCCCAGCCAACGCACCCGGCCGGGGCCATGCCCTACCGCCCCATGCACCGTATCCCCATCCTGGGCCGCATCAGCGCTGGACTCCCGCTCTACGCGGACGAGCACATCGAGGGGTACACCTACACGGACCTGAACGGCGGCGCGGAGTACTTCGCCCTGCGGGTATCCGGGGACAGCATGAACGCTGCCCGCATGAACGACGGGGACCTTTTGATCGTCCGTCGGCAGGACATCGTGGACAACGGGGACATCGCCGTGGTCCTGGTGGACGATGAGGACGCCACGGTGAAGCGTTTTTACCGGGAAGGCGACCGGATAACCCTGATGCCCCAGTCCACCAACCCGGCCCACCAGCCCCAGGTCTACGACGCCCGCAAGACCCGTATCCGCATCCAGGGCCGCGTCCTCCGCTGCGAGATCTCTTACTGCTGAAATGACGCCCTCCCCTCGCGCCGCAGCGCGGCCCCCTCTGTCGTCGCCGCTCGCGAGGCTAAGCCGGGATTCGCCGCAAGCGGCAAATCCCGGATAGCCCGCGGCGTCTCCTCTCCCCACGCGACAGGCGTGCCGCGTGGGGACCCCAGGGGGCTGTCAGCGCTTTCGGCGCTGACTGAGGGAGAGATATTTTAAATTTCTTCCTTATCGAAAGCCCCCCTTGTCAAAGGGGGGTGGGCCGCCGAATGGCGGCTCGGGGGGATTGCTGTTCGACAGGCTCTACCACCTCGCCCACTCTTGACAATTGCCCCCGTGGCCATTAAACTGTTTTTATAAGTAAAAAACCCGTAAAGGAGACCAAACCATATGGACTATCAGGCGCTTTATAAATCGAAGCTCACCACCGCCGCCCAAGCGGTGAAGCTGGTCAAGTCCGGCGATTGGGTGGACTACACCTGGTGCACCAACCACCCCGTAGCCCTGGACAAGGCTCTGGCCGAGCGCGGCCATGAATTGCAGGACGTGAAGGTCCGCGGCGGCGTGACCATGTGGATGCCCGAGATCGCCAAAGCCGACGACGCCGGGGACCATTTCGCCTGGCACAGCTGGCACTGCTCCGGCGTGGACCGGAAGATCATCGCCAAGGGCATGGGCTGGTTCTGCCCCATCCGCTACTCCGAGCTGCCCCGGTATTACCGGGAGAACCTGCCTCCCACCGACGTGGTCATGATGCAGGTGCCCCCCATGGACAGCCACGGCAACTTCTCCCTGTCTCTGGCCCCGTCCCATCTTTACGACATGTGCGCCCGGGCCAAGCACATCATCGTGGAGGTCAACGAGAACCTGCCCGTGGTCTACGGCCTCAATAAGACCGAGATCAACATCGAGCAGGTCACCTATGTTGTGGAGGGCGACAACCCGCCCATCGCCGAGCTTGGCTCCGCCGCACCCAGCGACGTGGACAAGGCCGTGGCCAATCTCATCGTGCCCGAGATACCCAACGGCGCGTGTTTACAGCTTGGCATCGGCGGCATGCCCAACGCCGTGGGCGCCATGATCGCTCAGTCGGACCTGAAGGACCTGGGCGTGCACACGGAGATGTACGTGGACGGCTTTGTGGACATCGCCCTGGCCGGCAAGATCAACGGCAAGAACAAGAACCTGGACTACGGCCGCCAGGTGTTCGCCTTCGCCGCCGGCACCAAGAAGCTCTATGACTACGTAAACCGCAACCCTGACGTGATGGGCGCGACGGTTGATTACACCAACGACGTGCAGGTGATAGCCCAGCTGGACAAGTTCATCTCCATCAACAACGCGGTGGACCTGGACCTGTTCGGCCAGGTGAACGCCGAGTCGGCCGGTATCAAGCACATCTCCGGCACCGGCGGCCAGCTGGATTTCGTCATGGGCGCGTATCTCTCCAAGGGCGGCAAGAGCTTTATCTGCCTTTCCTCCGCCATGAAGGCCAAGGACGGGACCCTCAAGAGCCGCATCGTGCCCACCCTGACCCCGGGCAGCATCGCCACGGACCCCCGCTCCTGTGTGCAGTACATCGTCACCGAGTACGGCATGGTGAACCTGAAGGGCTTGTCCACCTGGCAGCGTGCCGAGGCTCTGATCTCCATCGCCCACCCTCAGTTCCGGGACGAGCTGATCGCCGAGGCGGAAAAAATGCACATCTGGCGCCGCTCCAACAAGTGATTCTGCATAAAAACCAAAAGCCGGCTCACCAGAGCCGGCTTTTCCATATGGAAAGCCCCCCTTGTCAAAGGGGGGTGGCCGCCATCGGCGGCCGGGGGGATTGTAACAGTAGTGCGCCGCCGCAAAAAAGGTTGCCGCCCATTGGGCGGCAATTTGATTTAGCGGCGTCAGCCGCTTCCATATCGAAAGCCCCCCTTGTCAAAGGGGGGTGGGCCGCCCCTTGGCGGCTCGGGGGGATTGCCGTTCGTCTAAGTACAATCCCCCAGTCATGCTGACGCATGACAGCCCCCTTTCACAAGGGGGCCGTCCATAATGTGCGGCTGCGCCCCCCTCATCCCGATGTCTGCGCATCCTCCGTGGAAATATCCAGATACCGGGACAGCTTGACATTCTGCGCGGCGGCCTCGTTGTACTTGGCCCGGTAATCGTACCTGAGCGCCTCGGGCAGTTTATCCGCGATATCCGCCGACCCGCTGCTGTTCCACAGCATGAACCCGCCGGTGACGTTCTGGTCGTACATCGCCAGGATCTCCCGCCGTATGGTCTCGCCGTCGTACTTATACCCGTGGGCGTCCCAGGTCTGCATCCAGGTCCGGACGATGGCCGGCGAGCCGCACTCCTCCTGGCGTGCGGCGACCATCTTGGCCCAGGTGACCAGGAACCGGTACGGCATCCGGTAGGGCACGATATACTGTCGGTTTTCCAGGAAGGACCCGAAGTCGTTGGGGTACGGCATGCCGCATATCACGTCCACCACGTCGCTGAACGCGGGCCAGTACTGGCCGTAGGGCGCCACGTAGAAGTTGCCCGTCTCGCCGTTTATATTCACCGAGATATATGCGTTGTGGTCGTGCAGCAGGTCCGAGGCATAGGTCAAAAACCGCTGCAGGGCCTGGGCCTTGGACTCGTCCAGGGAATTGTGCAGCTGGACGGACCCGTCGTCGAACTCATACAGGTCCGGGAACCGCACGGAATCAAACTGTATCTCATTGATCCCGAAGGTGTCCACCGCCTCCAGCGCGAAGGCCGCCTTCATCTGCCACACGTCCCGGCTGAAGGCGCTGACCCAGCTCTCGTCCAGCACCGTCACCAGTCGGCCGCCCAGGTCCGTGACGGCCCAATCCGGCCGCAGGGACGCCAGGGGCGTATCCCGGAACGTGTCGATACGGCCGATGACGTAATATCCGGCGTCCTTGAGCATCCTGATGGCCGTGGCGAAGTCCTCCACGGTATTGTGGACGGTGTACCCGCTCAGGATGTCGTACTGCTCGAACACCGCCGACTGATAGGCCAGGTCCTCGTCCTCGCACAGCGTGACGACGAAGGCGTTGGCCTTTGTATTTTTCGCCAGTTCTATATACTGCTGCGCCGTCTCCGGGCTGATGACGGACGCGGGGATGAACAGGCCGTACACGTCCTCCGGCATCTTGTTGCCCAGGTCGGCGAAGTCGCCCTTTTCGTGGGGCCAATAATCCAGCCCGCCGGCATCGCCGCCGCCGTAGCCGTCCCCCCGGAACACGTGCTTTTCCTGATAGGTGTCGATCTCATCCCAGTGGGTCATGGCCTCGCTGTATTCCTGCACCACGTACTCGGACTTGATCCACCCGAACTCGTCGCCCATCATCACGTGGTACAGATTGACGGACCCGTCCGGCTTGAAGTAGTCATAGCCCACCACCTGCAGCAGCGTGCCCTTCTGGGCCAGCGGGCCGATGGCGATATCGTTGAAGTCCTGGAGCAT
>CANQKA010000046.1 GCA_947624395.1 uncultured Oscillospiraceae bacterium
GGCGGGCACTATCTTCGGTGGGTCAGCCCCAGCTACCTGATGATGGGCGTCTCGCAGATGCTGCTGGCCGTCATGAAGAGCGTCGGCCAGACAAAACGCAGCGCACAGATCGCCGCATCGTGCCTCGTGTGCAATATCCTGCTGAACGCCGCTGTCATCTTCCTGCTGTTCCCCGGCAAGGAGACCGGGGCGCTTTCCGGCGTGGCGGCCGCCACCTCCGCCGCCAGAGCGCTGGAGGTGCTTTTGTGCCTCGGCGCGATACGGCGGGGCGAAGGGGTTCGGTCCACGCTGCAAAGCTGTATCACTGCCGAAGCGTGGCTTGCAAAGGATTTTTGGAAATGCACCTTGCCGGTACAGGCAAATTACCTGATCTGGGGCGGCGCGACGGCGGCCATCGCCGCCATCCTGGGCCACATCGGCTCTCAGGTCGTGGCGGCCAATTCCCTGGCGACCACGCTGCGGAACCTGGTGATCGTGGGGTGCAGCGGCCTTGGTACGGCGGGAAGCATCATGATCGGCAATGCCCTTGGAAACAACGACCTGGACGGTGCGCGTTTGATGGGCTCACGCATCTTCTCCGGGTCGCTGCTTTTGGGGGCGGTAAGCGGTCTGTTCCTCCTGACCCTTTACCGCCCCTGTCTTGCCGTCACGAGGCTGGAGGGCGACGCCCCGTGGCTGTTTGGACGCATGCTCGCTGTCAACGCTGTATACTGCGTCGGCAAGAGCTTCAACTCCAGCATGGTCGGCGGCGTGTTCTGCGCGGGCGGCGACACCCGCTTTGGCCTGCTGTGCGATACGGCGGCTATGTGGGGCGTTATCCTGCCGCTGGGACTGCTGGCCGCGTTCGTATGGAAGTGGCCGCCCATCGCCGTCTATATCGTGCTGTGCATGGATGAGTTCGTCAAGCTGCCATTCGTCATGGCCCGGTTCAGAAAGTACAAGTGGCTGAAAAACCTGACGCGAAGCGGCTCGTAACGATACGCTAAAGAACAGGAGGGTTTATCATGTTCGGACAACCAAAGGATCAAAAAGACCTCGTTGGACCCAACGCGGGAATCAGCATATCGCGGAAACACCGCCTTTTGAAAAAGGCGAAGAAGAAAGAGAAACGGCGCAAGGAAACGGAACAAAACGCCGCAAAGCGGCAGATGATACAGGACGCCGTCGGGCGTAAGCGATCCAACTGAAAGCGTGATATTCCTGCCCTTGCGGTTTGGTGAGCGCCGGGATATAATTGTTTTGAGGGAAGTGGATGGCAAGACAGATTCGTAAATGTAGGGAGAGATATTGATGGAACAAGAGCTGCTGAGCATGCTGCATCTCCAATGGGAGCCGGTGGGTGTTTTTCTGGGGAACACCAGCGCTGTCTGCGACATGGACGCGTCCCCGGATAAGAGAAACTGTGTTATCCCGCTTCTGATGGCCGCTGCAAAAGGGAAAGTCATTTCCATGGACGAGGAAAGCTGCAACTGTCCAGGCGGCGCGACCGGGTGCTGCTTTGGCGATGGATTTACCAGAAGAAACCCAAACATACATAAGATGCTCTCCCAGGGGTTCGGGGATGATGCGCCGCCGCAGATGCCGGAGCCAATGAAATACGGGGAGAGGTTTTTCTGTTCAGAGGCATTGGCCCTGAAGTGGCGCAATGCCGTGCCGTTTTCGGAGAAAGGGTATCCCCGCGTCGTATTTGCGCCCATAAGCAGATGGAATGAAGTGGGCAGCCCCGATGTCGTTTTCATCTTTGCTGAGCCGGATCAGCTCTCCGCATTGGTCACCATGCTCGGCTCACACAACGGCGAGGCGCTCAATACCATCGCCCCCTTTGGGGCGGCCTGTCAGTCCATCGTGTACGCGGTGGAACAAATTGAAAAAGAACGGCCAATGGCAATCATGGGTCTGTTTGATATTTCCCAGAGGAGAGAGGCGTTGGCAAATTGCCTTTCTTTAACAATGCCATATGCTTTGTGGGATGGATTGACGAAGGACCTGGACAAGAGCTGTCTCACCACCCACGCATGGAAAGAGATCGAAAAAAGGCTGTAAAGCGACCACTTCTTGTTTGTGGGGGAGCCTCAGCGCACAGATCAGTATTCGCTGACGGAACACCAGCATGGCACATATAGCATGATAGAGGTCATCCATATTTTTTGTGGATGACCTCTCAGCTTGTCGAAGCGTCAGATGATACAGGACGCCGCCGGATGAATAAAATACAGCAGCGAGACTGAATGGTCCCGCCGTTTACTTATGTTTTTTCGCCCAATTTGCCGAGCAGTTCGTATAGGACCCCGTAAAGGAACCGGGCCTTGTCCGGCTCCAGCTCCACGCATGCGGCCAGACGCTGGGGCACGGTCAGCGCTTTTTCGCGCAGCGCCTTTCCGGCGTCGGTGATGGTGACAATAAGGTCGCGCTCATCCTCCGCCGAGCGGCGTCTTGTCACATACCCTTTTTCCTCCAGCCGTTTGAGCAGCGGCGTCAGCGTACTGGAATCAAGATACAAATATTCGCCGACCTCCTTCACCCGCAGCTTTTCATGCTCCCACAGCACCATCATGGTGATGTACTGCGTATAGGTGAGGTCAAGCTCGTCCAGATAGGGCTTGTACGCCTTCACGATCTCCTTCGCGCAGGCGTACAGCGGGAAGCATATCTGGTTTTCCAGCTTCAATGGGTCGAATCGGTCTGACATGGTGGTTTTCTCCTTTGCTTACCGTCTTTTAATCGCTCACGTCGCTGTCCAGGACCGCGGCGAACGCATATTCTACGAAACGTTCCTTCATCCGCCGGACGACATCGGCCTCAATCTCCGCTTTGTTATTCGCCTTGAAGTCTATGATCAGGTCGAAGTAGACCAACTTTTTCTCTCGGTCCACATAGAATCCGTGCATCTGCAGCACCTCCGGGTGCTCCCGGAGAATGTCTATCAGCGTCCGCTTCATATCGGCAAAAGTTTCATCCGCCGCGTTGGAGGCGTAGACGCCCACGGTCAGGACGATGCCGAAGGCGCGGTATACGTCCTCGGCGATCTGCCTTGTCAGGCCGTGTATCTCCCTTGCGGTCATATCGTCGGGCAGCTCGATATGCACCGACCCAATCAGCCGCTCCGGGCCGTACTGGTGCAGCGAAAGGTCATAAGCGCCAAGCACTTTGGGGTATTTCCCGATGAAGTCCTTCAGTTCTCCGGCCAGGGCGCTGTCCACCCGCTGGCCAATCAGCTGGCCCATGCTCTCTGTCAGAATTTCTATCCCCGCCTTCAGGATGAACACAGAAATGACCAGGCCCAGCACGCCCTCCACGCTGCGGTCAAAAGCCATGCTGATCCCCGCCGCAATAAGCGTGGCAAGGGAGAGAACTGCGTCCATCACCGCGTCCGTGCCGGAGGCGATGAGCGATTCGGAATGCCAGGTCTTCCCGGCGGCTTTCACATACCGCCCCAGGACCAGCTTTGCCGCCACGGACGCCGCGATGACCACGAGGGTCAAAACGGAATAGTCCGCCGTAGTGGGATGGAGCGTCTTGTCCAGGGACTCCCGGAAGGCCGTGACGCCCGCCAGCAGGATGAGCACCGCCACGGTCACGGAGCTTATATATTCGATCTTGCCGTAGCCGTAGGGGTGCTTTTTGTCCGGCGCTTTACCGGCCAGCTTCGTCCCCACGATGGTGACCACCGAGGACAGGGCGTCCGTCAGGTTGTTCACACCGTCCAGGATGATGGCGATGGAGCCGCTAATGAACCCCACCGCCAGCTTGAACGCCACCAGCACGGCGTTGACGCCGATGCCCACAACGCTGGCTTTCACGATGGCCTTTTCCCGCTCCATCACAGCAGCGCCTCCACGGCCGCCCGCTTTTCAAAGAGCACGCACCCGCCCACGTGGTCATCCGCAAGCAGTTCGCTCTCCCGCAGGGCGGCGAACAGGGGCGAGGCCAGCGCCTGACGCAGGGACGTGTCCC
Source organism: uncultured Oscillospiraceae bacterium (assembly GCA_947624395.1). GTDB lineage: Bacteria > Bacillota > Clostridia > Oscillospirales > Oscillospiraceae > CAJOIG01. The sequence continues at coordinate 3,955 of CANQKA010000046.1, forward strand.
GCGCGTTCACGTCCGAATAGGGCGAGAAGGGGCAAGGCTCCGCGCCGCCGTGGGAGTTGATGTGGAAAAAGCCCCGCCCTGCCGCGATGCAGCCGCCGGAGCTCTTCTCGTCACCGGGGAAGGACACGAACACCACCTCGGGGACTTGCTCCCGCAGCTTGGCGATGCCGTCTCGCAGCCGGACCCGCTCATCCTCGCCGGGGGCCAAATCGGCGCTTTCCTCCGTCACCGGCACATATTCCACGTAGATCACCAGCTTGCACCCCCGGTCCGCCAGGGCGTCGATGAAGGCCGGTGATACGGCATCGTCCACGTTTTGGGTCGTCACCGTCACGGACGCGCCGAACAGCAGACCCTTTTCATGCAGCGCGTCCATATTGGCGATCTGGGTATCATAGATGCCCGCGCCACGGCGCTGGTCCGTTTCCGCCCGACCGCCCTCGATGCTCAATACGGGTATCAGGTTGCGGCTGGCGTCGAACAGACGGAAATAGCCCTCGTCCATGTATGTACCGTTGGTGAAAATGGGGAATATGATGTTCGGCAGCTTTCCGGCCGCTTCCAGCACGCCCCGGCGCAGCATGGGCTCGCCCCCGGCCAGCAGGATAAAGCTGACGCCCAGGTCTTCCGCCTGGTGGAAAATAGACAGCCACTCCTCATCCGTGAGCTGGCGCACCGGCGCGGCGTCCACGGTGGCGTGGTTACACCGGGAGTAGCACCCGGCGCAGTGCAGGTTGCAGGCGCTGGTGATGCTGGCGATCAAAAAGGGCGGGATATGCTCGCCGGCCTTTTCCGCCTCTTTCCGGCGCTGGGACGCCTTGCGGCTGGCCGCCGCGAACCGGACCATGAACGCGCTCTCCCGCGGGTCCCGCAGCGTGGCCCGCAGGGCATTGGATACGATGTTCTCCACGCCCCGGGTCATGTAGGCCTGAATGTCAAATTTCTCGTCCATCGTTTTCCTTCACAGCTTCACCGTGGCGATGTATTCCGTGCCCTCGTCCGTCCGGATACCCGGGTCAGCGAGCGCCAACTCGCCGCCCAGCGCGCCCATGAAATGGCACAGGGCGATGCCCATGTCGATCTTCTGCATGTCCCAGCCGGCCTTGTCGGTGTATCCCTTGGTGTGGGCCAGATAGAAGTGGAAGGCGTCACCGGCCCGGACAACGCGCCAGGGCTGGGAATTGGTGGCCGACGGCGCCAGCCGCACCATCTCCAAAGCGTCCCGGAGATTATTATCGTCGGTGTGCAGCGGCGTGGAAAAGTCCCCGTCGAAAAAGAGCAGTTCGGCGCTTTTCCGCTCGTCCGCCTTGATGGTCTTGCGCATGACGCTCTCCCGGACGGACATCTTCTCCGCCGGATAACCCAGGGGGCTGACGCAGAACATCCACTCGCTGTCCTGCACATCCGCCGCCCGCTCAAAGAGCGCACGCTTCATGGTCCCGCCGATCCAGGTGGTCCCGATACCCAGAGACCAGGCGTAAAGCACCAGCTTCTCAAAGGAATAGCCGTAGGCCTCCTCGGCGTGGGGAACCTTGTCCACCTTCGCTGTCACATAGCAGCTCTCGCCCACGATTACCGGGCTTGAAAGCCCGTGCTCCTTTGCGTCCAGCAGGACGAACCGCACGGGGATGCCGTAGGGATTTGGTATCTCCCGCATATATTCCCGGAGCTTGCTCTCATCCTCCGCCCGAAGCGGTTTCCCGTCAAAGGTCCGCACGCTCCTTCTCGTCCTGACCAGTTCCATCATGTCCATCTCATTGCCCCTCCTTGTCCGTCAGTCTTTCCGGCTGATTTCTCAACAATCAATCTCGCAAGATTGATTTAAGTATAAACGTTTGCCCCGCTGTTGTCAACAGCGAAATGTTCATCGGACACATAAAAACGGCGGGACCGTCCGATCCCGCCGCAACCATGTATGATCATTCTCCGTATGGATAGTAGTGCTCCGCCTTGGACTGAAATTCGCACAGTCTCGCGATTTTTCCGCTTTCGTCAAAATCGGCTATCGTTACCCCGTCAAAGGCGTCGGTCGCGCCGTCATACTGGCACCGGAAATACCATTCCGCCACGGCCGTGCGGCCCGTTTCCAGCACACGCTTCACCGACCACTCCAGGACCCGGCCCTTGTCGTTCCAGTCTTTGAACCATTGTAAAATTTGCGAAAGGCCGCGGTACTCCGGGCCATAGCACTCGCTGTATACCGCGTCGTCGGAAAAGGTGTTTTTGACCGTCTCGATGTCCCTGTCTATCCACGCACGGAAGTATCTGCGGATGATCTCTTCCATCTTGTCCCTCACGAAACAATAGTCTTCGCCATGCAAATGGGGACCCGCAAGCGGGTCCCCATTGCCTGTTTAAGAGTCTTTCGACGTTAGCACTTCTCCCAGATCGTCGCGACGCCCATGCCGCCGCCGATGCACAGGGTGGCCAGACCGTGCTTGGCCTCGGGACGCTTGAGCATCTCGTGCACCAGGGTGACGATGATACGCGCACCGGAAGCGCCCACGGGGTGGCCCATGGCGATGGCGCCGCCGTTGACGTTGACCTTGCTCATGTCAAAGTGCAGCTCCCGGGCCACGGCGATGGACTGGGCCGCGAAAGCCTCGTTGGCCTCGATCAGGTCCATATCGTCGATGGTCATGTTGGCGCGCTCCAGAGCCTGCCGGGTGGCGGGCACGGGGCCAACGCCCATGATCTTCGGGTCCACGCCGCCCTGGCCGTAGCTGACCAGCTTGGCCATGGGCTTCAGGCCGTACTTCTTCACGGCCTCGCCGGAGGCGATGATGATGCAGGCGGCGCCGTCGTTGATGCCGGAGGCGTTGGCGGCGGTGACGCGCTGGACATGCTTCTTGGTGTCGGCCTCATGGACCTCGGTGGGCTGGAAGGTGTGGACGATCTCGTCCTCCACGCCCTCGGGGCCTACGGGGAACGCGCCGCGCAGCTTGGCGATGCTCTCGGCGGTCACGCCCTTGCGGGGGAACTCGTCAACCTTGAACTCCACGGTCTCCTTCTTGACCTTCACGGGCACGGGAACGATCTCATCGTCGAACTTGCCGGCGGCCTGAGCGGCCTCAGTCTTCTGCTGGCTGGAGGCGGCGAAAGCGTCCAGCTCCTCGCGGGTGATGCCCCACACGTCGCAGATGTTCTCGGCGGTGGTGCCCATGTGGTAGTTGTTATAAGCGTCCCACAGGCCGTCCTTGATCATGGTGTCCACCAGCTTGGTGTCGTTCATGCGGGCGCCCATACGGGTGGCGGGGGAGGCGTAAGGAGCCATCGTCATGCTCTCCATGCCGCCGGCCACGATCACGTCGGCGTCGCCGGCGCCGATGGCGCGGGCTGCCTCGATGACGCTCTTCATGCCGGAGCCGCAGACCATGCCCACGGTGTACGCGGGGACGGACAGGGGCAGACCGGCCTTGATGCCCACCTGGCGGGCGGGGTTCTGGCCCAAACCGGCGGTCAGGATGCAGCCGAACATGAGCTCGTCCACATTCTCAGGGGCCAAGTTGGCCCGCTTCAGGGCCTCCTTCACCACGATGGCGCCCAGGTCCACGGCGGGGGTCTTGGACAGCGTGCCCTGGAAGCTGCCAATGGCGGTACGGCAGCAGTTCACGAGATAGATGTCTTTCACGGAAAGTTCCTCCTTAATAAAATTACGAGATCAGCAAGCGCCCAAAGGCGCCGGGGATACGACTTTGTAGATTTTTTGTCATTGCCCAGACAGGGAAAGTATATTACACGCCTGTATAAAAGTCAAGTCCGGCGGGCGATTTTCCCCGGTCGCCGTGGGGTGCGGGAGGCGCGTTCTGCGTCAAGACGGATTGCAACTAATTTTAGTTGCAATCACTCTTGCGCCATGCTATAATAATACCAGATCGGAGGTATGACTGTGGGACAAAAGGAAAAGCTTATAGAGAAGCTGAAGGCCAAGCCCAAGACGTTCACCTTTGACGATGCTGAGGCGCTTTTGCGGTACTTCTCCTACAAGCGTTCCAATAAGGGCCGCACCAGCGGCTCGCGGGTCATGTTCGTCAGCGACACATACGCCCCGATCTTGCTCCACAAACCCCATCCCCGGAAGGAGCTTTTGGAGTACCAAGTCAAGCAGCTCATAGAGATTTTGGAACAGGAGGGTCTGATATGAGCAACACGATGGAATACAAGAGCTATATCGGCAGCGTGGAATTCTCCGAAACGGACGGCGTATTTTTTGGAAAGGTCATGGGCATCCGGGCGCTGATCTCCTACGAGGGGAGCACCGCAAAAGAACTGATCGATGATTTTCACGGCTCCGTGGACGACTACCTGGCGCTATGCGAAGAAAACGGCATCGAGCCGGAAAAGGCGTATAAGGGCAGCTTTAATGTGCGGGTGTCGCCGGAGCTGCACCGACAGGCCGTGACCTATGCCGCCGCCCATCAAATGACTCTCAACAGCTTTGTGGAAAACGCCATGCGAAGTTCTCTGGGCTCCCAAAGCTAAATTGCATGAACAAATAACAAAGCGTCTCACGCACAGGTGTGAGACGCTTCTTCTATGTTTTACCTGTTGTTTTGCAGCCAGCGGACGGCGCAGTGGGCCAGACACGCCGCGCCGATGGGCAGCGCGTCCTCGTTGAAGCGGACCTTGGGGTTGTGGGCCGGCCAGTCGCCCCGCTCATCCAGGTAACCGGCGGACAGGTACATGAACGCCGCAGGCACCTTTTCCGCCACCAGGGCGAAATCCTCGCTGGCGCTGGCTTGGACGTTCGGATAGGGCGTGGCGCCGGGGAAATCCAGCTCCTGCATATAGCCCACCATCTCGTTGACCAGCTTTTCGTCGCAGATGAGCGGCGGCACGCCGGGGGTCATCTCCACCGTCGCGCTGCCGCCGTACACGGCGGCCACGGCCGGAGCCACTTCCTGTAAGCGCCGCACCAGCTTGTCCCGCGCCTCGGGCCTGTCCGTACGGATCGTGCCCCGGAGCACGGCGGTGTCCGGGATGATGTTGGCTGCGGACCCGGCGGTGAACTGGCCAACGGTCAGCACGCATGCGTGGGAGGGGTCGCTTTCCCGGGCGATCAGCTCCTGCAGGGCCAGGTGGATGTGCACGCCGATGTTGATGGGGTCCACGCTGGTGTGGGGGTATGCCCCGTGGCCGCCGTGGCCCTGGACCGTGATGATAAAGCCGTCCTGGGAGAACATCATGGTGCCCCCGGCGTTGTACATGTAGATGCCCACGGGCATTTTGCCGGGGCCTACGTGATAGGCCAGCGCCGCGTCCACGCCGTCCAGAATGCCGTGCTCCATCATGTTCCGGCTGCCCTCAAAGGTCTCTTCCGCGGGCTGGAACATGAACCGGACTGTGCCCTGCAGATCGCCCTCCGTCTCCTTGAGCATGCGGGCCGCCGTCAGGAGCATGGCGGCGTGGTTATCGTGGCCGCAGGTGTGGGCCTCGCTGCCGGTGGGACAGGCGAAATCCTCGCCGCTGTCCTCCGGCATGGGCAGCGCGTCCATGTCCGCCCGCAGCAACAGGGTCTTGCCGCCCTGACCCAGGGTGGCCGTCACGCCCTCGCCGCAGTCCGCCGGCTCCAGGCCGTAGGCCCGCAGCCTGTCCATGACGTACGCCTTGGTTTTCGGCAGGTGCAGACCTGCCTCCGCGTTCGAGTGCATGTGGCGGCGGTCAGCCACCGTGTCGGCCCGCAGGGCCAGGGCCCGTTCATAGTAATTTGTCATGTGTTTTTTACCTCTCGAAAAGCGTTGTGAGCGCTTTGATCTTCGCGGCCAGCGCGGGGGTGGCCTGGCCGGGGGTCATGCGCCACTGCCAGTTGCCCACCGGGTCGCCGGGCCGGTTCATCCGGGCCTGGTCGTCCAGGCCCAGGTAATCCTGCATTTGCGCCACGAACAGCCGCGACGGAGAACCCATGCCGCCCCGGAGCATGCCCCAGTCATAGCCTTCCTCCCGATTCAGGCCCAGGTATGCCTTGGCCACGGCCAGGTCCTTGGGGTCCACGTCGGCCAGCCAGCCAACCAGGGTGGAGTTGTCGTGGGTACCGGTGTAGCACACGCTGCCCACCGGGCACCGGTGGGGCATATTGTCGCTGGGCCCGTGGTGGTCAAAGGCAAATTCCAGTATCTTCATGCCGGGAAAGCCGGACAGGTCCAGCAACGCCCGGACCTCCGGGGTGATGAAGCCCAGGTCCTCGGCGATGATAAAGCTGTTTGGAAATTTCTCCCGGAGCATGTTGACGAACGCCGCGCCGGGTCCCGGCTCCCACCGGCCGGTGGCGGCGGTAGGGTCGCCGTAGGGAACGGCCCAATAGCTCTCCAGCCCCCGGAAGTGGTCCACGCGGGCCACGTCGAACCGCTCCAGCGTACTGCGCATGCGGGCCTCCCACCAGCTGAACCCGTCGGCCTCCATGGCCTTCCAGTCATAGATGGGATTGCCCCAGAGCTGCCCGTCGGCGGTGAAAGCGTCCGGCGGCACGCCGGCGACAACGGTGGGTATGTTGTCCTGGTCCAGCAGGAATTTTTGCGGGTTGGCCCACACGTCGGCGGAGTCCAGCGCCACGTAAATGGGCAGGTCGCCGATGGTCTGCACGCCCTTTTGGGCGGCGTAGGCCTTAAGCACGTCCCACTGCTTCTGGAAAAGATATTGCAGATAGGTGAAAAACCGCACGTCCCGGTCCAGCTTTTTCGCCCACTGTGCCACGGCGCCGCCCCGGCGCAGACGGATGTCCTCGTCGGGCCACTGGGTCCAGGCGACCATATCAAAATGGCGCTTCAGGGCCATAAACAGGGCGTAATCGGGCAGCCAGTCCCGGTTTTTCGTCAGGAACCGGGTCACATCCGTTTTGTCCCGGTCCCAGCCCCGGTCAAAGGCTTTTTCCAGCAGGGCGAACCGGGCGTTGTACACCGCGCCGTAGTCCACGCGGGCGGGCTCGTCGCCCCAGTAGGGGGCGTCGGCCTCGTCCCGGGTGAGAAGTCCGTCGGCGATGAGCATGTCCGGGTCTATGTAATAGGGGTTGCCCGCGAAGGCGGAGAAGGACTGGTAGGGGGAGTCGCCGTAGCTGATGGGTCCCACGGGGAGCATCTGCCAGTATTTCTGGCCGGCGTCCGCCAGGAAGTCCACGAAGTCATAGGCCGCCTGGCCAAGGGTCCCGATGCCGTAAGGGGAGGGCAGGGACGAGACGGAGAGCAGGATACCTGCCGCACGCTGCATAAGCTGTCATCCTTTCTTGTCTGTGTAGGGTGGAGAGCTGACCGTTAGTCCACGGTCAGCTCATAAGCGTCCAGAATGGGGCTGTCCGTCCCGTCCTCGGGCACAGCGTGGCGGATCGTGATCTCATCGCCCACGTTCAGCACGATCACGTTCCTGTCCTGGGCGGCGGAGACGGCGTAGAACACGTCCTCGTCCTCCAGGCGGATATAGTACCAGCTCACCCCGTCCAGTACGGCCGTGCGTATCTCGGCGATGACGCCGGCGCTCTCGGCCTGTACGTCAGGCACGTCGGAGACGCTCACGGTCACGCCCCTGTCGGACAGCATGTGGATATAGGTCCGCTCGCAGTCCGGGACGGTGGTACCCGTGGCCACGATCTGGTACTGGGCCACGTTCACCATGGCGTAGCACTTGACCAGATTCGTCGCGTCCATGAGGGGGATGAAATAGGTGGGCTGGCCGGAGATATTGAGCAGCAGGGGGAACGTGGCGGTATAGCCCAGATCCTGGACCACGCCCATGGCGGAGGCCATCGCGGCCCGCTCCGTGGCGCCGGGGGCCTCGTAGTACCGGGTCTGCTTGGTGCGCATGTTGCACAGCAAAAAGCCCAGGTTGGACTGGTCCGCGTTGGCGCTGGTCACGCCGGTGTAGACGTACACATCGTCGTTCATGGCGATGTAGTTATAGCCCTCCGTGGTCATGGTCACGTCCCGCTGGCCCAGCAGGGAGTTGATGAAGCCGTGGACCAGGGTGCCGTGGTAGTCGTACTGCTCCATGATGAGGCTGGGGGTGTACACCGTGTCCACCCAGGCGGGGACCTCCTCGTAATACTGGCTCTCGCCGGTCACCGCGTCCATGAGCACCGCGCCCTTGATGTCCCGGCCGCCGAAAAGGCCGATGGTCTTGACCAGCCGGGGGGCGATCCACCAGGGGTGGCCGTCCTCGTCGATCTCAAATTCCGGCGTGGAGAACATCATGGTGGGGTACTGGAACCGCAGGTGGCGGGTCACTTTCCGGTTGAGCGGCTCGGAAAAAGAATACTTTATCCCCTCGTCCAGCCGCACCACCCGCGCCTGCTGGGTCACCATGTCCACCACCACATAGGCGGGCAGACCGGTGCCCCGGTTGGTGAACCACTTGAACAGGTCCGCGTAATTTATCGGGGCCACACGCACGGGCCGGCCCTGGTAGTTGATCTGGGTGGAGTCGTTGGAGTACTCAAACTGACTCACCATGTCGCTGAGGGTGCCCATCTGCCTGTCGCCCAGGTAGTTGGCGGAAGTCCTGTCCAGGGTGGGTATCTCGTTGAAGGAGATCTGGGCCACTTCCTCGGCAAAGTCCCCGGTCTGCACGTCCAGCAGCTCCCGGTAGGCCCCGGCGCGGAATATGGGCGCGGAGATGATCTTGCCCACCAGCGCCGTCAGCAGCACTACCCCCAGCAGCACACCAACCACCAGACAGTGGTGTTTGATGAAGCGGAACCCGTCGCCGATCCGCTGTCGGAACGTGCGGACCACGTGGGCCTCGCCGTCCTTGTCCGGGACGATGGTGTCCGTCACCGTGGTCAGCACGGTGCAGCCGATGTACACGGCGCACAGGAAGATCAGGAAAGAATAAAAGCTCCCGTCCTGAAAGTTGATGGCGGGCAGGGACACGTAAAAGTAGACGAACCCCACCACCAACGTTATGGCCAGACTTATGAGCACCCGTCCGGCCTTGCTTTTCGGCAGGTGTCTCTTGTGCTTGTTCCCGTTCATAAAATTCCCCTCTCTTGTTGTTATTCCAATTCCCGCTCCATTTTCAGCCGCCGGATGTCAGACCCGGCGAAGGAAAGTACCTGATATTCCCCCTCCAGCCGGGACATGATCTGGGGCGTGTACCGCCGTGCCATCTGGGCGGCGGTCAAATTTGTGCTGGCCACGGTCTTTTTCCGGTCCAGCAGCCGGGTGTTTATAAGCGTATACAGGGCGCTGCGGGAAAATTCCGTGACCATCTCCGTGCCAAGGTCGTCCAGGATGAGAAGGTCGCATTCGCATATGCGCCGGACCCGCTCGGCGGCTTTGGCCGCCTCTTCCTCGTCCCGTGAGAATTTCTGGCTCTCGAAGGCGGCCAGCGCCTCCACAGCCGTCTCGTACGCCACGGAAAAGCCCTGGCGGGACACTTCCCGGGCGATGCACGCGGACAAAAACGTCTTGCCCAGGCCTGTGCCGCCCCGGAAGAGGTAGTTCTCCTTCCGGCGGCCAAAGTCCAGGGCGTAATCGTAGCATATGCCGAACACCGTCTCCATCTGGGTCCGGGGGGAGATGCCGGAGGCCGGGTCGGGCCGGTCGTCGTAAAGCCCCAGGTCGAAGGTGCCGAAGCTCTCGCTGCCCAGCTTCAAAAGGGCGGACAGGTCCTTTGCCTGGGCCTGGTCGTAGAGCTTTTTAAGGCATGTGCACATGCGCCCGTGCACATAGCCCGTGTCCCGGCATTTGGGGCAGTCCCATGCCCCGTCCAGGTAGTCCATGGGCCAGCCGTTGGCCACCAGCATCTCCGCCCGTCGGGCCTGCAGGTCCAGACTCTCCCGCTGCAATTCTTCCACGCTCCGGCCTGGGTCCATGGCCCGGGGTATCAGCGCCGCGATCTGCCCGTCCAGCCGCCGAAGCTGGGGCAGCTTGGCGTAGACCTCCTCATGGCGCTGGCGGTCAATGCGCACCGCCTCGCGGCGGATATTCTCTTTTTCCTCTCTGGCCTGGGCCAGAAGTCTTCCGTCCATAGCGGTCAACCTCCGCTGTTTTTATACCGTTGGCGCAGCTTCCGCATCCGCTCCAGCTCCCCGGCGTCCGGCGCGGAGGCGGAGGCGTCCCCCGGCCTTGGCCGGTCGGGACCTCTGCGGTCGCCCTTTTCGATCTCCTCCACCGTGTGCAGGCCCTTGCTGTGCCAGGACTGGACGATGGAGTTCATGTACCGCCACTTCAGCTCCCCTGTGTTGGTGACGGTCCTGTCCGCCGCCAGGGCCAGCGCCTCCGGGCCGAAGCCCAGGTCGATCCAGCTCATGACGTACTTTTTTTCCGTGGCGGAAAGCTCTCGGTTGCGGATGCCTATGGCCCGCTGTATCTGCCCTGCCAGGGACTTGCGTCGGGCGAGCTGGGCCAGATAGCTCTCCGCCAGATCATAGGTCATGAGCTCCCGGTCGAACCAGACGTACGCTTCCTTTTCGATGGCGGCGAAGCCCAGGTTCCGGGTGGCGCCGTATCGCTCGTCGTGCTCCTCCTTGCAGTGCTGAATGAGCAGCATGATGACCTCCGGGGGCAGGGCCAGGTCGTCGTAGATGCCGAAGAGCTTTTTCAGGTCCGTGGAGCTGAGCACCCGGCCCAGGGTCTGCTGGACCTCCTTCACCAGGTCCTGAAACGCCGGGTCCGACTGGCTCCGGCGGGCCACGTCCGCAGCCTGATACTCGGGAAGCTCCTGTCTGGGCGCTGCCTCCGGCCCGTCGTCATCTGGCAGACGCAGCAGTCCCAGCCGTTCCAATCGCCCCGCGATGCCCCGCACGGCCCGGACGGACAGACGCAGCGCCCTGGCGGCCCGGTCCATGTCCAGGACCCCGCCTTCTTTTACCAGGTAGAGGTACAAAAGCGCCCCATCCCCGTCGCCGGCGTCCAAAAGGGCCTCGGCGTCCCGCACAGGCACGGCCAGCAGCGCCGGCCGGTTGAGTTTTAATCTTCCGTCGTCCATGCAGCGTTTTCCTTATCTTTTGCAGTAAAGTCGATTATACCATCATCGGACCCAAGTGACAAGATTTTGCTTAAAACAGCCCTCCGTGCTATAATGACTGCAAGGGAGGGAACGCCATGGAAAAGCTTGTCGATCTGCATATCCATACCACCGCCTCGGACGGGACCCTGACGCCCCGGCAGGCGGTCCAGCTGGCGCGCTCGCTTGGCTTGGCAGCTATCGCCATCACGGACCACGACACCACGGCGGGCCTTGCCGAAGCCACGGACGCGGGCGCGGCGCTTGGCGTGGAGGTGGTGCCTGGGCTGGAACTGTCCGCCGAATACCGGGACGGAGGCGCGCACATTTTGGGCTACTTCATCGACCCGGCCGCGCCCGCCCTGCGGGGAGCGCTGGACCGGTTCGTCCAGGCGCGTCAGGCGCGCAACGAGCAGATCGTCGCGGCGCTGGCGGCGGATGGGTTCGACATATCCATGGACGAGCTGCGCACGGCCTGGCCGGACACGGTCCTGGGCCGGCCGCATATCGCAGAGTTTCTGATGCGGCGGGGCTATGCCGCCGCCATGGACGAGGTCTTTGACCGGTGGCTGGGCAAGGGCCGGCCCTATTACCGTCCCCGGTGGCGTATGCCTCTTGCCGAGGCGGCGGCGGTCATCCGCGCATCCGGGGGGCTTGCCTCCGTTGCCCACCCGCTGCAATACGGCTTCCCGCCGGATGAGCTGGAGGCGTTTTTGCGCACGGCGAAGGACGCCGGGTGCGGGGCATTGGAGGCATATTATTCCAAGTATTCCCCGGCCCAGCAGGCGGCGCTGCAGGAAACGGCGGTCCGGTTGGCTCTGGCGGTGTCCGGCGGCAGCGACTTTCACGGCGCCCGCAAGCCGGAGGTAAAAATGGGCACCGGCATCCATGGGTCCCTGCGGGCGCCATACGACCTGCTGGATGGACTGCGGGCTGCCATGCGGTCATGAATTTGCCGCCAGAAATTGGGATTTGCTCTTGTTTTATGGACGGAAACTGTTTATAATATAACAGATTATGCGGTTTTTGGGACAGAGGGCATGAGGCCGCGGCTGCGGCCGGACGCTGAGAGGAAACTATGTTGGAGCTTGTTGCGCCCGCGGGAAGCGTGGAGGCGGTCATCGCCGCCGTGCAGAACGGGGCTGACACAGTATATATGGCCCAGGGGCTCACCGCCCTGGGCAGCCGTGAGCGCGCCTTTGACCGGGACGAGCTGGCCCGGAGCATCCGCTATTGCCGGGTGCGCGGGTGCAAGGCGGTGGCGTCCATCCCGTCCCTGTGCACGGACG
>CANQKA010000047.1 GCA_947624395.1 uncultured Oscillospiraceae bacterium
GGGTGGACGAAGATAGGCACCACCACCAGCACGACTTATACCCGTGCGGCAAAGTATTTGAAGAGCGGCGCGACCTATACGTTCACCGTCCGTTGCTGCGCCAACGACAAGAAAACGCTGCTCGGCCCCTACAAAGCCAGCAACAGTATAACGTACAAGAAATAATACGATCAGGGCGCGGCCTCGCCGCGCCCTTTCCTCTTTCAAAGCCTCCCTCTGACGAGGGAGGTGGCGCGGCTTTGCCGCGTCGGAAGGAGAGATATTTTAAATCCTACCTTATTGAAGCCCCCTTTGTGTAAAGGGGGGTGCCCGCCAACGGCGGGCGGGGGGATTGTCCCTCACTCGCCCGCCGTTTCCTCCAACCTCGCCTTTCCGCTTTTCAGATTCTTCTTCGTCAGGCGCACGCCGTTTTTATCCGCCACGGTGACGCCCATGAACGCCATGACCAGGCACACCACGGGCATGAGCCAGTTGAACATGGCGTATGGCGCGTACTGGCCCACGCCAATACCCAGCGTGCCCAAAATGAACACGCCGCAGGTGTTCCATGGTATGAGCGCGGAGCTGACCGTACCGGCGCTCTCCAGCGCGTTGGACAAACTCTCCGGGCTCAGGCCCCGTTTGCGGTATTCCTCGGCGTACATGCGCCCCGGCACCACGATGGAGATATACTGTTCGGGCATGAGGGCGTTGGACGCCACGCACGTGACCTCCGTCATGGCCACCAGCCGCGCCGGCGTCTTGGCCAGGGCCTTCAGCTTGTTCACGATGACCTCCAGCTGGTGGGTGTGCTCCATGATGCCGCCGAACATCATGGCGATGATGGTCATGGAGATGGAGAACATCATGTTCATGAGCCCGCCGCTGTTCAAAAGCTCGTCGATCTCATAGATACCCGTCTCGCACACGTACCCGTTCATGCCGCAGGAGAACAGCGTCCCCAGCGTGCAGTTGGGCTGGCCCAGCAAACCGATGATGCCGCCGGTCAAAATACCCAGGGTGATGCCGGGTATGGCCGGCATTTTGCACGCCACCGCCACGATGACCACCACCGGCGGCAGCAGCTGCAGCGGCGTCAGGTGGAACATATCCTCCAGCGCCGCCTGCAATTCGTTGACCTTGCTCATGTCGGCCGCGCCACCGTGGTACTGCATCACGCCCAGCACCCCGAAGAACACGATGCAGATGCCGTAGGTAATGGCCGTGGGCAGCATCATGAACTTCACGTGGCTGATCACATCCGTCCCGGCCATAGCGGGGGCCAGGTTGGTGGTATCGGACAGCGGGCTCATCTTGTCGCCGAAATACGCCCCGGATAAAATGGCCCCGGCGGTCATCGCCGGGCTCACGCCCAGCCCGTACCCGATGCCCATGAGGGCCACGCCCATGGTGCCTATGGTCCCCCAGCTGGTGCCGGTGGCGAGGCTTGTGATGGAGCATATCAGCAGCGTGGCGATGAAGAAGATGGAGGGCTTCAAGATCTTCAGCCCGTAATAGATCATCGCCGGCACCGTGCCCGCGTCCAGCCACACGCCGATCAAAATGCCGATGATAGCCAGGATAATAATGCTCTGCATGGCCTTACCGATGCCGCTGAACATGGCCTTTTCGATCTCGTCCCACTTGTACCCCAGGCACAGGCTCATGACCGCCGCGCCGATGACGCCCATGAACATGGGCACATGCGGGTCCACGCCGTACACGATGATGCCGATGGCCAGCATAGCCACCAGAAATCCCAGCGTCAGCAGCGCCTGCCACAGCTTCGGCATTTTCGGCGTCTTTTCTTTCCCGTTCATTTCCGATTCCTCCTATATGCCAAAAAATCAATTCCCAATATAAACCCAGGTCGTCCTCCAGTCCCGCTTCGCTCGACAGCCCCCATCGGGGCCCCCAAAAGGCACGCTTGCCTTTTGGGGAGAGGAGGAGCCGCTGGCTATTCGGGATTTGCCGCTTGCGGCGAATCCCGACCTAGCCATGCGAGCTCTGACGAAAAGCCCCCCTTGTCAAAGGGGGGTGAGCGCCGCTTGCGGCGCTCGGGGGGATTGTTGCAGGTCGCCCCCTCGAGCTCCCCCCCGCATGCCACCGCCGGCTCAGTTGCCCACATACACCCGCGGCACCCGGCTCGTGATACCGCACGCCAGCTCATCCACGCTGACGCCGGAAATTTCCGATATGCGCCGTATGGTCATGCCCTCACCCAGCAGCACCGCCTCGTCGCCCCGGCACACGTCCGGGATATCCGTCACGTCCGCCATGAACTGGTCCATGCACACCCGGCCGATCACCGGCGCCTCCCGGCCCCGTATGACCACCCGGCCCCGGTTGGAAAGCCGCCGGCTGTACCCGTCCGCGTAGCCCACCGGTATGGTGGCGACCACCGTCTCCCGCTCGGTCACATATGTACCGCCGTAGCCGATGGCCGACCCGGCGGGGACCGTCTTCACGAAGCTGACCCGTGCGGACCAGGACATGATCTCCTCCAACCCCAGCGCGTCCCATGGCTCGTCGTCCACGGTGATGAGCCCGAAGAGCATATCCCCCACCCGCACCGCGTCCAGGGCCGTCCCCGGCCGCAGTATCACCGCCGCCGAATTGGCCGCGTGGAGCATGTCAAGCTCGATGCCCGCGGCCCGTATCAATTGCGCCGTGCGCAAAAACCGGTCCAGCTGCTCTTTCGTCTCGTCCGGGTCCGAATCCGCTTTCGCGAAGTGGGTGAACGCGCCCGTTATACGCAGATTTTTCATCGCCGCGATACGCTTTGCCTCAGGCAGCGCGTCCTCGCCCCAGGGAAGTCCAATGCGCCGCATGCCCGTGTCGATCTTCAGCTGCACGGGCAGGACCACCCCGGCAGCACGGGCAAGGCCGTTGAGCCGTGCGGCGGTACCCGCATCAAACACCGCCGGTATCAGCCGGTGCTCCAGCACCATGGGCAATTCGTCGTCCCAAACGTCCGCCAGCAGATATATCTCGTCCGTCAGCCCCGCCGCCCGCAGGGCCGCGCCCTCCTGCCAGTATGCCACGGCGAACTTGCGTATGCCGCAGCCGTGCAGCGTGGACCATATCCCCGCCGCGCCCAGGCCGTACCCGTCCGCCTTCAAAACGGCGATGATGTCCGTACCCGCGGGCAGCAGCGCCCGGGTCTTTTCCACATTGGCGGCCAGCCGGTCCAGATGGACGGCCAGCTCCGTTCTGCCCTTTGTCTGCATACCCTCACGCTTCCTTTTCCACACTGCGCCGGTATGCGCGCCACGCGCCCAGGGCCACCAGCGCCGCGCCCGCCAGCGCGGGACCCACCGCCAGCCACGCCCGCCCAATTTGAGCGGCCCGGACCACGTTCTTCTCCGCGCCGGTCAGCACCAGCGCCGGCCTTACCAGCCACGCCAGCCCGCTGCCCACGACTGTGACGCACAGGCCCAGCCGTGCCCAGCCGTCGAACCGAAGCCGCCGGCACAAAATGACCGCCGCCGCCGTCAACAGCCCCAGCGTCAGCGCGCATCCCGCGGCCATCAGCCCCGGCACGGGTCGGGTCAGGCAGAACGTATCGGCCAGCAGCAGGATATAGGCCACGCCCCAGGCCCGCTTCAAGTCCCCGGACCGGCGCAGAAAGCTCTCGTCCTTGGCCGCCCATGGCAGCACCACAAAGGCGAACACCCCGCCCAGCGCTGTGGATACCAGCAGGAAAAACACCGTCCCGGACGTGAACGCCGCCGCGCCCTCCGCCACGTATACGGCGCACGCCATGCACAGCAGCATCAAGCTTGCCCCGTAGCCCAGCACCGTCCACCGCCCCGTGTACCGCCGGGTCCTGAGCGGCAGCAGCGTGGCGCTCATCACCACCAGCAGCGCCGGCGCCAGAAGCAGCAGCCACGCGTACTTATCCTCGCCGCGCTGCATGGTCTGGGCCAGCAGACATGCCGGCACGCTGGCGAACGCCGCCAGCGCGCAGCTTGCCGCGAAGGCCCGGTTGCGCCACCGGCGCGGCGCCAGCACCGCGTACGCCTCCCGCCGCAGGCTTTCCTCGCATGCGCTGTTTTGAAGCTGTGAGAGCATTTTTGCACAAGCGGGACAGGAGGCGACATGCTCGTCCACCAGCCGGCGGCTGGCCTCGCCGCACACGCCGTCCACGTACAGCGGCAGCAGGTCCCGGACTATATCGCAGTTATCCATCGTCTCCCATCCTTTCCTGTATTTTCAGCCTTGCCCGGTGATAGGTCACCCGGGCCCAGGTCTCTGTTTTTGCGAAGATCTCCCCGATCTGCCGGAAAGACAGCTCCCCGAACACCCGCAGCTGGAACACTTCTTTATATGGCTCCGGCATGTCGTGCAGCACCAGGTGTATGCGAAAGGCCATATCCCGGTCCAGGGCGCTGTCCTCCATGGCCCCGGCCGCGGCCGCCTCAGTATCCGGGACAAGCTGGCTCTGGCGTGCCCTGCGGCGCTGCTCATCGGCGTATAAATTTTTGGCGATGGCGCACAGCCACGTCAGCTCCGACCCCTCGCCCCGAAACTGGCTCTGGGCGGTCATGGCCTTGTAGAAGGTCTGGGCCGTCAGCTCCTCCGCGAGGCTCCGGTCTCTGGACATGGTCAGGAGGAAGGAGTACACCTGCATATAACAGGCGTCATACAACCCCTCATAGTCCAGCGCCCTCACCTCCATCCCATAGTTAGACGGCTTTCACCCGCATTCGTTACAAAACTTTTTTCCTTTTTCAAAGCCCCCCTCTGACGAGGGGGGTGGCGCGGCTTCGCCGCGTCGGGGGGGAGAGACATTTAAATCCTCTTCCTCTTTCAAAGCCCCCCTTGTGTAAAGGGGGGTGGCCCGCAGGGCCGGGGGGATTGTCACGGCTGATTTAATATCTTTGCCCCCACATCCGGCAGATCCGTCATCACCGCGTCCGCGCCGATGCTCTGCAGCCTCGCCATCTCGTCGGCGTCGTTGATGGTCCAGTACTGGACCGCGATATCGTACTTGTGGGCGAAGTTGACCACCCGGCTGGTGCCCAGATTGATGGTGTAATCCGTGGTGGGTATCTGCAGCGCCTTATAATGTATCTTGTCCCCGTTCATCCCCAGACCCAGCAGGGCGTGGATATAGAAACTAATCACCTCTTTGACCCCGGCGCTGCGGGCCATGTCGGGGTAGGTGCTGTCCATATACGCCGTGACCTCGTTGTGGAACGTGCCCACGATGGCCCGGTCCAGCGCGTCGTGCTCTTTGAGCGACGCGTACAGCTTGTCCGCCGCCTCAAAGCCCTTGTCCCCGCTGTCCTTGATCTCGATGATGTACCGGAAATCCCCGGCGCTGTCCAGGTAATCCAGCGCCTGGTCCAAACTGATGATGCGCAGGTCATCCGGCACCCTTGACCCGTGCAGGTCCCCGTAAGGCGTGGACCCGTCGGCGGCGGTGAAGTGTGCGCCCATGTTGAGCTTTCTCAGCTCCTCAAAGGTCTTGTCGCCCACATTGACCTCGATCTCGCCGAAGACCTCCGCCGCGTCGCTGGTCCGGTCCAGGGTGCTGTCGTGCAGCAGCACCAAAACCCCGTCGGCGGTCAGGTGTACGTCGAACTCGAACAGATCCAGCTTATAGTCCGGACTTTCCGCGCTGTTCACCAGCGCCCGCATGGTGTTCTCCGGCGCTACGCCGCCACCGGCCCGGTGGCCGGACAGCATGGTCACGCCCAGAGGCGTTATCAGCGGATTGTTCGCGTCGGGGAACTCCCGCGGCTCCATGCCGGGATCCCGCGTCACAGCCCAGTATATCCCCGCCAGCAGCGCCGCCAGCACCAGCACCACCACCAAAATGATGACCGCGACCTTCACGCCCCTGCCCATGGGGCAGCCCTTGGCGAACCAGGGGAACGTCAGCGGCCAGAGCAGCGTGGCCGACAGCACCATGAGATAATACCGCACCGCGTTGGCCGCCACGTGCCCGTGGAACAGGGCGTTCAGCGGCGGCTTCAATCCGACCCGCACGCCCATGACCACGGCGAAGCCCAGCGCGCACTTTGCGACCTGCGCCCAGAAGGGGGCTTTCGTGTCAAAGTCTATGTACCGCCGCTCGATGGGCAGGGCCGTCAGCACCGCCAGGGCCATGCCCAGCATGGTGTAGCTGTTCTTTTGAAATTCCGCCAGGTTCTCGGCGTCCACGTCCGCCGGCCAGGGATACAGCTCCCCGTACAGCACCGCCCCCAACGCCAGCGCGGCGCACACGCCGTAGACCACGCACAGGAGCCAGGGCTTATCGTCGCTCTTTTTAAAGAGCGGCCAAAGCCCGAACACCAGCGCCAGCCCCAGCACCGCGCCCACACCCACGTCCGCCGGGGTATGCACCCCCACGTACATCCGGGAAAAGCACACCAGCCCCGCCAGCACCCACAGCACGGCCTTGCCCCAGGTCTTGCCCACGCACCTGGCCGCGCCGCCCAGGGACACGATGACGTTCTGGCTGTGCCCGCTGGGGAAAGAATATCCCCCCGCGTCCGCCCTTGCGCTCTCCACGATGGTGAAGTTCGGGTCCCGGACCCATGGCCGCGGCACGGCACAGGCGATCTTCAGCGTCTGACTCACCACCGTGCCGCCGATACCGGCGGCGATGATGTAATAGGCGTTGCGCTTGTTGATGCACCAGTAGATGATGATGGCCAGCGCCACGAACACGACCTCGCCGCCCAAAAACGTAATGGCCCCGAACAGCTTGTCCAGCACCGGCGTCCGCAGCCCCTCCAGCAGATACAAAAAGCTCATACGCTCACCTCTAGGTTTTCATAATCCCTGTTTATTCTATCACACCCCGCCAAATTATGCTACTGTTTAAAAGGTGTCCCCGGCCTCGCCGGCGACGCGTGGGATTTTAATGTTTCGCGCCGTCAGGCGCACATTATCGTCGGCCCCCTTGTTAAAGGGGGCTGTCAGCGCTCTGCGCTGACTGGGGGATTGTCCTTAGACGAACAGCAATCCCCCCGGCCCTTCGGGCCACCCCCCTTTGACAAGGGGGGCTTTTAAATATGAATTTTCCTCTTTCCAAGGCCCCCTCTGACGAGGGAGGTGGCGCGGCGCAAGCCGCGTCGGAAGGAGAGAACAATTTAAATCCTCTTCCTTATCGAAAGCCTCCCTCTGACGAGGGAGGTGGCGCGGCTTCGCCGCGTCGGAAGGAGAGATATTTTGATTGCGCCGTCAGGCGCACATTATCGTCGGCCCCCTTGTTAAAGGGGGCTGTCAGCGCTCCGCGCTGACTGGGGGATTGTACCCTCACCCCCGCCGAAACCTGACGACCCCCACGGCATGCGCCAGCGCCACCAGGTTTTCCGCCTCCTCGGACCGGACCAGCACCTCCTGCCAGCCCTGGCCGTCCGCCTGTCCAAACGCCACGTCGCACCAGCACGCGTCCAGCCCCAGGCCGAACACCAGCGTATCGGCCCCGGCCTTATCTCGCATCGCCGCGAGACACGCTTCAGCGTCGCCCACGACGGCCCGCTGTCCCGGCCCGACGAACCCCTCGTCAATTGCCAGCGCTTCCAACGCCCCGGCCACGCTCTGGCCGTCTTTCACGGCCCGTGCGAAATAACGCCGCCGCACCGGCCCCGCCGCCGACCACGGCACCCGCGGAAACACCTTCCGCCGCAGGGCCTCCAACGCGTCGTCCTCAAATACCCGCTCCATACCGCGCACCTCACCCTTTCTCGCCCCGGGCGGGCACATTCAGCAGCACGATGGCGGCGAAAATGAGCCCTATCCCGGCGGCGCTCATCGCGGTCAGCTTTTCATGGAACGCCACGATGCCCGTGACCGTCGCCACCAACGGCTCAAAAAACGCCAGCACCGACGCCTTGCCCGCCTCCACATGCTCCAGCCCTTTCGTGTAGCAGATGTATGGCATGAACGTACTCACCAGCCCCAGACCCATTGCCAGCGCCATCGTATCGCCGCCGCCCAGCACCACCGACGCCGCCTGACCCACGTGCGCGAAAGGGGCCAGACACACCGTGGACACCACGAAGGTATAGAAGATGAGCGTGAAGCTATGGTATTTTTTCAGCGCCACCTTGCCAAAAATGCTATAGGTGGCGTATCCGAACCCCGCGCCGATGCCGGTGAGCAGCCCCATGGGCGTGATGCCGCCCCGGGCGATGCCACTGACCAGCACGCACCCGCCGAAGGCCAGGGCCAGCGCCGCCAGCTTCCGGGCCGTGATCTTCTCCTTGAAAAACGCCGCCGACATGAGCATGACGAAGCACGGGGCCGTATACAGCAGCACGGACGCGGCCGCCAGTGTGGTAAGCTGGATGGTGGTGAAGTAGCACACGTTGAAAAACACGATGCTCACCAGCCCCGTACCCAGAAATATCCACCCGTCCCGCCACGCGATGCGGAACATGCGCCGGTCCCAGACCAGCAGGTACAGGCCCATGCACGCCACCACGACCACGCTGCGCACGAACGTGATCTGCAAGGCCGACAGGCCCGCCGCCGTCAGCGGCCTGGTGAACAGGCCGATGAAGCCCCAACCGGCCGCCGCCGTCAATATCATCGCCACCGCCGCCGCGTTTTTGTTTTTCATGTCTTTCGCCGTCCTGATAAAGGATTTTCCACATTGTAGCACGGTCATTTGCATAAATCCATTTCCATTTCCGCCAAAATCCCGCCCTGCGGCGGCTTGCGTCCTGACAGGGGATGTGCTATCCTTGCCGGGGAGGGAGGCGAAACCATGGACATTTACGGCACCCTGGGTCCGGCCTGTTCGGACGGGGCCACGCTGGAGGCCATGTTCCGCTCGGGCATGACCGGCGTGCGGCTCAACCTGTCCCACGTTTCCCTGGGGGATTCGTCGGACCTGCTCACGCGTCTGCACCAAGCGGCGGACCGCTGCGGCGTACGGCCCAGGCTGCTCATCGACATGCAGGGCCCGGAGCTGCGGGTGGGCGTTTTACCGGCACCGCTGCCGCTGGACGAGGGCGACACCGTGACCCTTGGCCCCGGCGGCATACCCGTCCCGGCGCTGGTGCTGCCCCATCTGACCCCCGGCCAGCCGGTTTTATTGGACGACGGCAAGCTCCTTCTGCGGGTGCTGGACAATACCGGCCAGAGCGCCACCGCCGCCGTGGAGCGGGGCGGCACGCTGCAAAGCCGCAAGAGCATCGCCTTTCCCGGCGCGGACATCGACCCGCCGGCCATGACGGACGCGGACCGGGCCAATATCCGGGACGCTGCCCGTTTTGGCGTCACCGGGGTCATGCAGCCGTTCGTGCGCAGCCGCGCCGGCCTCGAGGCCGTCCGGAGGGCGCTGGACCAGGCCGGCGGGCAGCATATCCGCCTGTACGCCAAGATCGAGAACCTGACCGGCGCGGCGAATTTGCCCGCGCTCTTACCGGCCGCGGACGAGATCGTGATAGCCCGCGGCGACCTGGGCAACGCCCAACCTCTTTGGAAGCTCCCGGCCCTGCAAAAGCGCATCGCCGCCCAATGCCGCGCCGCCGGCAAGCCCTTCATGGTGGTGACCCAGATGCTCTCCTCCATGGAGCGGGAGAGCGTCCCCACCCGCGCCGAGGTCAGCGACATTTTCAACGCGGTCCTGGACGGCGCGTCGGACCTGATGCTCACCGGGGAGACCGCCGTGGGAAAACACCCGGCCGAGGCCATCCGCTATCTTGCCAACACCGCCCGCGAGGCGGAGCGTTTTGCCCTGTAACGGCGTAAAATTCGTCTTCCGCAACCGCCCGTTGCGCTTTTTCCCGCTCCGGCTGGTAGATTGCAGCCGCGCCATTTCCTATACTGGCGGTACATAAACAAAAGGAGGGGCTTTCCATGACGCTGGCTGAAAAGATCGTCTGGTGCCGCAGGCGTGCGGGCCTGTCTCAGGAGGAATTGGCGGAAAAGGTGGGCGTGTCCCGTCAAG
The DNA here is from genome assembly GCA_947624395.1 of uncultured Oscillospiraceae bacterium. Classification (GTDB taxonomy): domain Bacteria; phylum Bacillota; class Clostridia; order Oscillospirales; family Oscillospiraceae; genus CAJOIG01. Next base: position 9,896 of record CANQKA010000047.1, read on the forward strand.
CGGTGAGCAAGTGGGAGCTGGGCGACGCCACGCCGGAGGTGGGCAAGCTGCTGGCCCTGGCCCGGACCTTTGGGGTGACCACGGACTGGCTGCTGTCGGAAGACGGTCCGGCGGCTGACGCCACGCCCGCCGACCGCGGCGGCACTTCCTCCTGGGTGGACGCGGTACCCGGCGCCATCGGCCGTCTGCTGCGGCAGTACGGGTGGCTGTTCGGGGTGTATCTGGCCATAGGCGGCGGCCTGATCGCCGCCCTGGGCCTGGTGGGACGGCACATGTTCCGCACGTTCATAACCAACCCCTTTGGACCCACCCCGTCCAACCCCGGCGTCACCCTGTGTACGTTCGCCGCCGCGGTGGGCGCGGTCATGCTGATCGCCGGCGTGGTCCTGGCACTGGTCCTGTATCGCAAGCGGCGCTGACCGGCCAAAGCTATTTTATGATTCGAGGTATAACATGGAAATTTTAGAATTTTACTCCCTGCCCCAACAGGAGCGCGACCGCTGGCTGGGGGCGATCAGGCAAAGCGACTGGGCCGCGGGCCAGCTTCTCTACTGGCTCTTGTGCTCCGGGGCTTTCCGGCCATTGTGCGGCAAGACGGCCCGTGTCTATCTTCTGACGGATGGGGAAGCGCTTGTCAGCTTTTGCACCCTGGCGGAGCTGGACGACGTACGGGACACGGACCTGGGCCCCTGGATAGGCTTTGTGTACACCTTCCCGGCCTGGCGCGGCCACCGGCACGTAGGCAAACTTCTGGACCACGCCTACCAAACCGCCAGAGCCGAGGGCGCGGCCCACGTGTACATCTCCACCGGCCACACCGGCCTTTACGAAAAATACGGCTGGCATTTTGACCGCCTCCTGCCGGACATGAACGGCGAAGATTCCCGCGTATACGTAAAGGACACATAAACCAAGCCTCCCTCGTCAGAGGGAGGCTATTTTATTAAATGAATCTTCCTTATTGATGGCCCCCTTGTGAAAGGGGGCTGTCAGCGCCCTTGGGCGCTGACTGGGGGAGAGAACAATTAGATCCTTTTCCTTATTGATGGCCCCCTTGTGAAAGGGGGCTGTCAGCGCCCTTGGGCGCTGACTGGGGGAGAGAACAATTAGATCCTTTTCCTTATTGATGGCCCCCTTGTGAAAGGGGGCTGTCAGCGCCCTTGGGCGCTGACTGGGGGATTGTTCTTCGTCTAACAGCAATCCCCCCGAGCGCCGCGAGCGGCGCCCACCCCCCTTTGACAAGGGGGGCTTTTAAAGCGGAGAGACCCTTCATATCCTCTCCAAATACTCATACAGCGGCAGCAGCGTCTCGTATATCTCCAACACCTGCCCCAGCAGCTCCTTCCCCGGCGGGTCCGGCTCGAACCACACCTTCCGGCCGATCTCCACGCTCCTGGCGTTGTACCAGTCGTACAGCAGCGGCCCCGGATCGCCCTTGGGCTTTTTGTACACCTGCCAGTAATGGCCCAGCTCCGGGTGCTTATTCAAGGCCCGGACGATCTTGGAAAGCTTGGCGGGCCGAGCGTCGATGCTGGCGCGCCAGCGCTCCAAAAGCTCCCCCTGCATGTTCCAGCAGCCCATACCTGCCTCCCAGCTGGTGGCGTCGATGCCGAACCAGAACTGGGGCAGCGGCGTGTATATCTCCCCGGAAAGCCCCAGGGAGAACCACATATGGTCCTTGAACGGCCCGCGCCCAAAAAGCCGCCGTGCGTCCCGCCATATACGGGACACGTGCAGCGCCGACGCAAGCCCCGGATGCCTGTCCTGCATGGCCTGACGCAGGTCCTCCGCCAGGGCGTGGATGGGGACATCGAGACACCGCTCGAAATCCGCCCGGTGCTCGTTGAACCATGGCCGCTCGTTGTTCAGGGACAGCCCCCATAAAAACGCGGGCAGGTCCTTTGGAAAGCCCTCAAAGGGCGGTATATTTTTCATCGCACCAGCTCTTCATACAACGCCTCAGGCGTGTCCACGATGCGCGTCGCGCCTCGTTCCCGCAGTTCCTCCACGGTCCGGAACCCCCAGCTCACGATGACCTCGTCCATCCCGGCGTTTCGGGCGGTCTGCAGGTCCACTTCCGAGTCGCCCACGTACACGGTCTTTTCCCGGGAAATACCCGTGTCGGCCAGCACCGCGTTCACCAGGTCCGGCGCGGGCTTTTTCGCCACCCCTGGCCGCTCGCCCAGGGCCGCCTCAAACACCCCCGGATAGAACCGCGCACACAGGTCCTTCACGGCGAAGTCCACCTTGTTGGACACCACCGCCAGCCGCAGTCCCGCGGCCTTGAGCCTGTCCATCAATTCCGGCACGCCCTCGTATGGCCGGGTGGTATCCAGATCGTGCAGATGATAGTGCTCATGAAACGTCTCATAGAGCCTGTCCAGCTCCGCCGGGTCCGTACCGGCCGGCGCGCCCCGCTGGACCAGCATCCGCACGCCGTTGCCCACGAACCTGCGCACTTCCTCCAATGTCCGCTGGGCAAACCCGTGGCGGGAAAGCGCGTAATTCAGGCTGTTTTTCAGATCCTCCAGCGTGTACAGTATCGTCCCGTCCAGATCGAATATCACCAGATCGTATTTGCTCATGTCGTCTCTCCTTTGTTATACCGGTATTCCATGCTGTAACTGCGCTCGTCCGCCGAGCCGTCCAGCAGGTCGTGCCCCACGCTGTCCGCCACCGTGAACCCGCACTTTTCGTGGGTCAGCAGGGAGGCGGTATTTTTCTTGTTCACATTGTCCCGGACCCGGAAGGGACCGGTTTCTTTCAGCCTTTCCAGCACCAGCCCCAGCAGCGCTGCCCCAAAGCCCTGCCGCCGCCGGTCCGGGCGGGTCTCCAGAGCCTCGATATAGTACTCCCCGGCCTCCAATTCATACAGCCGCAGGGCGCTGACCCACTCGCCCTCCCGCTCCAGGACCATGTACCGGTTTTGCTCCTTTGATAAAACGTCGTCCCGGACGTAGGCCAGAAAATCTTCCTCGATCTTTGCCAGGGCCGCGGCTCTGTCCGTCGTGTCCGGATAGAAATAGTCGATGTTTTCCTGGTTGCTCTCGGCGTAAATATCCATGAGCTTCCGCCCGTCCACCTGGGCAAAGTCCCCTATTTCCAGCAGCTTCATATTACTCTCCTATGTCCGCCAGTTCAAAATCTATGACTTTTTCCAACTCCTTAAGGCTCGTCTCCGCCTGATAGCCGATCTTCCCGGCGCTGAATAATATCGCGTCGAATCCCGCCGCGGAAGAATCTATCACGGTCCGGAAGGGCTTTTTCATGCCCACCGGGGAGCAGCCCCCGTGTATATATCCGGTCAGGGGCAGCAGCTCTTTGGACTTTATCATCTCGATGCTCTTCTCGCCCACGGCTTTGGCCGCTTTTTTCAGGTCCAGCTCCTTTTCCACCGGCACAAGGAACACGTAGTGCTCCCCGCTGCCGGCCACGGTGACCAGCGTCTTGAACACCCGCGCCGGGTCCTGCCCCAGCACGGCCGCCACCTCCGCGCCGCTGATAGCGTCGGTGTCCCCGTAGTAATGGGCCGTGTACGCCGCCTTTTTCTGCTCCATCACCCGCATCACGTTTGTCTTTTCGATTTTCTGCTTCTTATTTCCCATCGTCCTTCTCCTTTGAACGCCTCCCCTGTGCAATAATCATCACAGGTCCTTTCTGAAACAGATCACCCGATTGGCCTCTTCAAAGCCAACGCCCAGATGAAAGCGCAGGCTTTCGGCGTTGTCCAGCTCGCAGTCGCTGGCAAATTCCCCGCAGCCGAGCTCCCTCGCCCACGCCTCGCACGCGGCCAGCAATTGCCGTGCGCAGCCAGTCCGGCGAAAGGCCGCCTCCACATAAACGCCCTCCAGATAGCCCACGGGACTGGTTTTCGTCCCCTCCACGTAGTCGTGCCGGAGCTGGCATTGGGCAAAGCCCACGGCCCGTTCACCCTCCCTGGCGAGAAAGCACGCGGCCTCCCCGCGGTTCACAAGCTCGGCAAACTCGCCCGCCAGCTCCGCCGTCTCATGGCCGGGCCACAGCTTCACGGCCAGCGCCGCCAGCATCCCGACATCTTCGTCAGTCGCTTTTCTTATCGTCATATCACGCCTCATACTCGTCGTCGCTTACTTTGAATGCCCCCTTGTCAAAGGGGGGTGGCCCGCAGGGCCGGGGGGATTGTTGTGCGCCGGAGGCGCACACATTATTGAAGGCCCCTTTGTGTAAAGGGGGCTGTCAGCGCTTTGCGCTGACTGGGGGATTGTCCCCTCGCGCCGTAGCGCGCCCCCTCTGTCGTCGCCGCTCGCTGTGCCAGGATAATTTAAATATTCTTCCGCTTTCCAAGGCCCCCTCTGACGAGGGGGCTGTCAGCGCCTCCGGCGCTGACTGGGGGAGAGAAGAATTTAAAATTTCTTCCTCTTTGAAGGCCCCCTTGTGTAAAGGGGGCTGGCGCGGCGTAGCCGCGTCTGGGGGATCGTCTTCACGTCCGCTTCCGGCAAATATACAACAGGTGGTTCGTATTCCCCAGCAGCTCCCGCTTTTCGGCAAACGCCAAATACCACGCCGCCAGCGCCTCAAGATCCTCGTCGGACATAGAAAAATCCGGGCGTTTTTCAATGGGCTCCAGCAGCCCGTCCACGCCCGCGGTGGTGATCCAGTCCACCGGCTTTTCCCGAAACAGTCCCTCAAATTCCGTCACATCATAGCCGGTAAAAAGCTGCTCCTTGAAATGCCGCACCTCATAGTCCGCCGTGAAATTCTCTTCCTGTCCGGCTTTCCAGTTCCCGTAAAAGTAGTTTGCGTACATGATGGCAAACACGGATATAAACGCGAAAAATATCACGCCTCCCGGCTTTGTGACCCGTATCGCCTCGTCGATCGCCCGGTCCACGTCCGCCGCGTCGAACAGGTGATACATGGGCCCCAGGGACAGCGTCACGTCAAAGGAATCGTCGGCGAACCGGCCCAGGTCTGTGGCGTCCCCCTGATAAGTCGCGAGATTTTTCACTCCCTTGCTGTTTTCCCGCAGGACTGCCAGATTGCTCTCGGCCAGCTCCACGGCCGTCACGTCCATGCCCTCTTTTGCCAGCGCGATGGAATATCGACCTGTCCCGGCGCCGGCCTCCAGGACCCTGGCTCCCTTGGCCGCGTACCGGTGGATATAGGTCATCGTTGTGCGGTACTCAAGCTGCCCGTGCCGGCTCCTGCCCAGCCGCCCATCCTCATCGTACTGCGCATAATAGCCGCTCACGATCTCTTTTCTGCCGCTCATGCTCAGCCCTCCATAGAATAATAGCCTCTCCGCTTTCAAAGCCCCCCTTGTCAAAGGGGGGTGCCCGCCACCGGCGGGCGGGGGGATTGTAACGCCGGATAACAGCTCTCCCCTTATCCTCCGCGCATTGTATCACATTTCGCCGCATAAAGAAAGAACCCGGAGCTTTGCAACTCCGGGTTCCGTGATGTTGGCGGCGACCTATTTTTCCAGTCCGTCTCCAGACAAGTATCGTCGGCACAGGCGGGCTTAACTGCCGTGTTCGGAATGGGAACGGGTGGACCCCCGCTGTAATGACCACCAACTTTTTCAGGGCGCTGCGCCCTGAAGACTGAACAATGGGTGCGAGTTTTGGAGCGAGGCGTGAGTCTGCATATTGCATAGGTCAAGCCCTCGGGTTATTAGTACCGGTCGGCTGAACACATTACTGTGCTTACACC
>CANQKA010000048.1 GCA_947624395.1 uncultured Oscillospiraceae bacterium
ATGGCCTCCTGCACGGTGGCGTACAGGTCGGAGCCGTCCTCGCCGCCGGCGATGCCGTAGATGTAGTTGCCGTTTTCATCCTGGAAGTAAGCGGGGGTGGACTTGGTGAAGCTCTCGGGGGTGGTGATGCCCACGAAGGCTATCTTCTGGCCGCCGATCTCAAAGACCTTGTAGGGCTCCAGCACGTTCTCGCCCTTCACGCCGTCTTCTTCATGGTAGAAGTTGCAGGAGATGTAGGGGAATTCGGCCCACTCGATGGCGTTCATGCAGCCTTCCATGCCGTAGTCGAACTCGTGGTTGCCCAGGGTGGCCACGTCATAGCCCACGGCGTTCATCAGGTCGATGATGTGCCGACCCTTGTCCATGGAGCCGTAAGCGGTGCCCTGGATGTGGTCGCCGGCGTCCACGATCAGCACGTTGTCCAGCGTGTCGCGGTACATGGCGGCCAGGGTGTAGTTCAGGTCCTTGTCGATGTAGGTGTGTACGTCGTTGGTGTACAGCACCGTGACGGTCTCGGCCTCGGCCTCGTCAGCAAACGCGGCCGCGCCCAGGCTCAGCACCATCGCAAGGGCCAGGAGCAGGGATAAGAGCTTCTTCATGGGTTACCTCCTAAAAAAATAAAAAATTATAGGAACGCAACGTCAAGCTTTCTCGTCATAAGTATAACAATGCCCAGCCCATATGTCAAAGAAAACCCGTCCGTGATAAGCCCAAAACTTCTCCAAATTTCCCAAGATAAATTTGTCTGTTTGGCACGAAAAGTTACTCACCGGCCTTGCATGTACGCGTTTTTCCGGGCCACGTACCCGGCGGCGTTGGCAAGATTGGTCTGCTTCTGCTCCAGCCGGTCCGTCCGGACTATTTTGGCCGGCGCGCCTACCGCCAGGGCATAGGGCGGTATTTGTGTCCCGGCGGTGACAACGGCGCCGGCGCCTACGATGGCGTACTCGCCGATAACCGCGTCGTCCAGCACCACAGCGCCCATGCCGATGAGGGCTCCGTTTTTCACCGTGCAGCCGTGGACCACTGCGTTGTGGCCCACCGTCACGTCGTCGCCGATGGTCAGCGGGTGGCCCGGGTCGCAGTGGAGGGTGGCGTTGTCCTGCACGCTCGTCCGGCGGCCTATGATAATGGGCTCGTTGTCCCCGCGGAGAACCGCGCCGAACCAGAGGGAGGAGTCCTCCCCCACCTGCACGTCGCCTATCACGGTGGCGTTTTCCGCCAGAAAAACGGACTTATCCAGAGCGGGCGTCTTGCCCTTATATGGCACGATCATGGTATTTGCTCCTTGATTTCCCGCTTGCAAGCGGGTATAGTATAGGGAAATTATAAGGAAAACGTCGGTTGCTGTCAACCGCGGTCGGGAGTCAAAAATGGCCTCTTGGGTACAGTATTGCATCGTCTGCCCCCTGGTGTTTCTGGGGGGCTTCGTGGACGCCGTGGCCGGCGGCGGGGGGCTCATCTCCCTGCCGGCCTATCTCATCGCGGGACTGCCGGTACACATGAGCATCGGCACCAATAAAATAAGCTCCGCCATGGGTACCACCGTCACCACCGTCAAGTTCTGGCGGGAGGGGTACATTAAGCCCCGACTGTGTTTACTGTGCGCGGTGTTTGCGCTCATAGGCTCCGCAGCGGGGGCCAATCTGGCGCTGCTGGTGGACGACAAGGTGTTCCGGGTCATATTGCTGGGCGTGCTGCCGCTGACGGCGGTTTACGTATTCAAAAGCAAGGCTATCGACGCGGCCGGAAAAGACCCCCTCCCTGCCGGAAAAACTACGGCCATCGCCTGTGCGCTGGCGCTGGGCATCGGGGTGTACGACGGGTTTTACGGACCCGGTACCGGTACGTTTTTGCTGCTGCTGCTCACGGGCCTTGCCCACATGAGCCTGCACGACGCCGCCGGGACCACCAAGGTCATCAACCTTTCCACCAATATCGCCGCGCTGGTGACGTATCTGGTCAACGGCCAGGTCTGGCTGCCCCTGGGCCTGACGGCGGGGCTGTTCGGCATCGCGGGCAATTACCTGGGGGCACGGTCCTTCACCGCCAAGGGGTCCAAGATCGTCAAGCCCCTCATAGGCGTAGTGCTGGGGGTGTTCTTCGTCCGCGTCGTGTACGAGACGTTTTTCGCATTTTAAATCAAAACATTGTTGACAATTATCGCATTACGCACTATAATGCCGGTGACAACACAAAGGAGCCATTTTTATGCGTTTCGTTTTTTCCGCCAGCTTTTATCGTTCCTATTACTTTTTCGGAAGGTAATAGCGACAGGTGCTGCGGAAAAGCGTTCGACCAGAATCTACAGGCTGTGCGGCACATGCGCCGCACAGCTTTTTTGTAAAGGAGAGTATTCCCCATGATAACCGTCCTGAAACCCAACGCCACCGCCGAGCAGCGGGACCACCTCATCCACTGGCTGGAGGGCCAGAACGTGCAGGTACACGTGTCCCAGGGCGACGAGTACACCATCCTGGGCCTGGTGGGCGACACGTCCCACATCGACATGGAGCTGCTGCAGAGCCTTGAGATCGTCCAGTCCGTGAAGCGGGTCAGCGAGCCGTTCAAAAAGTGCAACCGGAAGTTTCACCCGGAGGACACGGTGGTGGACGCCGGAGGCGTCGCCATCGGCGGCGGCCACTTCGCCGTGATCGCGGGACCCTGCTCCGTGGAGACCCACGACCAGATCATCGGCATCGCCGAGAGCGTGAAGGCCAGCGGGGCCAAGCTTTTGCGGGGCGGCGCGTTCAAGCCCCGGACCAGCCCCTACGACTTTCAGGGCCTGCACGCCACGGGGCTGGAGCTGCTGGCCGAGGCGAAAAAGGCCACGGGCCTGCCCATCGTGTCGGAGATCATGGACATGCGGGACCTGGACCTGTTCGCGGATGTGGACGTGATACAGGTGGGGGCACGAAATATGCAGAATTTCGAGCTTCTGAAGGGCCTGGGCCGGACCGGCAAGACGATTTTATTGAAGCGCGGTCTGGCCAACACCATCAAGGAGCTTCTCATGAGCGCCGAGTATATCATGGCCGGGGGCAACGAGAACGTGATACTGTGCGAGCGGGGCATCCGGACCTATGAGACGTACACCCGCAACACCCTGGACCTGTCGGCCGTGCCGGTGCTGCACGAGCTGAGTCACCTGCCCGTAGTGGTGGACCCCAGCCACGCCACCGGGCATTCCAATCTGGTGCCCTCCATGGCCCTGGCGGCCGCCGCAGCGGGGGCCGACGGCATCATGGTGGAGGTACACAACGACCCGCTGCACGCCCTGTGCGACGGGGCGCAGAGCCTGACGCCGGAGCAGTTCGACGGTTTGATGAAGCAGATCAACCGCGTGTTGGAGGCAATTCGGTCATGACGGTGGGCATCGTGGGCCTGGGCCTCATCGGCGGGTCCCTGGCCAAGGCGTACAAGCGCGACCCGGACGTGCGGGTCCTGGGCTGGAACCGCAGCCGGTCCACGCTGGAATTTGCCATGCTGGACGGGGCCGTGGACGGGGAGCTCACGGCGGAAAATTTGAAAACCTGCGACCTGGTGCTGATCGCCCTGTATCCACAGGCGGCGATGGACTATATGCAGGCGCACGCGGAGGATTTTTCCAAAACCGGCATCGTCATGGACTGCGCCGGGGTGAAGCGGGCCATCTGCGAATATGGTTTCAAGCTGGCACGCGAACACGGCTTTACCTTCGTGGGCGGTCATCCCATGGCCGGGACCCAGTTTTCCGGCTATAAATACGCTCGGGCCAATCTCTACGACCGGGCCCCCATGGTGGTGGTGCCGCCGGTGTACGATGACCCGGACTTTCTGGCAAGGGTCAAGGCCCTTTTGAAGCCCGCCGGGTTCGGCCGTATCAGCGTGACCACCGCACAGGACCATGACGAGATGATCGCCTTTACCTCCCAGATGTGCCACGTGGTGTCCAACGGGTACATCAAAAGTCCCACCGCCGCAAGGCACCGGGGCTTTTCCGCCGGGAGCTACAAGGATCTGACACGGGTGGCGTGGCTGAACCCCGGCATGTGGACCGAGCTTATTTTGGATAACCGGGACAATATGCTCGCCGAGATGGACGCGTTCATCGCCAGCATGCAGGCTTACCGGGACGCTATCGCGGCGAATGACCACGACGGGCTGTGCGCCCTGTTGGAAGAGGGCAAGCGCCGGAAGGAGGAGATCGACGGATGAAAACGGTACACGTGCCCGTATCCGTGCCATACGACGTGGCCGTGGGGCCGGGGCTGCTGGAAGGTCTGGGCCAGACGGTCAAGGCACTGTGTCCAAAGGCCAGCCGGTACGTGCTGGTGACCGATACCGGCGCGGGGCCAAACTGGGCGAAAAACGGGGAAAAGAGCCTGACCGACGCAGGGCTGCTCGGGGACACGTTTACCCTGCCCCAGGGGGAGGCCAGCAAGACCGCCGCGAACCTCATCGACCTGCTGAATTTCGCCGCCGCGCACCGCATGACCCGCTCGGACGTGTTCATGGCCCTGGGCGGCGGCATGGTGGGCGATCTCACCGGTCTGGCCGCCGCGACATACATGCGGGGCGTTGCCTATGTCCAGTGCCCCACCACCCTGCTGGCCGCGGTGGATTCCTCCGTGGGCGGCAAGACGGCCGTGGACCTGCCCGCGGGCAAGAACCTCATGGGGGCGTTCTGGCAGCCGCGGGCCGTGGTGTGCGACACGGACACGCTGGGAACATTGCCGGAGGACGTATTCACCGCCGGGTGCGCCGAGGTGCTCAAGACGGCGGTGCTCTTTGACCCGGCCTTGTTCGACCTGCTGGACCGGGTCGGCAAGGACTTCGACCGGGAGGCGGTCATCGCCCGGTGCGTGGAGCACAAGCGGGACGTGGTGGCGGAGGACGAGTTCGACACGGGCCGTCGGGCCCTTTTGAATCTGGGCCACACCCTGGGCCACGCGGTAGAGGCGGAGAGCGATTTTTCCCTGTCCCACGGCCAGGCCGTGGCCATCGGCCTTGCCGTGGTCTGCCGTGCCGCGGCAAAAAGCGGCATTTGCGCCGCCGGTGTGCCGGCACGGGTGGACGGTATTTTGGAAAAGTTCGGTCTGCCCACCCGGACAGACGCGCCTTTCCCTGCGCTCATGGAGCGGATGCTCTCGGACAAAAAGCGCGCCGGGGGTAAGACAAGCGTCATTGGGGGCACGATCAACGTCATCGTGCCGGAGGCGATAGGCCGCTGTATAATTCGGCCCATGGGTACGGACCAGACGGCGGCGTTCATGAAAGCGGGGCTTTGAGATGAAAGCCATCATCCAGCCATCCCGCCTGGCCGGGACCATACCGGCCATCGCCTCCAAAAGTCAGGCCCACCGGCTGCTCATATGCGCGGCCCTGGCCGACAAGTCCACGGCCATCGCCTGCCCCACCCTCTCGGCGGATATTACCGCCACGGCCGACTGTCTGCGGGCCCTGGGGGCGGATATCGTGTACGAAAACGGCGGGTTCAATGTCGCGCCCATAAAGGCCGTGCCGGAGCGTCCCGCCCTGGACTGCGGCGAGAGCGGGTCCACCCTGCGGTTTTTGCTGCCGGTGGTGTGCGCGCTGGGGGCCAAGGCCACCATCAAAATGCACGGACGGCTGCCGGAGCGGCCATTGTCGCCTTTGTGGGAGGAGCTGGAGCGCCACGGGGCGAAATTATCCCGGCCTACGCCGGATGTTATTGCTACAGCGGGAAGGCTTGCGCCGGGGGACTATACCCTGGCCGCCAACGTGTCCTCCCAATTCATCAGCGGGCTGCTGTTCGCCCTGCCTCTGTTGGCGGGACCCAGCCATATCACGCTGACGGGACATTTGGAATCGGCCGCATACGTGACCATGACCGTGCGGGCGTTGGGTCTGTTCGGCGTAGAGTGTCCGCTGACGGACGATGGGTTCACCGTCCCGGCTGGGCGGTACGCCTCCCCCGGTCAGGCGGCGGTGGAGGGCGACTGGTCCAACGCCGCGTTCTGGGTCGTGGCGGACCACATCTGCGGCGGTACGCTGCGGGTCACGGGGCTGGACCCGGATTCCCCCCAGGGGGATAAGGCGGTGACGGCGCTGGCGGCGCGTATCGCGGCGGGCGACAACCTGGTGGACTGCGCCGACGTGCCTGACCTGGTACCGGTCTTAAGCGTGCTGGCCGCCGTCAGCCCTGGGGTGACAAGATTTCAAAACGCCGGACGGCTGCGGATCAAGGAGAGCGACCGGCTGGCCGTCACGGCAAAGCTGATAAACGCCCTGGGCGGCGACGTGCAGGAGCTGGCCGACGGGCTTATTATTGCGGGAAAAGAACGGCTTGCCGGCGGCGAGGTGGACAGCGCCAACGATCACCGTATCGCCATGAGCGCCGCCGTGGCGGCTTTGGCATGTGAGGGGCCGGTCACGCTCCACGGGGCCCAGGCCGTGAACAAATCCTACCCCGCTTTCTGGGAAGATTATGCCCGTCTGGGAGGCCGGGTCACATGGGAGGACGAACCATGAGCAACAGTTTTGGCAGCCGGTACCGCTTCACCATTTTCGGCCAGTCCCACGCGCCGGCTATCGGCGTGACCGTGGAGGGACTTCCCTCCGGGTTCGCGCCGGACATGGACGCGCTGGGGGCCTTTCTGGCCCGCCGTGCGCCGGGGCACGGCAAGTACGCCACGGCCCGGAAAGAGGCCGACGCGCCGGAGTTTATATCGGGGCTGGTGGATGGGCACACCTGCGGCGCGCCTGTGACGGCCATCATTCGCAACACCGACGCCCGCTCGGCGGACTACGACCAGCTGCGCCGGGTGCCGAGACCGGGCCACGCGGACTACACCGCCTTCGTGAAATACGGACCAGCCAGGGACGTGGCCGGGGGCGGCCAGTTCTCCGGCCGGCTCACCGCGCCGCTGTGCGTGGCGGGAGGGCTGGCGCTGCAGCTGCTGGCCCAGGAGGGCATCAGCGTCCGGGCACGCGTCGCGTCCATCGGCGGCGAAACGGAGCCCGCCGCCGGGGAAAAGCTGCTGGAAGAGGTCAAGGCCGCCGGGGATTCGGTGGGCGGCGTGATCGAGTGCGTGGCCGAGGGCGTGCCCGCCGGCTTGGGCGAGCCCATGTTCGGCGGCATGGAGAATCGTATCGCCCAGGCGGTGTTCGCCATACCCGCCGTGAAAGGCGTGGAGTTCGGCGCGGGGTTTCAGGTGGGACATATGCGGGGCAGCGAAAATAACGACCCGTTCTATTTCGACGAGGCAGGACCGGTGCGTACCCGGACCAATCACCACGGGGGCATTTTGGGCGGTATCACCAGCGGCATGCCCATCGTATTCCGGGCCGCGTTCAAGCCCACGCCGTCCATCGGCATGGAGCAGGACAGCGTGGACCTGTTCTCCCACGAGAACGTGAAGCTCACGGTACAGGGCCGTCATGACCCGTGCATCGTGCTCCGGGCCGTGCCGTGCGTGGAGGCGGCCGCCGCCGCGGCCATTTACGACGCGCTGTTGGAAAGCAGGTGTTGACATGGACTTGAACGAACTGCGAGAAAAAATAGACGAGGTAGACCGGCAGCTCATCGCGCTGTTGGAGCAGCGGCTGGACGTGGCCGCGCAGATCGCCGCCTATAAAAAGGCCCACGGTCTGGCCGTGCTGGACCCGGGCCGTGAGGCGGCGAAAGTGGAGGCCGTCAAGGCCCAGTGCCGCCCCCAGACGGCGGAGCTTATCGGGGCGCTGTACGGCCCCATCATGGCCGCAAGCCGCGCCTATCAGGAAAGGCTTATGGAGGCGCAGGATGGGCAGTAAGAAATTCGGGCTGCTGGGCCGGACGCTGGGCCACAGCTGGTCGCCGCAGATACACGGCATGCTGGCCGATTACGGGTACAAGCTCTACGAGGTGGAGCCGGATGACCTGGACCGGTTTTTGCGGGAAACGGACCTGGACGGGATGAACGTGACCATCCCCTACAAAAAAGACGTGCTCCCCTACTGCGCCCAGCTCTCCGACGCAGCGCGGCGCATCGGCAGCGTGAATACCCTGGTCCGCCGGTCTGACGGCTGGTACGGGGACAACACAGACTACACCGGCTTTCGGTACATCGTGGAGCGCTCCGGCGTGGATGTGGCGGGCAAAAAGACGCTGGTGTTCGGCACCGGCGGGGCGTCTCTGGCCGTAAAGGCGGCGCTGGCGGAGATGGGCGCAGACCCGATCGTGTCCGTGTCCCGTACCGGGGAAAATAATTATGGTAACCTGGACCGTCACCGGGACGCGGCCATACTGGTCAATACAACGCCCCTGGGGATGTTCCCCAACACCGGCGCTGCGCCCGCGTCCGTCGCGGACTTCCCCGCCTGTCAGGGGGTGTTCGACGTGGTGTATAACCCACAGCGGACGGCGTTTTTGCTGGAAGCGGAAAAGCTGGGCATACCACACGCCGGGGGTCTGGGTATGCTGGTGGCCCAGGCGTGGCGCAGCGCGGAGCAGTTCGCGGGACATGATATTCCAAAAAGCAAGATAGAAGAAATTATGTCAACTCTTTCAAGGCAGATGTCCAACATCGTTCTCATCGGCATGCCGGGTTGCGGCAAGTCCGCCGTGGGCAGGGCGCTGGCGAGAGCGTTGGACCGGACCTTCATCGACGCGGACGGTGAGATCGTGAAGGCGGCTGGCCGTTCTATCCCGGACATTTTCGCCTCCGAGGGCGAGGCGGGCTTCCGGGCCCGTGAGACGGCGGCGCTGGCCGAGCTGGGCAAGGGTTCCGGGGCGGTGCTGGCTACCGGCGGCGGGTGCGTCACACGGGAGGAAAACTATCCCCTGCTGCACCAAAACGGCGTCATCGTGTGGCTCACACGGGACCTGGCCAAGCTGCCCAAGGCCGGACGGCCATTATCCCAGCAAAATTCCGCCGAGACACTGTACGAGCAGCGACGGGACAAATACGCCGCGTTCGCGGACATCACCGTGGACAACAACGGGCCGTTGGAGGAAACCGTAACGCAAATATTGGAGGCGCTCAAATGAAAATTCTTGTGATAAACGGGCCCAATCTCAACATGCTTGGCATCCGGGAACCGGGCATTTACGGCGAGCAGAGCTACGACGCGCTGGTGAAATTTATACAGGACGTGTGCGCCGAACGGGGCGTGGAGGTCGAGTGCTTCCAGTCCAATCATGAGGGGGCCATCGTGGATAAGATCCAGGCCGCCTACGGGGTCATGGACGGTATCGTCATCAACCCCGCCGCCTACACCCACACCAGCGTGGCAATTTTAGACGCGCTGAAGGCGGTGAGCATCCCGGCGGTGGAGGTACACCTGTCCGACGTGAACCAGCGGGAGGAATTCCGCCATATTTCCTACGCCGGCATGGCATGTGAGAAGACATACGCCGGTCACGGGTTCGTCGGATACCGGCTGGCGATAGAATATTTGGTGGAGCACTACGGAAAATGAAAAAACGGCGGGACCGAACGGTCCCGCCGAGCTTTATGTCGTTTTACGCCAGGTCCTCGCCCCGGAAGTACTTGCCCAGGGGCTTGTAGATGAGCATGGCCACGATCTCCGTCAAGACCAGCTCCCCGGCCATGTACCAGCCGTTGTAGACCAGCGAGTAGACGTAGCTGTTCATGCCGTAATCGTTGGGCCACAGGGCGTCCCAGATCCACACGCCGGTGATGAAGTGGCACACAAAGCGCAAACAGAACGTCACGGCAATGCCCACCGCCACGGCGGCCTGGGGATTTTTTACCTTGCCGTCAAAGATGCCGGACAGGCCGATGACCGTATAGGCCACCACGTAGTCCAGCAGCACGATGGCCACGGCCATACCGAAGCCGGTGGCGTAGCGCACGTTGTCAAGCCCCAGCACCAGCTGCAAAAGGCTGTACACCAGGGCGCTGACCGTGCCCCACTTCCAGCCGTACCGGTGGCTGAGCACGATCAGGGGCAGCATGCTGCACAGCGTCATGCCGCCGCCCATGGGCATGTCGAACTTCACCAGGCTCAGCACCGTTCCCACGGCGATGAGCATGGCGCTCTCCACGAGCTTTCGGGTTTGGATCTTCTGCATTTTCTTCTCCTTTCTTTGCGGAAAGCAACGCCGCCAGGTACATAGTGACCCGACGGCGAGCGCGCAGCATGAGCTGCCAGTTTCCTACGCCGGTATTATCCGGATCAGGTTCCAGGGCCCGACGCGTCTACGCGCCATCTCAGCCGGGTCACACCCAGCACCCCTTTTCGATTGTACGGCCATTATACGCGCACTATGCCCGCTTGTCAATCCTCCGCGGGGAAGCCACATCCACAATATTCCTGGCGGTACAGGCCGTATTCTTTGGACAGTTGGATAGAGCGCAGGTAGCCGTTGCGCTTTTTGAAGTCCGAGGGAAGCCACCTCACGCCGTACTTCTCCCCCAGGCTCTGGCCGATAGCATTGAGCACCTGGGCGTTTTTGTGGGGGCTGACGGTCAAGGTGGTGCCGAAATAATCAAAGCCACGCGCCGCGGCCAGCTTTGCCGTCTCCTCCAGCCGCAGGCGGAAGCACACCGCGCACCTTGCGCCCCCCTCCGGCTCACGCTCCAGGCCCTGCACGGCATCGAGGAATTCCTGCCCCCGCCAGCCGGGTTCGATGAGCGCCGGCGGGTGCTCCATGGGCATGCTGGCAAGAAGCTGCTTCAAGGTCGCCAGACGCTTTTCGTACTCCGCCTCGGGCCGGATATTGGGGTTATAAAAAAGCACGGTCACGTCGAAATACGCCGTGATGTACTCCAACACATAGCTGGAGCACGGCCCGCAGCAGGCTTGCAGCAGCAGCGTGGGCCGGTTTTCAAGGCCGGAGGTCAACGCGTCCAGCTCTTTTTGATAGTTCCGCTTTTCCATGGGCCTATCATAGCACATATGTAACAAAAAAGTAACCACTTCAATGGGAAAACACTCTATAATAAGGGCAACATAGGAGGGGATGGCTATGGAACGCAGGGACAAATTCAACTATTATCTGGACATCGCGGACGCGGCCCGGGAGCGGTCCACCTGTCTGCGGCGGACATACGGGGCCATCATCGTGAAAAACGACGAGATACTGGCTACCGGCTACAACGGCGCGCCCAGAGGCCGGCGCAACTGCGTGGATATGGGCATCTGCCACCGGGAGGACCTGAAAATACCCGCCGGGGAGCGGTACGAGCTGTGCCGGTCCGTACACGCGGAGGCCAACGCCATCATCTCCGCCGCACGGCGGGACATGATCGGCGCCACCATGTACCTGGTGGGCCGAGACGCACGGACCGGGGAGCTGCTGCCCGACACCACCTCCTGCTCCATGTGCCGCCGGCTCATCATCAACGCCGGCATTGAGCGGGTGGTCGCCCGCCTGGGCGAGGATAATATACGCGTCACGGAGGTCCGGGAGTGGATCGACCAGGACGACACGGTCATAAACTGAGACTATGAATAAACGCCTTTCCAACGCGATACCGACCCGTTACCGCACCCTGGCGGCGCTGCTCGTCGTCATGGGCGCGGGCTATTTTCTCATGAGCGACCTGATGTGCGGGACGCTGTTCGAGCACCATTACTGGGACAGCTATACGCTCCAGACCTGGAACTGGTTCCAGGGCCGGACGTGGATCGCCGAGCCGGAAAAATACGAATATCTGGAGCTTGCCATCTATAACGGCAAGTACTATCTGTCCTTCCCGCCGCTGCCGTCGGTGGTGCTGGTGCCCTTCGTGGCGGCCTTCGGCATGGACACCCCCAGCAACCTGCTGGTGGCCCTGTACGGCCTTATTGCAGCGGCGCTGGCCTATTTCATCATGCTCCGGCGGGGCCGCACGCCAAACGCCGCCGCCTTCTGGGCGCTGGTGCTGGTGTGGGGCAGCAACATCATGTTCATGACCACCATCGGCGGGGTGTGGTTCATGGCCCAGACATTGAACATGGTGATGTGTCTGGCGGCGGTGCTGTGCGCGCTGGACGGGCGCAAGGCCCTGTCCACCACGTTTCTGGCGCTGGCGGTGGGCTGCCGGCCGCTGAGCGGGCTGTTTTTGCCCATATTCGCGTTTTTGTTCGCCTGGAACGAGCGGGACCAGCGGGGCGGATTCTGGCGCAGCTGCCTTGCCCAGTGGAAGTGCCTCATCGGGCCCATCCTCATCGGGGCGTGCTACATGGTCTATAACTATGTCCGGTTCGACGACCCATTGGAGTTCGGGCACAACTATCTGCCGGAGTTCATGCGGGCCGAGCACGGGCAGTTTCACATAAGCTACCTCTGGCCCAACATCAAACAGATGTTCTTCACGCCGGTGACGTTCGTTGACGGGCGGCTTAGTTTTCCGCTGTTTCAGGGGTTCATGTTCTTTGTGGCGAACCCGCTGTTTCTCGTGTGGTTCGTCCGCTGCGGGGTGAACGCGGCGCGAAAGCGGGTCAGCGCCGAGGGCGTTTTCATCGCCGTGGGCGTGGCCGCGATGCTGCTGCTCACGTGCATGCACAGGACGTTGGGCGCGTGGCAGTTCGGGTCCAGGTATTCCTGCGACGCGCTGCCATTCGTGTACATGTGTCTGGCGGATAGGGCGCCAAAGCGCGTGGCAAGCTGGGAGCTGGCCCTGGGCGGGCTGGCCGTGGCGTTCAATCTGTACGGGGCCATGTATCTTTACATGTACGGGTAAGGAGAGATCATGCAGACACTTCTCTGGATCGTTTCTACGGCGCTGATGCTGGCGCTGCTGGGACTGCTGGCATTGCGGGCGCTGCCGGAGCTGCTGGGCGTGCAGGTGCGCCTGCGGCTGCCGGGTAAGGGCGCGTGCAGACGCTTCTCCCCTGCCAACTGGCCTCGTGCGGCGCAATTTCTGGCCCCGCTGGCGATCTTATGGCTGGGCGCGTTTTTCAGCTATGTGGCCGTGGCCGGACGCGTTGACGAGTTTTTCGGCTACTTCTGGCAGCGCTTCACCACCGCCGGGGACAGCCCCCATTATCTGTACATCGCAGAACACGGCTATGTGAAGACCGGGGAGAACGTGAACAACATCGTTTTCTACCCCCTGTACCCCCTGCTGATACGGGGCTTGGGTACGCTTATGGGCGGGCGCTTGGCCCTCGCGGGGGTGATACTGTCCCAGGCGTGCTACGGGCTTTCCTCCGTGGCGCTGGCAAAGCTCACAAAAAAAGAGTGCGCCCATCCGGGCGCGGCGCTGGCGGCCTATTGGCTGTATCCGTTCGGGTTTTTCTGCCTGGGCGTGTTCACGGAGGGGCTGTTCCTGCTGCTTGTGATCCTGGGGCTGTATCTCATACGGGAGCGAAAATGGCTCCCGGCGGGACTTGTGGGGCTATTATGCGCGCTGACCAGGACCCAGGGCGTGCTGCTGCTTTTGCCGGGGGTCTACTGCGCGTGGCGTGACTGCCGCAAAGAAAAGCGCTGGAACTGGAAAACGCTGGCGCTGGCAGGGCCAATAATAGGCTTCGGCGCGTATCTGGCCCTCAACAAGGCGGTATGCGGCAGCTTCTTCGCCTATCAGTATTACGAGAGCATCGAGCCCTGGTGGCAGACGCCCCAGTGGCTGGGGACCACCATCGCCCAGCAGGTGGACATGATCTTGCAATACCCCGGCATCTCCGACTGGATATACTGGCCCCAGCTGGTGCTCTATTTCGTGGCGGCGGCGCTGCTGCTGGCCGGGTATAGGCGGAAGCTGGACACGGCGTGGATGCTCTATGGCACGGCCTATCTGGGCATGTGCTACACCGCCAGCTGGCTGATAAGCGGCAGCCGGTACATGCTGGGGTGCGTGCCGCTGTATCTGGCGGTAGGACGGCTGAAAAACCCCGGCCTGCGGGCGCTGATACTGCTCTGCGAGCTTGTGTTCCTGGGCGTTTATTTCTATTTTTACATGCAGGGTCAGGCCATCATGTGAATCAGCTTCGCAGAATTCGCCGCCGCAGCGGCGAAATCATTGGATATTTTTTCCGGCGGCGTGTACGTCGGAAAAAATACTTCTCAGTCCGCAAACGTGCGAAGAACCCGACTCTTTCGAGTCGGGTTCTTTCGTGCGCTGCAGCGGGCTGCAGCCTTCTCGTTTGAAAGGCTCTGCCTTTCAAACGACTTATTCGCCCACATAGGGGAGCAGCGCGATCTGACGGGCGCGCTTGATGGCCTCGGTGACCTGGCGCTGATGCATGGCGCAGGTGCCGGTGGTCCGGCGGGGCAGGATCTTGCCGCGCTCGGACAGATACTTGCGCAGGCGGGCGGTGTCCTTGTAGTCCACGTGGGTCATCTTGTCCACGCAGAACTGGCACACCTTGCGGCGCTTGCGGGGCTTCGCGGGACGAGCGCCGGCATTGGCCGCCGCATTGTCATTGGCTCTATCGAAAGGCATGGTCTATCCTCCTTAAATCAAAATGGTAATTCGCCGTCGCCGTCATCCAGCTCGGCAAAGGCGCTGCCGCCGGTGGGCGCGGCGCCGTATCCGGTGCCGGCGTACCCGGTGGAAGCGGGCTTCGGGGCCGCGGGGGCGCTGTTGTCCCGGCGCTTGCTGTCCCCAAAATAGACGTTGTCCGCCACGATCTCGGCCGATGTGCGGCGGTTGTTGTCCCGATCGGTCCAATCCCGCATTTGCAGCCGGCCAGAAACTACGGCCATACTGCCCTTCTGGAAATACTTGGACACGAACTCCGCCGTGCTGCGCCAGGCAACGCAGTCGATGAAATCGGCTTGCCGCTCGCCGGTAGTCCTGTCGGCAAAGTCCCGGTCCACCGCCACGCGGAAAGAGGCCACCGGCGTCTGGGTCTGGGTGTACCGCAGTTCGGGGTCACGGGTCAGACGGCCCATGACAACGATGTGATTGAGCATGTCCGGCCTCCGTCAGTCCACCCGCAGGGTGATGAGACTGCGCATGATGCCGTCCGTGATGCCGAGCACACGGTCCAGCTCCGCCGGGAACGACGGGTCGCAGGTGAACTGCATCAGCACATAGTAGCCCTCGCCGATGTAGTTGATGGGATAAGCCAGCTTCTGCTTGTCCTTGACCTCCACCTCATCGACTGTGCCGTGCTGCTCCGCAAGCGCCTTGAACTTCTCCACGATGGCCGTACGGTCCTCTTCCTCCAGGTTGGGGTTGATGATGTACATGACCTCGTACTTCTCGCTTGTCTTCGCCATTTGAGCACCTCC
>CANQKA010000049.1 GCA_947624395.1 uncultured Oscillospiraceae bacterium
GGCCGCCGGACCAATTACTATGAAAGACCGAGAGAGGACGCCATTTTGATGACGCTGGTGCTGTGAGAGATGCTGATTTTATCTGTTGAATCCTCCTGCGACGAGACCGCCGTGGCGTTGGTCGCCGACGGCCGGAAAATATTGGCCGACGAGATATTTTCCCAGGTGGCCCTGCACGAGATCTACGGCGGGGTGGTGCCGGAGATCGCGGCCAGGAGCCATTTGGAAGTGATAACCTATCTGGCGGACCGGGCGCTTGACAAGGCCGGCATGTCCCGCCGGGACATTGACGCCGTGGCCTGCACCTACGCCCCCGGCCTCATCGGGGCGGTGCTGGTGGGGGTGAACTTCGCCAAGAGCGCGGCTTTGGCCCTGGGCGTGCCGCTGGTTCCGGTACACCATATCCGGGGCCACATCGCGGCCAATTACCTGGCCTTCCCGGACCTGACGCCGCCCTTTCTGTGCCTGGCCATCTCCGGGGGCAACACCATGCTGGTGGACGTGCGGGACTATACGGACATGGCCGTGCTGGGCCGGACCCGGGACGACGCGGCGGGCGAGTGCTTCGACAAGTCCGCCCGTGTGCTGGGCCTGGGCTATCCCGGCGGCAAGCCGATAGACGATTTATCGAAACAGGGTAACGACCGTGCCTACGACCTTCCCAGACCGGCGGTGCACGGGGGTGACCCCTACGACATGAGCTTTTCCGGGCTGAAGACCGCCGTTGTGAACATTGTCCACCATGCCGAACAGACCGGCGAGCCCCTGGACAAGGCGGGCCTTGCGGCCAGCCTTTGCCGTGCGGTGAGCGAGTCGCTGGTGGGCCGGACCATGGACGCGGCGAACGCGCTGGGCTACGACCGTATTGCCGTGGCCGGGGGCGTGGCCGCCAATTCCCGCATCCGGGCGGACTTCGAGGCCGCCTGTGCCAAAGCGGGCAAAAGGCTCTTTGTGCCGCCTCTGCGCCTGTGCGGGGACAACGCCGCCATGATCGGCGCGCAGGGGTATTACGAGCTTCTGGCGGGCCACACCGCCGGAAGCGATTTGAACGCCTACGCCACGAAAGCGCTGTGAGGGCCGGATGAAGCGATACAAGACGTTTATCAGGGTCCTTTGGTGGGTGTACATCGCGTGGCTGCTTATCTTCGTGGTGGTCAAGTTCCGGGGGTCATTTACCGAGCTGCGGGACCGGATGGCGCTGCCCCAGCAGTTCGCCCACTATAATCTGGTCCCGTTCGCCACCATACGGGTGCAGCTGCGGTTCATCTCCCGTGGCTGGGCCTGGTTCAACCTGCTGGGCAACACGGTGTCCTTCGTGCCATTCGGGTTTCTGCTGCCGCTGGTGTGCGAAAAATCAAACCGGCTGTGGAAGGTGCTGCTGGTCGGGCTGGGGACGGTGGCGCTGATCGAGCTTTTCCAGTACTTCACCCGGCTTGGGAGCCTGGACGTGGACGATCTCATGCTCAATATGGCGGGCATCGCCTTCGGTTATTTTCTCATGTGGTGCACGGCCCGCAAGGGCGGTCAGGAGACACAATGAAAACGACGCATATCACCCATTCGGAATCGGAGACGGAGGCGCTGGGCGCGGCGTTCGCCGAAAAGCTGCCCGCCGGGGCCGTGGCGGCCCTGTACGGGGACCTGGGCTGCGGCAAGACCGCCTTTGTCCGGGGCATGGCCCGTGGCATGGGCCTGGACGAGGCCCAGGTCAGCAGTCCCACCTTCACCATCGTCAACGAGTACGAGGGGGAAAGGCCGCTGTTCCACTTCGACATGTACCGCCTTGCCAGCGCGGACGAGCTATTCGACATTGGCTGGGAGGACTATTTGGCCCGTGGCGGCGTGTGCGCCGTGGAGTGGAGCGAGAACGTCCCCGGCGCGTTCGAGGGGGACGAGTACGCGGTCCGGTTTCGTAGAACCGGGGAGACGGACCGGGAGATAGTGATCGAGGGAGGACCGAGCTCATGCTGATGCTGGCGCTGGAAAGCTCCGCGAAAGCCGCCTCGGCGGCGCTTTTTGAGGACGAAAAAATGCTGGCCCTGTCCATCCAGACAAGCGGCCTGACCCACAGCCGGACCCTGCTGCCCATGGCGGAGGATATATTGCGCAACACGGACAAAAAGCCGGAGGACTTGGGCCTGGTGGCGGTGAGCCGTGGGCCGGGGTCCTTCACCGGCCTGCGCATCGGGCTGGCGGAGGCCAAGGGCCTGTGTTGGGCGCTTCAGATACCGGCGGTGGGGGTGTCCACCTTGGAGGCGATGGCCTATGGCGGGCCGGTGCTGGACGGGCAGATGCTCTGCTGCTGCATGGACGCCCGCCGGGGCCAGGTGTACAACGCCCTGTTCACCGTGGAGGACGGCAAGCCCGTCCGGCTGACCGAGGACCGGGCCATTTCCCTGCCGGAGCTGGAAAAAGAGCTGATCGCGTCCCAGGAGCCGTGGATATTGCTTGGCGACGGGGCGCAACTGTGCTATAATAATTTGGATAGGGAAAAAGTGGCGCTGTTTATGGCCCCGGAGCCTCTGCGGGTGCAAAACGCCCGGGGCGTGGGTCTGGCGGCGATGGACAGGGAGCCGGTCAGCGCCAACGATCTGCTGCCGGCGTACCTGCGCCTGAGTCAGGCGGAACGGCAAAGATTGGAAACACTGGAAGGCAAATAAATTTTCTACATAAGGAGCGTTTGATATGAGCAAGGTAATGGTATTCGACCACCCGCTTATCCAGCACAAGCTCTCCATCCTCCGGGACGAGAAGACCAGCGTCAAGGAGTTCCGGGAGCTTATCAGCGAGATCGCCGAGCTGATGTGCTACGAGGCCACCCGGAACCTGCCCCTGGAAGAGGTGCAGGTCAAGACCCCCGTGGGTATTGCCACCTGCCACCGCATCGCCGGCAAGAAGCTGGCCGTGGTCCCCATTTTGCGGGCCGGTCTGGGCATGGTGGACGGCATGGTCGCCATGATGCCCAACGTCAAAGTCGGCCACGTGGGCCTTTACCGGGACCCCCAGACGCTGGAGCCAGTGAAGTACTACTTCAAGATGCCGCCCGACATCACCGAGCGGGACGTGATCGTGGTTGACCCCATGCTGGCCACCGGCGGCAGCGCCGTGGCGGCGGTGCAGTTTTTGAAGGACGAGGGCGTGAAGAACATCAAGTTCATGTGCATCATCGGCGCGCCTGAAGGCATCGCGGCCATGCAGAAGGCCCACCCGGACGTGGACATCTTCGTGGCCGGCCAAGACGAAAAGCTCAACGAGCACGGGTACATCGTCCCCGGCCTGGGCGACGCCGGCGACCGCATTTTCGGCACCAAGTAAGAGAGCGATAGAAAAACGCGGACGGGAAAATTCCCGTCCGCGGTTTTTATGCGGTTTTATATTTCAGAACAGCTCGCACACAAGCTCCGTGTACGCCGCCGGGTCGTCCAGGGGCAGGCCCGCGATGAGCTGGGCCTGGGCCAGCAGGACCATGGAAAGCTTGGCGGCGCGGGACTTGTCCTCCTTGTACGCCTTTTCCAGCGCGGCGAAAGCCGGGTGAGAGCCGTTCAGCTCCAGCACCCGCTTGGCCTTGACCCGCTCCGCCTCGGGCACACCGGGCAGGTTCTGGAAGTACTTCTCCATTTCCAGGGTGACCTCGCCCTCGGTGGTCAGAAACACCGGCTGGCTCTTGAGCTTGTGGGAAAGGCGCACCGTCTCCACCGTCCCGCCCAGGCTCTGCTTGACGAAATCCAGAAGCTCTTTGGACTGCTCGGCCTTTTCCTCGGTGTCCTTCTTTTCCTCGTCGCTCTCAAGGCCCAGATCGTCGCTGGTCACGTTGCAAAATTCCTTCTCGTTGTAAGCGTGCAGCAGCTGCATCACGAACTCGTCCACGCTGTCCGTCAGGCACAGCATATCGTAGCCCGCCGCCTTGACCGTCTCCGCCTGGGGCAGGGCAGCCGCCCGCTTTTCCGTCTCGGCGCAGGCGTAGTAGATCTTCTTCTGGCCCTCGGGCATGGCGTCGGCGTATTCCTTGAGGCTGATGAGCTTTTCCTGCCCCACGCTGTAGAACAGCAGCAGGTCCTTGAGCTGGTCCTTGTGCATGCCGTAATCGCCCACCACGCCGTATTTGAGCTGGGGCGCGAAGGCCTTGTAGAAGGTCAGGTACTTCTCCCTGTCCTCGGCCATCAGCCGGGTCAGCTCCGCCTGTATCTTCTTTTCCAAATTGCCGGCGATGATCTTCAGCTGCCGGTCGTGCTGCAAAAGCTCACGGGAGATGTTCAGGCTCAGGTCCGGCGAGTCCACCACGCCCCGGACGAACCGGAAGTGCTCCGGCACCAGGTCCGGGCACTTGTCCATGATCATCACCCCGGAGGAATAGAGCTGCAGCCCCGGCTGATAGTCCCGGGTGTAGTAGTCATAGGGGGCTTGCGCCGGGATGAACAGCATGGCCCGGTAGCTGGTGAGCCCCTCGGCGTTCACGCGTATCACGGCCACCGGGTCGGAATTGTCGTGGAAGTGTTCTTTGTAATAGGCCTTGCAGTCGTCGTCGCTGGCCTCGCTCTTAGGCCGCTGCCAGATGGGGACCATGGTGTTGACCACCTGATCTTCGGCGATGGTATTATAGGCGCCCTTGCCGTCCTCGCCGCCCTTTTCGTCCCACTCCCGGCGTTCCACCGTCATGTGGATGGGCCAGCGGACGTAATCGGAGTACTTCTTCACCAGTTCCTTCAAGCGCCAGCTCTCCAGATACGTGCCGTAGTCCTCCTGGTCGGAGTCGGCCTTGATGTGCATGATCACGTCCGTGCCCACGTCCGCCTTGTCGCAGGCCGTGATGGTGTACCCGTCCGCGCCCGTTGACTCCCACTTCCAGCCCTGGTCCTCGCCAAAGGCGCGGGTCAGCACCGTGACCTTGTCGGAGACCATGAACGCGGAGTAAAACCCCACGCCGAACTGGCCGATCACGTCCACGTCCGAGGCCTTCTCGTCCTCGGCAAGGCTGTCCCGGAAAAGCCGGGTGCCGCTGGAGGCTATGACGCCCAGATTGCTCTCCAACTCCTCCTTCGTCATGCCGATGCCGTTGTCCCGGACGGTCAGGGTCCGTGCGTCCTTGTCCGCGTCGATGCGGATGCAGAAGTCCTCCCGGGCCATGCCTACCGTCTCGTCCGTCAGGGACTTGTAGCACAGCTTGTCGATGGCGTCGGAGGCGTTGGAGACGATCTCCCGCAAAAAGATCTCCTTGTGGGTGTAGATGGAGTTGATCATCAGGTCCAGCAGCCGCTTGGATTCCGCCTTGAACTGTTTCTTTGCCATAGTATAAAATGCGCTTCCTTTCTGGTTTTGGCACTCTTTTTATTTGAGTGCTAATTTACCACATATACGCGCCGTTGTCAAGCCATTACAAGTGGTTACAAATCTTTATTTCCCCTTTACAAGCCCGTCGGCGAATGGATATAATAAAAATAAATTTACATAATATGGATATAACCATTGTGGAGGTACACCATGAGACGGTTGGGGATAATGCTCACGGCGTTGACGGTCCTGCTGGGCTGTCTGGCCACCTGCGGCGCCTCCGCTCCCACCGACGTGCCCGAGACGGTGGTGCTGCCCGCGCCGGCGGACGGCTGGCAGGACAGCTATCTGGCCTTTATGGAGAACGATTACGACATTTTGGCCGCCCTCTGGCCCGACGGGCTGGGCGGCGTGGGGTTTATCGACCTGGACCTGGACGGCACGCCGGAGATGGTGGCCTTTGACCAGGGGGCCTCGGCCGCCATGGGCGCGCAGATATTCGACCTCATTGACGGAAAGGTGTACTGCGTGTCCAGCACGCTGGACAGCGCCGGGGGCGCTTTTGACAGCACGTATCTGGCCGGCGTGAGCGTGTGCACCAGCTTCTTTGAATCTTTTCGCCTGAGCCGCACCCGGGACGGCTGGTGCTTCTGGGTGGACAGCTCCAACGGCACCGACCAGACCGCCTGGGACGAGTTCGTCCGCTTCAACGACCAGGACGGGGTGCTGACGCCGGCCAGCGTCTGCTACCGGTACCTGGAATTTGACCCGAACAGCGGCGTGGTGGTCTCGGAGAGCTACACGGTGGCCGGCGCGGGCGCGGACGGACCGGCCTATCAGGCGGCGGCCGACGTGTACCAGGGTGCTCTGGACGCGGGCTATGAGGCCAAGGGCGTGTTTTTGTGGGACGATTACGACCGGTACAGCGCCGGACGGGACGGGCTTTTGACCATGGTGAAGGACGCTTTGACGGCCTATGTCCCCATCACGGACCAGGTGACCCTGGCGTCGCCGGGAGCGTGAATCTTCAGATCTCCTCCGCCGTTTCGACGGCAAACGACAGCGCGGATACTGTAAAATCACACCGTACAGCTTGTACGGTGTGATTTTTTTGCGTGCGGATAAAGGGGACAAGCATATGAAGGTGACTTCCAGCTATCAGGACGGGCGGCTCACGCTGTTTTTGCAGGGGGAGCTTGACCACCACCAGGCCGCGGCGGCCCTGAAAAAGATCGCCCGGACTGTGGACGACTATCTGCCCCAGGACTGCGTGGTGGACATGGGCGGCCTCACGTTCATGGACTCGTCCGGCATCGCCCTCATTTTGAAGATATCCAGGCTTATGGACCAGTCCGGCGGCCGGGCCTGGGTGGTCAACGCGAAAAACCAGCCCCTGAAGGTCATCGACGCCTCCGGCATCGACAGGATGATCAAGGTGGAGGTGTAAAGCCATATGGAAGCCCCCCTTGTCAAAGGGGGGTGCCCGCCATCGGCGGGCGGGGGGATTGCTGTAAGATGCACGCCAATCCCCCAGTCATGCTGACGCATGACAGCCCCCTTTCACAAGGGGGCCTTATAAGGAACGATTTGGAGGACGTACATATGAAGCAGCTGAACTACATAAAGCTGGAATTTCCCGCCCGGAGCGTGAACGAGGGCTTTGCCCGGGCCGCGGCGGCGGCCTTTGCCGCCCAGATGGACCCCACCATGGAGGAGCTGGGCGACATACGAACCGCCGTCAGCGAGGCGGTCACCAACGCCATCGTCCACGCCTACCCGGACGCGGTGGGCCTGGTGCAGATGCGCATGCGCATCCTGGCCGGGGATGTGTTGGAGATCATGGTCCGGGACAAGGGCCGGGGCATCCCCGACGTGGCCAAGGCCATGGAGCCCATGTATTCCACCGGCGGCGAGGAACGCAGCGGCATGGGCTTTACCATCATGGGCAGCTTCATGGACGGTCTGCGCGTGCGCTCGGCGGTGGACCGGGGCACCACCGTGACCATGCGCAAGCGTATCCGCACAAAGGAGCCGGCGTGACTTGGACGAGACCATGACCCTGCTGCGGGCGGCCCAGGCCGGCGACAGAGAGGCGGCGGGCCGCATGATCGAGGAAAACGCGGGGCTCATATGGAGCGTGGCCCGCCGGTACTTTGGCCGGGGCGTGGAGCCGGACGACCTGTACCAGCTTGGGTGCCTGGGGTTTTTGAAGGCCATCGACGGCTTTGACGAGGGCTACGGCACCCGCTTTTCCACCTACGCCGTGCCCAAGATATCCGGCGAGATACGCCGCTTTCTCCGGGATGACGGGGCTGTTAAAGTGAGCCGGGGCATCAAGGAGCGGGCCATGGCCGTGCGCACGGCCCGAAAGACCCTGGAACAGGACCTGGGCCGGGACCCCACGTTGTCGGAGCTGGCGGCGGCCACCGGGTTCACCCCGGAGGACATCGCCCTGGCGGAGAGCGCCACCGTGCCCATCGAGAGCCTGCAGCAGCCCGCCGGGGAGGACGGGTTTTCCCTGGAACAGGTGCTGGGCGACTGGACGGAGGAGGAGCGCATGGTGGAGTACGTGGCCCTCCGTCAGGCCATCGAGCGCCTCCCGGAGCGGGAGCGCCAGGTGGTGTTTCTGCGCTTTTACCACGGCATGACCCAGGAGCGGGCCAGCCGGGTCCTGGGCGTGAGCCAGGTGCAGGTGTCCCGGCTGGAACGCCGCGCCGTGCGCCTTTTGCGCCAAATGCTGGATTAACGCAAGCGCCCCCGGTTCGTTTGAACCGGGGGCGTTCTGTCTTGTTTTATTCTTCGCTGAACCAGCCCAGCTTTTCGGTGACGTTGTAAAGACCGTAGAAGCCCAAATTTTTCCTGGACGAATCGAGGCTCCAATGCACCCAGCCGAGAAAATCATCCGGCAGCTTGGACGTGGGCGCGTCGGGTGTGTAGAAATAAAACGTCTTGCCGCCCGCCAGACCGTAAGCGTCCTCATAAACGTACCGCACGCGTGCGTTGCCCTCGCTGACGATCTTTGTGGTCCCGATGGGGGTCTTGTAGGTCAGCGAGCCAAGCTGGACGGAATAGGTGTAGTCGTTGACTTGCTTTACGTTGGTGAACTTCCCGGAGAACTCGGACATATACACCGTCGCCACATAGCCGGGGCCGCTTTCGCCCATGTTCGTGTCATGGTAGGTGCCCGTGAAGCTGCCATCCGCTTTGATCTCGATGGTCGAGCCCCAGGCGCCCACGCCGCTGGTGAACATGAAGGTGGACGGGAGCTTGGCGAACAGCTTCTCCGCCAGCGTGAGGGTGTATTTCAGGCTGTTGCTGGCCTTGTAAGGACCCAGCAACGTCTTTTTGTCATTGGCGCAGCAGCGCACCGCGAATTGGTAGGTCGCGCCGTCTTTGAGATCCTTAGACGCACGGGTGTACGTTGTGGCAGTTGTGGTGCCTATCTTCTTCCACCCGCCGTTATTCTCGTTGTAATACACCATGTACCGGGGCGCACCGTCGATCTTGTTCCAACTGACCTTGATGCCACCCGAGACATTGCTGATGGTCACCGTGGGCGCGGCCAGCGTGAGGGTGTATTTCAGGCTGTTGCTGGCCTTGTAGGGACCCAGCAGGGTCTTTTTGTCATTGGCGCAGCAGCGCACCGCGAACGCGTACGTGGCGCCGTTCTTGAGATACTTGGCCGCACGGGTGTACGTAGTGGCCGTTGTGGTGCCAATTTTCTTCCACCCGCTGTTATTCTCGTTGTAGTACACCATGTACCGGGGCGCGCCGTCGATCTTGTTCCACGTCACCTGAATGCCGCCGGTCACATTGCTGATGGTCACCGTGGGCGCGGCCAGCTTGGCGGAGTATGTCAGGCTGTTGCTGGCCTTGTAGGGACTGAGCAGCGACTTTTTGTCGTTGGCGCAGCACCGGACTGCAAATTGATAAATCGCGCCGTTCTTGAGATACTTGGCCGCACGGGTGTAGCTGGTGGCCGTTGTGGTGCCTATCTTTTTCCATCCGCCATTATTCTCATTGTAGTACACCATGTACCGGGGCGAGCCGTCCACCGCGTTCCACGTCACCTGGATGCCGCCGGCCGCCTGTGCGATGGTCACGGTGGGGGCTTCCAGCCCGCCGCCCGACGCCAGCGCCGGCACCGCCAGGGCAAACACCGTCACCACCGCCAGGAGCAAACACAAACCGCGCTTTTTCATAATAAACACCCCCGCAAACATATTATGGGTCCTTATCGCCCATCATACTCTCCTGCGCCCGATTTTGTCAACGGCGGAAGCATCTCCCCCGTCATATTATCCCGTGGCCGGGTTTGGCCTGGGTCCGGCGCTTGCGCACGATGGCGTTGGGCGGGGCCTGGACGGGCAGACGCATATGTAGCTCCATCTTTGCGTGACTGGCGGCGGAGACCGGTTCGCCCTCCCTGTCCAGTATCTGGCCGCAGGTGAACGCCAGCGGCTCCCCGTCGGGCGTCAGCAGCTCCAGCTCGTCACCGGGGAAAAACCGGTTGCGCTGGGTCAGCACGGCGTTTCCCACCCCGTCGCACCGCTCCACCACCGCCACGATGTCATAGCGGGAGAAGTAACAGGCGTCGGCGGTATATTGACCCGGCTGGCCGAAATAAAACCCGGTGGAATAGGGCCGGTGGCTGACGGCGAGCACCTCGTCCCGCCAGACCGGGGCAAGAGGCTGGCCCGCCAGAGCCGCGTCCGCCGCGTGGCGGTAGGCATTGGTCACCGCGGCGGCGTAATAGGCGGACTTGGTCCGGCCTTCGATCTTCAGGCTGGTCACCCCCGCCGCCAGCAGCGCGGGCACGTGGTCGATCATACACATGTCCCGGGAATTGAAAAGATACGTGCCCCCGTCCTCGGTCAGCTCCATATACTCCCCCGGCCGCTTTTCCTCCACCACATGGTACTTCCAGCGGCAGGGCTGGGCGCAGGCGCCCTGGTTGGCGTCCCGGCCCGTCAGGTAGTTGGACAGCACGCACCGGCCGGAGAAGGACACGCACATGGCCCCGTGGCAGAACGCCTCCAGCTCCAGCTCCTTTGGGGTCCGGGCCCGGAGGGCCGCGATCTGCTCCAAGCTCATCTCCCGGGCCAGCACCACACGGCTGGCCCCCAGGTCGTGAAAGGCCTTGGCCGTGACCGCGTTCATCACCCCCGCCTGGGTGCTGATGTGCACGGCGGCGCTGGGCGCGTATTTTTTCGCCAGGGTCAGCACCCCCAGGTCGGATATGATGAGCCCGTCTGCGTGGACGCTTTCTAGGCTCTCCAAATACCCCGGCAGCGTGTCCATCTGCCCATCAGTGGGGATGGTGTTCACGGTCACATAGACCTTCACGTCCCGCTCGTGGCAATAATTTACCGCCCAGGCCATGTCCTCCGGGCCGAAGCAGCCGGCCCCGGCCCGCATACCGTAGGCAGGTCCGGCCAGATACACCGCGTCCGCCCCGTATGTCACAGCCATGACCAGCTTTTCCCGATCCCCGGCGGGGGATAGGATCTCCATCCGGGCGCTCACCCGTTCAGGATGGTCATGAACTCGTCGCCGGTGATGGTCTCGTGCTCGTAAAGATAGGCCGAAAGCTGGTCCAGCTTGGCCCGGTTCTCGGTGAGTATTTCAACGGCCTTATCGTGCTGCTTCTTCACGATGGCCACCACCTGCTTGTCTATCTCCGCCGCGGTCTCGGCGGAACAGGCCAGGGACGCGTCCCCGCCAAGGTACTGGTTGTTGACCGTCTCCAGCGCCACCATGTCAAAGTCCTTGCTCATGCCGTACCGGGTTATCATGGCCCGGGCCAGCTTGGTGGCCTGCTCGATGTCGTTGGAAGCGCCGGTGGTGACGGAGCCGAAGGTCACTTCCTCCGCCGCCCGACCGCCGGTCAGGGTGGCGATCTTGTTTTCCAGCTCCTCCCGGCTCATCAGGTTCTTGTCGGTCTGCTCCACCTGCATGGTGTAGCCCAGCGCCCCGGAGGTACGGGGGATGATGGTGATCTTCTGCACCGGGGCGGAATTGGTCTGCTTGGCCGCCACCAGCGCGTGGCCGATCTCGTGACAGGCCACGATGTGCTTTTCCTGGTCCGTGAGGATGGCGTTTTTCTTCTGGTATCCGGCTATGACTACCTCGATGCTCTCTTCCAAATCGGCCTGGGTGACGAACTTCCGCCCGTCCCGCACGGCCCGCAGGGCCGCCTCGTTCACGATGTTGGCAAGCTCCGCGCCCGATGCGCCGGAGGCCATACGGGCCACCCGCTCATAGTCCACGTCCTCGCCGATCTTCACCTTTTTCGCGTGCACACGCAGGATGGCCTCCCGGCCCTTGAGGTCCGGAAGCTCTACGGGCACCCGCCGGTCGAACCGGCCCGGACGGGTCAGCGCCGGGTCCAGAGACTCGGGCCGGTTGGTAGCCGCGAGAATAATGACGCCGTTGTTGGCCTCGAAGCCGTCCATCTCCGTGAGAAGCTGATTGAGCGTCTGCTCCCGCTCGTCGTTGCCGCCCATAGTCCCGGCGTTGCGCTTTTGGCCGATGGCGTCGATCTCGTCGATGAACACGATGCAGGGGGCTTTTTCCTTGGCCTGTTTAAAGAGGTCCCGGACCTTGGACGCGCCCATGCCCACGAACATCTCCACGAACTCCGAGCCGGACATGGAGAAAAAGGGCACGTTGGACTCGCCCGCCACGGCTTTCGCCAGCATGGTCTTACCGGTGCCCGGAGGGCCGACAAGCAGCAGGCCCTTGGGCATGGACGCGCCGATCTCCTTGTACTTATCCGGGTTTTGCAGGTAGTCCACGATCTCCCGCAAATTGTCCTCCGCCTCGTCCACGCCCTCCACGTCGGAGAAGTGGATGCCGTCGGAGCTGCTCACGTATACCTTGGCGTTGGACTTGCCCATGTTGAACATCATGGAGTTGCCCCCGGCCCGGTCCATCAGCTTCTTGCTCATGAACTGGCCGATGCCCACGAACAGCACGATGGGCAATATCCAGTACAGGAAAAACGACAGCAGCGGCGAGGTCTGCTCCACGATCTGGCTGGAAAAGGCCACGCCGGCCTCGTGCAGCCGGTCCACCAGGCCCAGGTCCTGGATGGGGCCAGTCTTATAGACCTGGGTCTGGTCCTTGTCGGTGAACAGGATCTGGTTCGACTCGATCTGCACCTGGCCCAGCTCGCCGGTCTCCGTCATGGTCATGAAGGTGCCGTAATCCACCTCTTTGATCTGCCGTCGGGCCAACCAGGGCAGGAACAGCAGGTTGAACAGCACCAGCGCCAGCATCACGACGCCGTAATAGAATATCAGCGGTTTTTTCGGTTTCTTGACTTCTTGCATGATCTTATCTCCCCTTTTTATTGATCGGATGTTTTGCTCTGGGCGTATTCCGCTTCCAGCAGCTTACAGATGTCGCCGGCGGCGTCTGCGGGAATGACCCGGCGCTGGGCCGCGATCATTTCCTCCCGTGCGGCGCTGTCCAGCAGCCTGTCGCAGGCGTCTGCCAGCTCATCCTCCGGCGACGTGACGGCAAGGCTCATGCCGTTTTGGGCGAAAAAGTGCATATTGCTTGTCTCGCAGCCCGGTATGGGCGTGATATGTACCAGTGCCGTGCCCGCCACGGCCGCCTCGGTGGAGGACAGTCCTCCCGGCTTGGAAAGGTACAGGTCGCTGGCCTTCATATAGTCCGCCATCTTATCGGTAAAGCCCAGCACGGCGCACCGCCCGCCGAAGGCCTCCCGTACCTCGTCTTCCAGGTCCCGGTTGTTGCCGCAGACCACGACGAGATCGGCGCTGCTCTCATACCGGTCCAGGAGAATACTCACCACCTGGCGGATGCTCCCCGCGCCGATGCTCCCACCGGCCACCAAAATGACCTTCCTGTTCGGGTCCAGACCCAGCCGCGCCCGTATGGCCGTCCGGTCCTCCCGCTGGCGAAAAGCGGCCCGGACCGGGATGCCCAGGGGCCGTATACGCGCCTCGTCGATGCCCCGGCCCACGAATTCCGCCGTCAGCTCTTTCGCGGGGATGATATACCGGTCCAAGTCCGTCTCCTCCGTGAAGGGGATACAGGCGTAGTCCGTTGCGACGAAATAGGTCCGGGGCATTTTGACCCGGCCCCGCCGCTTCATGCTTGTCAGCATCTCCGCCGGGAACAGGTGGGTAGTCACCACCGCGTCAAAGCCGTTTTCCTCGATGTAGTTTTCCAGCAGCGGCTCCATCAGCCGGTTGAGCCGGTAGACCGGCGACGGGAACGGCAGGTTCCGGTACACGTCCCCCAGCTTATAGGCCGCGCCAAAGGCGTTGGGGGCCTTCTGGGCCAATAAAATATAGGCCTTGTCCACCACCTCCGCCACCTGGTCGTTTTTCAGGGTGTAGGGGTTCATGGTCGTGACGGCGTGACCGCGGGCTTTCAGCGCCTCGGCCACCGCCGCGCAGGCGGAATTGTGCCCGCCGCCGGTGCCGCATGTGAGCGTCAATACGTTCATTTCTTCTTCCTCCCGTCAGCCCGTCAATTCTGTTTGAATTCCCGCAAGATCAAGCCGGGGTTTTTCTCTTCCGCCCAGCGGATGGACCACTGGCCGCCGAAGACCAGAAGGTCGTTGCCCTTGAAGTCCTGCACCCAGCGGGAGTCGGTGCCCAGATTGAGCCTGGACAGGTCCATGTCCTTATTTTCCACCCAGCGGACGAACTGGTAGGGCAGCCCCCGCCGGCGCACGTCCACGCCGTACTCGGTCTTGAGCCGGTATTCCAGCACCTCCAATTGCAGCACGCCCACCACGCCCACGATGACCTCCTCCAGGCCGCTGCCCGGTGCGTGGAAGATCTGTATGGCGCCCTCCTGGGCGATCTCCGTCATGCCCTTTTCAAACTGCTTGCGCTTCATGGTGTCGATGCGCTCCACGGCGGCGAATATCTCCGGGGCAAACGTCGGGATGCCCTCGAAGGTGACCTTTTTGCCCTTGTCGCACACCGTGTCGCCGATGGCGAAGATGCCGGGGTCGAAGATGCCGATGATGTCCCCGGCGTAGGCCTCGTCGATGATCTGGCGGTTCTCCGCCATCATCTGCTGGGGCTGGGCCAGCCGCAGGGCCTTACCGCCCTGCACGTGCAGATACTCCGTGTCCCGGGCAAACCGGCCGGATACGACCCGCATGAACGCGATACGGTCCCGGTGGGCCTTGTTCATGTTGGCCTGTATCTTGAACACGAAGGCGGAAAAATGCTCGTCGAAGGGGTCCACCACGCCCTCCGCCGCCTGCCGGGGCAGAGGCGTGGGGGTCAGTGCAAGAAAGCTCTTCAAAAACGGCTCCACGCCGAAGTTGGTCAGGGCCGAGCCGAAAAACACCGGGCTCAACTGCCCCTTGTGGACCTGGTCGATGTCAAATTCATAGCCCGCCCCGTCCAAAAGCTCCACGTCCGCTTCCAGCGTCTCCCGGAGCGTCTTGCCCAGCAGCGCGTCCAGGGCGTCCGTGTCCTGGAGGGTGTGTTCCTCCGCCTGGATACGGCTGGACCCTCGGTGTGCGTCGCCGAAGGACAATATCTTGCCGCTGGCCCTGTCGTACACGCCCTTGAAATCCCGGCCGCAGCCGATGGGCCAGTTCATGGGATAGGTGCCGATGCCGAACTCGTTTTCCAGCTGCTCCATCAGGTCATAGGGACTGCGGGCCTCCCGGTCCAGCTTGTTGATGAAGGTGAAGATGGGG
Organism: uncultured Oscillospiraceae bacterium; assembly: GCA_947624395.1. Classification (GTDB taxonomy): domain Bacteria; phylum Bacillota; class Clostridia; order Oscillospirales; family Oscillospiraceae; genus CAJOIG01. Next base: position 14,969 of record CANQKA010000049.1, read on the forward strand.
ATATGGCGCATGGCGCAGACCTTGAAGAGCTTTCTCGTCTGGGGCTCGATGCCCTTGGCCGCGTCGATGACCATGACGGCGCTGTCCGCGGCCATCAACGTCCGGTAGGTGTC
>CANQKA010000050.1 GCA_947624395.1 uncultured Oscillospiraceae bacterium
GCGCCCGTCTCCTGGAGGATGTCGTTGTAGATCATGCCCCGGTTCAGAAGCCACGCCACCTGGAACCGCTGCTCCAGCGCCTGCAGCTCCGTCACCGTGCACAGGTCATCGAAAAACTGTTCGCACTCGTCCACCGTCTGGAGGGACAATATCGCCTTGTACATCATCTCGTTGCGAGGTTTGCGGTTGATCTTGTTCATGAGACATTCTCCTTTCCTGCGCCAGAATGATATAGGTATTTTACCAGACTAAAGCTTGAAAGTAAAGAGGGAAAACAAATATTTCCATCATCTTCATCCCCGGTCATAAATTCCACTATCATTTTGCGGCGGACGATGATATACTATTATCAAATACAGACGGAAAGGACGTGGCAGCATGATCGCATTCTGGATCGTGGCAGCCGTGGTGTTTCTCATCGTGGAGGCGGTCACCGCCGCTATGAGCTCCATATGGTTCACGGTGGGCGCGCTGGCCGCGCTGGCGGGCGCGGCGTTGGACGCGCCGCTGTGGGCGCAGATTCTGCTGTTCGTCGCCGTGTCCGGCGTGTGCTTCGCCCTTTTGTACCCAAGGCTGAAAAACAGCCTCCGCCGGGACCGGCAGGCCACCAACGCCGACATGGTGCTGGGGCAGGAGTGCGTGGTCACCCAGCGCATCGACAATCTGGCCGGCACCGGCGCCGTCAGCGCCGACGGCAAGACCTGGACGGCCCGCTCCGCCGACGGCGAGACCATCGAGCTTGGGGCCGTGGTAACAGCGCAGAGCATCCAGGGCGTGAAGCTCATCGTGACACCGGTGCGGGAAACTGCCCATAATATTTAAAGGAGGACGAGCCGCTATGTATGATCTTAACAACGTCGTCGGGCCCGTGTTCACGGGCGTCATCGTTCTGCTGGTGGTCGTTATCATCATCCGCAACATCCGGGTGGTCCAGCAGGCACGGGCCTTCGTGGTGGAGCGGCTGGGGGCCTACCACGCCACATGGAACGTGGGGCTGCACTTCAAGATCCCCTTCATCGAGCGCATCGCCAAGGTGGTGAGCCTGAAGGAGCAGGTGGCGGACTTCCCGCCCCAGCCCGTCATCACCAAGGACAACGTGACCATGCAGATCGACACGGTGATCTATTTCCAGATCACCGACCCGAAGCTGTATACCTATGGCGTGGAAAATCCCATGCTGGCCATCGAGAACCTGACGGCCACAACGCTGCGGAACATCATCGGCGAGCTGGAGCTGGACGAGTCCCTCACCAGCCGGGATACCATCAACGCCAAGATGCAGCAGATCTTGGACGAGGCCACCGACTCCTGGGGCATCAAGGTCAACCGGGTGGAGCTTAAAAACATCACCCCGCCCAAGGAGATCCAGAACGCCATGGAGAAGCAGATGAAGGCCGAGCGGGAGCGGCGCGAGTCCATCCTGCGGGCCGAGGGCGAGAAGCGGGCCGCCATCCTGGAGGCCGAGGGCGAGAAGGAATCCGCCGTGCTGCGGGCCGAGGCCAAGAAGGAGGCCGCCATCTTGGAGGCCCAGGGCAAGGCCCAGGCCATCATCGCCGTGAACCAGGCCACCGCCGAGGGCCTGAAGCTGCTGAACCAGGCCGCGCCCACGGAGCCCATCGTCCAGCTGAAGGCGCTGGAGGCTTTTCAGGCCGCCGCCAACGGACAGGCTACAAAAATCATCATCCCCTCGGAGATACAGGGGCTGGCGGGTCTGGCCACCGCGTTCAAGGAGAGCATGACCGACCCGGCGAAAAAATAACGCAAGACGCAAAACCTGCCACGGCATGCCGTGGCAGGTTGGTATTATATTTCAATTTGGAAGGCCCCCTTGTGAAAGGGGGCTGTCATGCGTCAGCATGACTGGGGGATTGGCGTATATCTGACAGCAATCCCCCCGCCCGCCGATGGCGGGCACCCCCCTTTGACAAGGGGGGCATTTCATAAGGGATCATTTTTTAAATCCCCGACTGGTAGGCGCGGATGGCGGTTATGGTTTCGGCATAATCGGTTTTTACCTGGGCAAGAAGCGCCGCGGCTTTGGCGCCGTCACGGGCGCGGAGGGCCTCGGTCAGGTCGTGGCTGGACGCGCCCAGGCGGGCAAAGCCCAGATTGGCGCACACGCCCTTTATCGTGTGGCTGGCCCGAAAAGCCGTTTCCAGGTCGCCGGCATCCATGCTGTCGCACAGCAGCTGGAAGCTGCCGTCCTCCGGGAATTTCAGGACGAATTTCTGGATAAGCCGCTCGCTGCGGAGCCGGCCCAGCACCTCGTCATAGTCCGCGCCGATGGCCCGGTAGCATTCCTGGATGGTCATGGGGCTGTTCCTCCCTGTTCGTCGTCGATGTCGGATATGGCCGTGAGCACGTCCCGCATGGAGCCGTCGTAGAAGCAGTACCGCCCCTTGCCGGCCCGCTTGGCCGCGTACAGGGCCGAGTCCGCCGCCCGGAACATGGCCTCGTAGCTCTGTCCGGCGTCCTCACAGCGGGCCACGCCCATGGTGACGGAGATGTGGTAGTCGTCCAACGGGCCGCAAAGGCTATGGAATATCCGGTCGATGGTCCGCTCCAGGTCCGTGTTGTATTCCAGGAACAGCAAAAACTCGTCGCCCCCGGCACGGCACACGATGTCCGAGCTGCGCACGCTGTGGACAAGACGGCCGGCCACGGTCTTCAATACCCGGTCGCCGAACTGGTGGCCATACCGGTCGTTGGCGGTCTTGAAATAGTCCAGGTCAAAGATGCCCAGGGCGTAATGGCTGTTGGGCCGTTCCTCCATGCGCTCGCCGATGCGCTCTTTGGCCGCCGCCCGGTTCAAAAGGCCCGTCATGCTGTCCCGTGCGGCTTTCTTTTCCAGGGCCGTGATGCGCTGGCGGGCGTCGTGGATGTCGATGGCCTTGCCCAGAGCGCCCTGAAAACGGGGCGGCGTGTCCGTGGTCCAGATGGTCCGCAGGACGATGTGGTGCCAGCGGGTCTGGCCGTTATAGGTCAGGGGGCACTCGTAGCCCACGTTGGGCTCCTCCGGCGTGGTCTGGCGCATGTGCCAGGAAAACTGGCCCCAGCCGTCCTCCCCCAGTACGGCCCGCAATGCCTCGTCCCGACCGGGATCGGCGATGATCTCGCCCACCCCCAGAGTCTGGGCGCCCCAGGCGGACAGGATGAGCGTGGAGGGCGAGACGGTGTATTCAAATTGCAGCTCCTTCGTCATCTCGGAGAAGAAGCTGTGCTTCATCCGCTCATAGTCCAATAGCCGCAGCGTCCGGGCCGAGGCAGCGTCAGACACGTGGGCGGCGCGGACGGAGTCGTTGACGATGTTCTGGCTCTCCCGGGCGGCGATGCTCTCGTCATCGTCCGCAGCCAGCTCCCGGCGTATATTGTCCGCGTTTTCCCGCAGACATTCCAGCAGCAGGGGGTTGAACACGCCGCACTGGCCCTCGGCTATCATCTGGACGGCCTGCCCGTGGGGGATCGGGGCCTTGTACACCCGGGGGCTGGTCAGCGCGTCGTACACGTCCGCCAGGGCCACGACCTGCGCGGAGATGGGGATATCGTCACCCCGCAGGCCGTCGGGATAGCCCCGGCCGTCATATCGTTCATGGTGCCAGCGGCATATCTCATAGGCCGTGCGGACAAGGGGATCGTCCCGGTGTTCCTCCAGCGCGTCCAGCATCTCCGCGCCCTTCATGGCGTGGGTCTTCATGACGGCAAATTCCTCCGCCGTCAGCTTGCCGGGTTTGTTGAGTATTTTTTCGTCGATAACGATCTTGCCGATGTCGTGCAGAGCCGAGCCCACGCTGATGCGGTTGATGTCCTCGCCGGTCAGGCCGTAGACGCCGGTCTTGCGCGTCAGGGCCCGCAGAAGAACGTCCGTCAGCTTGCGCACGTGCAGGATGTGCTGGCCGCTCTCGCCATTGCGCACCTCCACGATGTGGCTGAGGATCTGGATCATCATGCCGCTCTGGCGCTGCGTCTCTAATATCTGCTCCTCCACCATGTCCATGAGGCGCTTTTGCTTGGCGTACAAAATCAATGTGTTGAGCACCCGGCGGCGGACCGCCAGCGCGTCAAAGGGGCGGCTGATGAACTCGCTCACGCCCAGGTCATAGGCGCGGGCCACCTGGTCCGAGCCGCTCTCGGAGGATATCATGATGACGGGAAGGTCCTCGATCCAGCCCTCCCGGCCCATGATCTCCAGCACGCCGAACCCGTCCAGCCGGGGCATCACGATGTCCAGCAGCACCAGCGCAATGTCCGCGTGGTGCTCTTGCAGGACGGCCACGGCCTGTTCGCCGTCCTCCGCCTCCAGGACGACGTACTCCTCCTCCAGCATGTCCGCCAGGATGGAGCGGTTCATCTCCGAATCGTCAACGATCAGTATTTTGCTCTTGCGCATATTTTCTCCAAGTGGTCTGGCTTTTTGTCAAGGTATCGCCGGAGGCTCCGGCTCGCCTTCGCCGCCGCCGGCGGGCGGCGCGCCGGTGTCGATGTCCGGCATAGGCTGCTCCGGGGCCGGTTCATCCGTGGGCGCGGGCGTGGCCGTCGTCTCCACAGCAGGAGGCGCCGCCTGGGTGAACTCCACGCGGAGGGTATGGTCCCGGCGCATGTCGCTGAACGTGTAGGCGCTCTGCACCACGGTGTCCACCCCGTCTATGACCACGCGGCTTATCTCATAGCCCTCGCTGGGGGTGAAGGTGAAGTTGACGCTGCCACCCTCCTGCACGTCCACGATGCCGGAGGGGTACACGCTGCCTCCAGGGCCGGCCGCGGCCGTGACGTTGTAGATGCGCACCTGGGGCACGGCCAGCGCCGCCGTGGGCGTGGGGCGCTCCTGTTGGCCCAGCACGTCCGTAGTGGGCTTGGGCTCGTCGGTGCCCCGGCCGAAAAAGCTGCCGATATCGGGCAGGAACTTGGTCACCAGCAGCACCGCCGCCAGGATCACCGCCAGGGATATCAGCGCCGCCAGCAGCCACTTCACGCCCTTGCCGCTGCCCTTGGGGGGCGGGGCCTCCACGGGGCCATACTCCGCCTGGGGGTCCACATAGACCCGGGGCGCCGGCTCCGCCACGATCACCTTGGGCCTTGGCGGCGGTTCGTCGATGAGCACGGGCTTTTGCGGGGCTTCCTCCCGGAAGTCCATCTCCTCCTCCGGGGGCGTGTCCTCGTCCCCGTGGTCCTCGTTCTCGTCCTCGTCATCCACGTCCGAGCCGGGGATCTCATGGCGGCCGTGGCCCTCCGGGACGGACTTGCGGGGGACATAGTTGGAGGAATGGTCCCCGTAGGCGTCAGCGTCCAGCAGGTCTTTCCCGTCCAGCACGTCGGTTATCTTGTCCTCCAGGCTGTCCGGCCCTAAAAACGCGGCAAAATCGAACCGGGCGTCCTGTTTGGACGGTTCCCGGGTCCACTGGCCGTCGTCCTCCGGCTGTTGGGGCTTATTCTGTTCGTTGTCGTCAAAACGCATTTTAATCTACCTTTGGGCTGTCGTATATGTTATACTGTGTGCAGAATGTGCCAAGGAAGGAGACGCCCCATGGGAAAGAAAGCTCTCGTCACCGGCTCGTCCAGGGGCATCGGCGCGGCCGCCGTCCGGCGGCTGGCGGCCGACGGATGGGACGTGACCGTACACTACAACGCCTCGGAAGACGCCGCCCTGGCCCTGGCCCGTGAGTTGGGCGTCCGGGCCATAAAGGCCGACGTATCTGATGCGGCGCAGGTCCGGGACCTGTTCCAGGCCGCGGGACCGGCCGACCTGCTGGTGTGCAACGCCGGAGTGGCTGAATACGGCCTTCTCACCGACATGGACGAGCAGGACTGGTCCGGGCTGATGGCCGTCAATCTGGACGGGGTTTATCGCTGCTGTCGGGCGGCCATCCCCCATATGGTCCATAAAAAGGCGGGGAACATCATTCTCGTGTCCTCCGTCTGGGGCCTGTACGGCGCGAGCTGCGAGGCGGCTTACTCCGCGTCGAAAGCGGCGCTGATCGGGCTTTGCAAGGCATTGGCCAAGGAGCTTGGCCCCTCCGGCATACGGGTCAACTGCGTCTGCCCCGGCGTCATCGACACGGACATGCTGGCCCGGTTCGACTTCGCGGACAGACAGGCCCTGGCGGACGAAACGCCTCTGGGCCGTCTGGGCACGCCGGAGGACGTGGCGGAGCTTATCGCCTTTCTGGCCTCAGACAGGGCCGGCTTCATCACCGGTCAGGCCATAGAGTGCGCGGGCGGGTTTGGGATGTAGCTCAGGCCACGCCGTAAAGGCACAGGACGAAATAAGCCGCCGGGACCGCGAATAATACGCTGTCCATCTTGTCCATGATACCACCGTGCTCGGGCATCAGGTGGCCGTAGTCTTTTACGCCGGCCATACGCTTGAAAAGCGACGCGGCCAGGTCGCCGAACTGGCCGAAGGTGCTGGCGACCAGCGCCGTGACCACGCACAGGCCGAACTGCCAGCCCAGTATCCAGCTTATGAGCATGCCCGCCAGGATAGCGGACAGACCGCCCACGATGGCGCCCTCCCAGGTCTTGTGGGGGCTGACCGTGGGGGCCAGCTTGTGCACGCCCAGGTACTTGCCGCCCACCAGGGCCATACAGTCGCAGGCCCAGGAGCTGAGCACGCCGAGCGTCAGCGTCATGAGCCACGCGTCAGACGCGGCGGCGCGCAGTATCACCGCGTAAAACGAAAAGGGCCATACCAGCAGGAACAAATGGCCCACCGCGAACATGGCACCGCGGGACGGCTGGAGCACCGTCCAGCACATGGCGGCCATAGCAGCCAGGATAAACAGCGCCTCCATCCAGGCGCTGGGCGCATGAAACCAGCACAGCGCGGCGTGGGCCGCGATATACGCCACGGGCAGCGCCATGGACACGGGCATGTTCGCCTTTTCCAGCACCTGCCGCAGCTCATAGGCGGAGGCTACCGCCAGCGCCAGGAAAAACAGCACCCGGGTGAACCGGCCCAGCAGCGTGCACCCCAGCGTCACAACGACGATGAGCACCGCCGGACCGAATCTCTTTTTTATGTTCATTCGCCTCACCCCATTGTTATTATAATCCAACCCCACCGCCTTGACAAGGGGAAATGGGTCCGGGGGCTTGTCAGCAACGGCGGCATGTGATATACTTTCATGAAATGATTCCGTTGTTTTGTCCGCATTTTCAGAGAAAGGAAGCGACCAATGGAGGCTCTGTCCCGTCCCCAGCGCAACGTGATGATCGACCTGGGCAGGTTCGTTTACTGCTGGGCCGTGGTGTTCTATCATATCTATAACGGCACCGGCGCGCATTTTATCACCGGGCGGTACGGCGTGGAATTTTTCCTGCTGGTGGCCGGGGTGTTCTTCTTCCGGCACCTGGAGCGCGACCAGGACGAGACAACCGGGCAGTATATTGGCCGGCGGTTCGCAAGGCTGTTTCCCTGGAGTCTGCCGGCGTTCATCTTCGGCTTCATCGTGCTGCGGGTGGTGATCAACGGCTCCGACGGGAAGACGCTTATCCAGGCCCTGTCCTCCGACATATGGGAGGCGCTGCTGGTGAAGATGAACGGCATGAACCAGGACAGGGCGCTGCTCATCGCGCCCATGTGGACCATCAGCTCCATGTTCCTGGCGGAGATCGTGCTGGTGGGCTGCTACCGCACGGGCCGCAAGACTTTCCTGAACGTGCTGCTGCCCACGGGGCTTATCGTGGGCTTCGGATACTGGGCCATGACGGACAAGGGCGCGGTGGAGGACTGGATAGGCTTCACAACGTTCGGCACCCTGCGGGCCCTGCTGGTCTACGGCTGCGGGTATTATTGTTTGAAGCTGGGCCAATACCTGAAAACGCTGGATCTGACACGGCTGGCGGAAGTGCTGCTGACGGTTTTGGAGAGCATGTGCCACGTTTTCGCGCTGCTGGTCATGACCCACTACGACACCCGCGCATGGCAGCGGTGCGTGCTGCTGGCGTTCTTCGTGGCGGTGGCAATAGAGCTTTCCGGCCACAGCCTTTGGAATAAGGCGCTGCAAAAATGCGCCCCCGTGGCCGGATGGCTGGGCGCGTTCAGCCTGAGCATCTATCTCATCCACCGGCCCGTCACCCGGTATTTTGAAAAGGTCCTCTACCCCGGTCTGGACAATTACTACGCCCATCTGCTGCCCCTGGTGGCAGCCATCGTGGTCTGCTCGCTGGTCCATTATTTTCTGGTCACCGGTCTCATCAAATTCTGGAGGAAAAAAGGCGGTAAGATAAAAGCGCTCGTCCTTCGCGGCGGGACAAAGGGATAAGGCGCGGCCATGGAAAAACGCGCAAACGGCCATATCCCGGCGGCGGACCTGGGGAAATACTTTTACTGCTGGTTCATCGTATTTTACCACTACTACAATTACTATGTGACCGGCCCCGATCTTTTGCCCGGCGGGAAGTTCGGCGTGGAGTATTTTCTGCTGGCGGCGGGGGTGTTCTTCTTCCGGCACCTGGACCGCCATCCGGACGAGACGCCGGGGGCGTACATCGGCCACCGGTTCGCAAGGCTGTTCCCCTGGGCGCTGACTGCGTTCGTGTTCGCGTTCGCGGTCATACGCCTGTATATCAACAGGACCTTCGCCCCACGGGATCTGGCCACAAGCTTTGCCCGGGACATATGGGAAGTGCTGCTGGTGAAGGCCAACGGCATGAACCACGGCAAGGGCCTTCTCAACTCCCCCGCCTGGACCATCAGCTCCATGTTTTTGGTGGAGATCGTGATGGTGGGCTGCTTTACCACCTGCAAAAAGCCCTTTCTCCGGGTGCTGCTGCCCATGAGCCTGATGGCGGGCTTCGGCTATTGGCGGCATGTGGAGGTGGCCGGAGCCACGACCTGGATAGGCTTCACCACCTTCGGGACCCTGCGCGTCTGGCTGGTGTACGGCTGCGCCTGGTACTGCTATCGCCTGTCCGAGGCGCTGCGCCGGCGCAGCTTCTCCCGCCGGGGCGAGTTTCTTTTGACCGGGGCGGAGACGCTCTGCCACATCCTGGCCATTTGGATGATGCTCCGGTTTGACACCCGGTATTTTCAGTGGTGCGCGCTGCTGGTGTTTTTCATCGCTGTGGCCATCGCCACGTCCGGCCACAGCCTGTGGAACGACCTGGTAGGCAAATGCCCCAGAGCAGCCCGGTCCCTGGGTACCCTCAGTCTGAGCGTGTTTCTGGTGCACTGGCCGGTGATAAAGCTGTTCAGGAAGCTCTGGCCGGCGGGCGTGAGCGTGGCCGCCATGATAGGCGCGGTGCTGGTCTGCTCCCTGGTCCACTGTATGCTCACGGAATGTCTCATCCGCCTGTGCAGGCGTTTAAAGCCCCGGCTGACAGAAAAGCTCATAAAAAGCCCTGCCGCTTGAAGCGGCAGGGTTTTTTCTATGGTTTTGGCTTACAACAGGTTGATGCCGGCGGCGCGGCAGGCGGCGCGGGTCACGTCGTCCCAGACGCCGGACTGGACCTCGCCGATGTGGGCACAGCCCATGAGAAGCATGCAAAGCCGGCTCTGGCCGATGCCGCCGCCGATCGTCTGGGGCAGTTCGCCGGCCAGCAGGGCCTTGTGGAATGGCATTTCCCGCCGGTAGTCGCACCCGGCGAGAGTGAGCTGTTTGTCCAGGGTCTCCGGGTCCACACGAATGCCCATGGAGGACAGTTCAAAGGCCCGGTCCAGTACGTGGCTGCGGACGATGATGTCCCCGTTCAGGGACCAGTCGTCATAGTCCGGAGCGCGGCCGTCGTGGGGCTTGCCGGAGCGGAGCTTGCCGCCTATCTGCATGAGAAACACCGTCTCGTGGGTCTTGGTGAACTCGTTCTCCCGCTCGGCCGGGTCCAGGTGGGGGTACAGGTCCTCCAGTTCCTGGGTGGTGATGAACGTCACATCCCGGCATATCTCTGTCTTAAGCTTGGGAAACTGCCAGCGGACCTCGTCGCAGGTCATGCCGATGGCGTCCACGATGCGCTGGACCGTAGTTTTTAAGTACGCCACGGTCCGGTCCTCGGGCGTGATGACCTTCTCCCAGTCCCACTGGTCCACGTAGACGGAGTGAAGATTGTCCAGCACCGGCTCGTCCCGCCGGATGGCGTTCATGTCGGTATAAAGGCCGTTGCCCACACGGAAATCGTACTCCCGCAGGGCCCAGCGCTTCCACTTGGCAAGAGAGTGGACGATCTGGTACTCCCCATCGCCCGTGGCGGGCACGTCAAAGCTCACGGGCCGCTCCACGCCGTTCAGGTCGTCGTTCAGGCCCGTGTCCGCCCGGACGAACAGCGGCGCGGACACGCGCTTTAAGTTCAGGGCCGCACGGAAGTTGCTCTGGAAGTGGGATTTGATGAACTCGATGCACTGCTGGGTGTCGTACACGTCCAGCACGGTTTTATAGCCCTCAGGGATCGTCAGCATGGTATTGACCTCCTATTATCTCTTGGGTTTTAACCCCCTTCTTAACGAACAGAGAAAAGCATTTCGCCGTAAGTCGGGTACGGCCAGTATTTGCCGCTGGTGATGGTCTCCATCTCGTCCACGTAGATGCGCAGCTCGCTCATGGTGGCAAATATCTTGTCCCGGCAGAAGTTGGACAGGTCCTCGCAGGAGGCGATGTCGTTGGAACGCATGATGGCCTCGTCCAGCACGTCCACCGCACGGCCGGTCATGCCGGTCAGCTCCGAAAGGCGGCTCAGGGCCGATTCCTCGTAGGACGTGTCGATGCCGGGAAGGGCTTTTTTCGCCGTCAGCGTCTCGGCCAGCTTTCCGCCGTAGGCGCTCACCGCCGGCAATATATCTTTGCGGACCATGTCGGAGGTGGTCATGGCCTCGATGCGGATGGTCTTGGCGTAGTTCTCCTGCATGATCTCGTAGCGGGCGCGCATTTCCGTCTCGGAAAAGACCCGGTTGCTCTCGAAAAGCTGGATGTTCTTCTCATGCAGGTAATAGGGCAGCGCCTCGGGGGTGGTGCGCAGGTTCAAAAGTCCCCGGCGCCGGGCCTCTTCCACCCAGGCGTCATCGTAGCCGTTGCCGTTGAAGACGATGCGGATGTTCTCTTTCACCGTCTCGCGGATCAGGTCGTGCAGCTCCCCGTCAAAGTCGTCGGCGGCCTCCAGCCGGTCGGCAAACCGGCGCAGCTCCTCCGCCACGGCGGTGTTGAGCACGATGTTGGCCTCGGAGATGGACTGAGAGGAACCGGGCATGCGGAACTCGAACTTGTTGCCGGTGAAGGCAAAAGAGCTGGTACGGTTCCGGTCCGTGGAATCCTTGGGGAAGCGGGGCAGGACGCTGACGCCCACTTTAAAGGGCTCCTTGCCGCCGCCGCTGTACGCCTCGCCATTCATGATGGCGTTCAGCACCGCTTCCAGCTCGTCGCCCACGTACACGGACAGGATGGCCGGCGGGGCCTCGTTGGCGCCAAGACGGTGGTCGTTGCCGGCCGTGGCCACGGAGATGCGCAGCAGGTCCTGGTACTCGTTCACCGCCTTCAGCACCGCGCAGAGAAACAGCAAAAACTGGGCGTTCTCCGCCGGGGTGTCGCCGGGTTCCAGCAGGTTCTCGCCGGTATCCGTGGCCATGGACCAGTTGTTGTGCTTGCCGGAGCCGTTGACGCCGGCAAAGGGCTTTTCGTGCAGCAGGCACTCCATGCCGTGCTTTTTCGCCACGGTGCGCATAAGCTCCATGGTGAGCTGGTTGTGGTCCGCGGCGATGTTCACGGTGGAAAACAGCGGGGCCAGCTCGTGCTGGGCCGGGGCCACCTCGTTGTGCTCGGTCTTGGCCACCACGCCCAGCTTCCAAAGCTCGTCGTTCAGGTCCTTCATGAAGGCGGCCACACGGGGCTTGATGGCGCCAAAGTAGTGGTCCTCCATCTCCTGACCCTTGGGAGGACGGGCGCCGAACAGGGTCCGGCCGGTGTAGATCAGGTCACGGCGCCGGTCATAAACGCTCTTGTCCACCAGAAAATACTCCTGCTCCGCCCCGGCGGTGGCCCGCACGGAATCGGAGGCCGTGTCCCCAAACAGCCGCAGGATGCGGATGGCCTGTTTGGAAAGGGCCTGCATCGAACGCAGCAGCGGGGTCTTCTTGTCCAGCGCCTCGCCGGTGTAGGACACGAATGCCGTGGGGATATACAAAACGCCATCCTTCACAAACGCATAGCTGGTGGGGTCCCAGGCGGTGTAGCCCCTAGCCTCAAAGGTGGCCCGCAGACCGCCGGAGGGGAAGCTGGACGCGTCCGGCTCGCCCTGGATCAGCTCTTTGCCGGAAAACTCCATGATGGCCTGGCCGTCCCCGGTGGGGTGGACAAAGGCGTCGTGCTTCTCGGCGGTGACGCCGGTCATGGGCTGGAACCAGTGGGTGAAGTGGGTGGCGCCCTTTTCCACGGCCCAGTTCTTCATGGCCGTTGCCACCACGGTGGCGATCTCCGGGGTCAGAGGCTCGTCGTGACGGATGGCGTGGATGACTTCTTTATAGGTCGCGTGGGGCAGGCGGGCCCGCATGACCGCCTCGGAAAACACCATGGACCCAAAGATCTCAGGTACGTTGCTCATAGCTGCTGCTTCTCCTTTTCCATTTTCCTCAAATCGCGCCGGTATAAAACGAGCGGCACAGGTACACGGGTTCACCCGCGACGCCTTTGCCGCTCGTTGGTTCGATTTTACACTGTCCGCCGCCCGGTTGTCAAGTCCCGGCCGCTGGGCAAATCACACAAAAACGCCCGGCCAGCGCCGGAGACGCTTTGGCAGTTGCCCCATTCTTCCCCGGAAAATTGACAAACCGGTCGCGAGTGATTAAAATCAGCTTGCGATGTTTATCCGGCGGACCATGCTATGAAAGGAGGCGGCGAAGGGTGATGACGCGTCAATTTGCCTCGCTGCTTCTCATCACCGGCTCCAAGGATACCGCCGCCCATTTCGCCGCGTTTTTGCCGGCGGACAGGTTCGCACCGGAGCTGAACGTGTGCTCGCCGCTGGAAGCGGCCTATGTGCTGGACGAGACGGTCTACGACGTGGTGGTGCTGGACGGCACCGTGCCGCCGGACAGGGCGTCGGCCCTGGCTGTCCGGGCGGAGGAGACCGGCGCGGCCGGGGTGCTGCTGCTGGCGGAGGCGGACCGGTTCGAGGCGGTGTCCGCCCTGGCCCAGGCCCACGGCTTTATGGCCCTGCCCAGCCCCGTGGACCCGGAGATGCTCAAACAGAGCCTGGGGATGATGGCGGCGGTGTCCCAGCGGCTGCGGGCGCTGGAGAGCCGGGCCGAAAAGCTCCAGGCCAAAATGGACGAGATGCGCATCGTGGACCGGGCCAAGCTGCTGCTCATCCAGCGGTTCAAGATGACCGAAAAACAGGCCCACCGCTTCATCGAGAAAAGCGCCATGGACAGCTGCGTCACCCGCCGGGCCGTGGCGGAAAAAATCATCCGTACATATGAAATTTGAGGTATCCCTATGAAACGTGAAGCAGTCCTTATCATCGACTTCGGCGGCCAGTATAACCAGCTCATCGCCCGACGGGTCCGGGAGCACCACGTGTACTGCGAGCTGAAGCCGTACACCGTCAGTCTGGACGAGATACGGGCCTTTGACCCCATCGGCATCATCTTCACCGGCGGGCCAAACAGCGTGTACGCTCCCGGCGCGCCTCAGGCGGACCCGGGCGTTTTTACGCTGGGCGTGCCCATTTTGGGCATATGCTACGGCTGCCAGCTGATGGCCCACCATTTGGGCGGGCAAGTCACACCGGCCCAGTCCGACGCGGCGCGTGAATACGGCAAGACCCGCACGTTTTTCGACACCGGCTGCAAGCTCTTTAAGGGTCTGCCGGCCGAGAGCGTCACCTGGATGAGCCACGGGGATTATATGGCAAAGGTGCCGGAGGGCTTCTCCCTGGCAGCTCACAGCGAGAACTGCCCCAACGTGGCTATATGCGACGAGGCCAGGGGCTTTTACGGCGTGCAGTATCACCCGGAGGTGAACCACACCGAGTACGGGGCCCAGATGCTGAAAAACTTCCTCTATGAGGTCTGCGGCGCTCACGGGACCTGGACCATGGGGGACTATAAAAACACCGCCGTGGCCGCTCTGCGGGAGAAGATCGGCGGTGGGAAGGTCCTGCTGGCCCTGTCCGGCGGGGTGGATTCCTCCGTGGCGGCGGCGCTGCTGGCGGAGGCGGTGGGCAGTCAGCTCACCTGCGTGTTCGTGGACCACGGCCTCATGCGCAAAAATGAGGGCGACGAGGTCCAGGCCGCCTTTGACCCCTGGCCCATAAACTTCGTCCGGGTCAACGCCGAGAAACGGTTCCTGGACAAGCTGGCCGGCGTGACGGAACCGGAGCGTAAGCGCAAGATCATCGGCGAGGAATTCATCCGGGTCTTCGAGGACGAGGCCAAAAAGATCGGCGCGGTGGATTACCTGGCCCAGGGAACCATTTACCCGGACGTGGTGGAGTCCGGTACCGGCGACGCCGCCGTGATCAAGAGCCACCATAACGTGGGCGGCCTGCCCGATTTTGTGGATTTCAAGGAGATCGTAGAGCCCCTGCGGCTGCTGTTTAAAGATGAGGTGCGGCAGCTTGGCCGGGAGCTTGGATTGCCGGAGTACCTGGTCACGCGCCAGCCCTTCCCCGGTCCGGGTCTGGCCATCCGGGTCATCGGGGATATCACGCGGGAGAAGCTGGACACCCTGCGGGAGGCGGACTTCATCTTCCGGGACGAGGTCGCCAGGGCCCATTTGGAGGGGACCATGGACCAGTATTTCGCGGTGCTGACCAACATGCGCTCCGTGGGTGTCATGGGCGACGGTCGGACCTATGACTACACCCTGGCCCTGCGCAGCGTGACCACCTCGGACTTCATGACCGCCGACTGGACCCGTATCCCCTACGACGTGCTGGACGCGGTGTCCACCCGCATCGTCAACGAGGTGCCCGGTATCAACCGCGTCGTGTACGATATCACCGCTAAACCGCCGGCGACGGTGGAGTGGGAATAACTGACAAAACCCGCAAAGCCTTGAAAACACTGGAGTCTTAAAGCGTAAACGGGGCATTTGATAGCAAATTGATAGCAGATACCAAAACCGGATTTACTTTGTTCACTCCCGTATAGCGGGTGG